>WREI01000037.1 GCA_009779405.1 Clostridiales bacterium
AATGGCGCGGCATTGCCACGCGTTATGCCAAAACTACAGTTGCATTTGTCGGCGCCGTGATCGTCCGCTGCCTTTTCCTGTGGCTAAAGGTTATTGCATGATCTCATGTCGACACTGCCTAGGTTATCCCTCACGCCTTTCTCATTGGACACAACCCAAAACTGCGTTTCAAACCGCATGAAATTGTCTTCTATGTTTTTCATAAACCGTTCTCGGCTTTTCGTTGTCAACTCAACTTCTATGGCTATTTCCTTACCCGCAAGCTTTACCACGAAATCGGGCTGATGGCTTCTTCTTCCGTAACCGTCTTTACTGTGCAACTCCTTTTCCGTAACAATATCACCCAAACCAATATCCCATATCTTCATGAGATAGATAGCTGTATCAATAACAGCTATATCATGAAGTATATTATCTAATCGTATCTTATGCTCATAATACCGAATTGGCACGACACTTTCGGCTTTCCTTGTAACCATATAAAACCCTGGTATACCGTAAACGTACTTCTTCCTTGATAGATACCCTGCTTCAATAAGCTGTCTTAGTCTGCGGTCGCACGGATAACTTGCAGTAAACCCGCACAACACCTTTATCTGACGTCCCAAACAGAAGCAAAACCGCCAAACCGTATTCAAAACACGTAAATCTCTATCGCTTAAATGCAGCCCCTTTTTCACGTTCTATCGCTTCCCCTTGTTCTCTCGTTCTCCATAGGTTCCCTCTCGTCTTTCTCTTTCTTCTTTCTCTCTTACTCTCTCTACCACACCCAACCCAACCACACCCCCACATACTATAATTATATTAATATTATATGTATGATGTGTTGGTGGGGTCTCGGGTGCTTTTAGTAGCCGAGACCCCACCAACACACGCGCGAAAGCCTTATAGTATGTGGGGGTGTGGTTGGGTTGGGAAACATGGACTATGTATTTGTTTAGAAAATACGTTTTAACCACAGGGTCATAATAACGAATGAGGGAAGAAAACCGTTCGTTTCTTCCCTCCGTTGTCCCTATTTCTTCCCCATTTTTATATGTCCCGTCATCTGCACTTTTTGGTCTAAGGCATTGAACTGTGCATAGTTTAGTTTTAGATCGTTGCCGTACATCTCGACATATTCACGCACCATGTCAAACGAACGGTGTCCGAGTATCTTTTGAAGTCGGAACGGGTCACCGCCTGATAGTATCCAGTTCTTCGCGAATGTGTGCCTAAACAAATGGGAACTCGTTTTACTCACACCCCGTTTATGGTTATAGGTTCTTATTGCCGCCGTCACAGCATCTTTGCACATCTGCTTTCCGAATTGGTTACAAAATAGCCAATCATCCGCAGTTCCTTTTCTATAAGTCAAATACTCTTTCAGTATCTTACTCAATGTCGGTGACAGCGGAACAATATACGCCCTCTTGTTCTTGACTGTTGATAGCTGTATTTCCTCGTTGTCAAAATCAATGTCACCGATACGGATATTACAGATGGTCTTTACCCTGTTCGCTGTCCCCAACATATAACACACCATTACCCAATTACGATATTCCGCAAAAGAACATCTCTTGATATCGGGCTTTGCCGTTAGCAACTGTATTTCATGGTCGGTATAAACCTCTTTGATAGGTTTTTCGCATTTGATTATCTTTATTTTGAATTGTGGCATATAGCCACGCTCCATAAAGAAATACAAAATGGCGCGACTATTTCTTATGTAGCTGTTTATGGTGATGTTCGATATGTTAGGGTTCCTGTCTTTGTGATATTGGATAAACCCCAATATCGTGTCATTTGTTATATCAGAACACAATGTATCTTCCTTGATGTAATCAGAAAGAAACCTATATACATTCTGATATGTTGTTATGGTCTCTGGTGCTAAACCCAAAAGGGTCTTGGTCTGGATGAATTCTTTGAACCCATCTCGCAGGGATTTGCCTTCGTTCCCTGCCTGTAAAGTTAGTTTTTGCATGCCTTCCACCTCACTAAAATTTATTCTCGCCAAGCGGTTTTAGTACGCTTGACTATGAGGTTTTCACCAAAAAATCAGGTGTATTCATGACTGCATAAACTTGTCCGTACTTGTCCTTTATGCAAAATCTGATGAAGATACAAAAATGGACAAGTAGGCTGTTAATAGGCTACTTGTCCATGATGGATAATGCATATCCGTTTTTTGGTACTCTCTCGGCGGTTTGATTTCCGCTCACCTTGATTGGAAATACAGGCGAATCGCGGAAATAGATTGCGGCAATTTGCCGGACACGCACATGGAAGAACTTTCGGGCCTGAAAATCATGCTTGGCGATGCGGACAAAATAATAAAGGATAAGGAACCCCCGTCATTTATCTGGGTCATCGATTCGGAAAGACTGATCTATATCATTACAAGCGTTATCAACTTTATCAAACAGAAAACACCCGGCCACCATTATTATTATGAAGACGGGTGCCATCTGATTGTATTTTCGTTTTTGGAGTACGTAACGGTACTGGTTTGAATTGTCGTAGGGGACGATTGCAATCGTCCCGCCGTCATGTATTATATTCGGGCGGGGCGTTTGCAAACGCCCCCTACGGGTTCGTTGGTGTTCGGCTACGCTTGGCCGCGCTTTCCCCGCACGCCCCGCACAACCGTATCCGCCAGCCAAACGGGCAGCATCAGTATCGCCTGGGCAATCGGAAGCAGCAACAGCAGGCCAATCATATAATAGGGCGAGGGGCCAAGCAGATCGACAAAGACGTCGATCAGGCTGCCGGATATCGGCGGATAGGCCAGATAGAAATAGCCGCCCGCCTCGTAAGGCGGCAGCAGGCGCACGAGATGGCTGACGCCAAACGCAATCCCGCCGCAGATCACGGTTGTCAGCAGGACTTTCGGAAAGGCGCGCCACTTCGGCCTGTGGCCGTCCACATAGGTGGCAAACAGCACGCCCGCGATAATCAGCCCATGCGTGCCGAAATAGCAGATATATTTGACACCCATCACCGGGTACATGCTCAGATCCGGCGTGAGCAGTGCCTGCGAGGCCCCGGCCAGGCCCCAGAGGAAGAGCAGCTGATACAGGAACTCTTTCAATTTCTTATTTTGCGTGAGCATAAGCACAGGTATCAGCCAGATAGCGATGGAGCACAAATGCAGCGGCAGGTCATAGCTGATGCGGAAGTGCCGGGACAGGGCCAGATTATACATGATCACCAGCTCAAACGCGCTGATACCGACGGCGAGGATGATCCGGCATATCTGCTTTGTCTTGTCCGAGCCCCGCCGCGCCCAGAGGATAATGCCTATCGCAAAGAGGGCAGGCACCGCCAGGGTCAGGAAATGGGTGGCGCTGAACGTGACAAACGGGGAGGGCGTCGACGCCGCGTCGACCCGCACATCCAAGGCTATGCCATCCACCACCTCGCCTTCGGTCGTTTTCATGCGTGCAACCAGACGATACTCCCCGTCTTCGGGCAGATCGACCTCCGCCGTATAACTGGCCAATTCCAGAATGGGGTCTCCGTCATACATCACCGCATGGCGATCAAAGGGGAAGGCCCTTTCCCCGCCGCCCCGGTCGGTGGCAATGATTTCGAGTGTATCGATCCCCTCCCGCGCATACGCGACGCCGTCCACCGTAAACTGCGACTGGCGCACGCTGTTTTGCTCGGGGGAATAGACCGCAATCCCGCGCCGAAAGTCGGAATCGCCTTGCATCAGGAAAAAGCCGAGAATATCGGCCAACGCGACCAATGCTATGCAAACAAAAAACACGGTGCTGTGGAAAACTTTATTCCACAGGATAAACTTCGCAAATTTCATTGGATATTTCTCCGTTTCCCCAACTTCCAAACCACGACAACCATGCCCGCGACCAGAACAAGCACTAAGCCCGCAACAATCCAGAGCATCAGGTCGGTACCCGGCGCGTTCCCGCGCGTCGGCCTGCCGATCGGCGGCGGTGGGTTCTGGAGGGGCAGATTCTCATCCGTCGGCGCGTCGATGCAGACCCAGGCGTTCCGGCGGCCCATCCAATAACCGATATAGCCCCACTCTCTCCCCTCGGCGTCCGTATATGCGTGCTCAAATTCATAGCCCTCCGCAAAATAGCCCGCGTCCATGCGGCTGTGAATTTCGCCCGAACCGGGCCAGGTCCAGAGTATCACCTCGTCCGGCGCGGCCAACGCGTCATAGTCGCCCGAATAGGTATAGAATTCTGAGCCATATTCCGACGCAAAGGCGGTGGAATCGTATACGAGCGCGAGCTGTTCCATGGGCGCCCAACCGGAGGTCGGCCTTCCGTTGTCGTTATAGACTTCCGTCACGCCCCAATATTCACCCTCGTATGCGTAGGTGAATTGGATAAACAACCGCTCGCCGTTCTCAACGGCCAGCGTCTCCCGGGCAGAACCCGGCGCAGATCGGAACGACACAAACCCATCCGTGCCGTTCGCGTAATACATGCGTCCCTCGTACACGCAATCGGAGCGGTGGCTGTCATAAAAATCGTTGTCCCAAGGCTCAATCAGTACATCCGCCCTCGCCATGGCGGGCAGCAGAAGCAGCCCAAAGAGTATCAGCAGCAAAGCCGCAGCCCCACGTTTCCACATAATCAAATCCTCCTTATTATTTATTCGGAATCCTTTTGTTTGCGCTTCCGGTGCTTCCCCAAGGCCCAAATCAAAACGGCCGTGCCTGTGGTCAGCAAAAGCACCATGCCCGCGATAAGCCATAGCGTTATGTCATTGCCCGCCGCGTTTCCCGGCGTCGGCTCGACAACGGGTGTTGCCGGGAGCAATGCAGGGAGCTTTTCGTCGGTGGGCGCGTCGATGCAGACCCATGGTTTTTTATCCCCTATCCAATATCCGATACAACCCCAGGTTCTCCCTTCGGCGTCCGTGTATGCAATCTCGAATCGACTACCCGCGGCAAAACGGCTCGCAGGCATGCGGCTATGGATTTTCCCGGAGCCGGGATAAGTCCAAAGTATTACGTCCTCCAAATCGTCAAATATGGTATAACTGCTCGTATAGGCATGGAATTCGTCTCCGTGCTCCTCTGCAAAGGCGATGGAATCATATACGAGCGAAAGCTGCGCCATGGGTACCCAACCCGCGAACCACCATCCGGTACGATAGGGATCGATGATTCCCCAAAGCTCGCCCTCGTGCTCATAGGTAAATTGAATGCGCAGTTCCGTGCCGTTTTCGATAGTCTCCGTTATCAGATCGGATCCCGGCTCTTTCCTGAGCGACACAAATCCATCCGCACCGTCCGCATAGTAGTCGCGGTTTACATATTTGCATTCGTCTCTGTGGCGGTTATAGAAATCGTCCGTCGGCACGATTATCGGATCCGCCCGCGCGGCAATGGGCAGCAAGAGCAGGAGACAGAGCATCGCAAACAGGGATGCAAAAACCCGTTTCCACATAACCAACTCCTCCTAAATTTACTCGGAATCCTTTTGCTTGCGCTTCCGGCGCTTCCCGAAGGTCCAAATCAAAACGGCCGTGCCGACTGCCAGCAAAAGCATCAGCCCCACAAGGATCCAGACGCCATACCCGCTATAGATAATGTAATCCAAGGGTCCGATAACCACGTCCGCCTTCGCCACAGCAGGTAACGCAAACAATGCGCAAAGCAGCGGCAGCAACGTTGCAAAAACTCGTTTCCACATAGGCCAAATCCTCCTATATTATGAATTGCAGCACCAACCCCAACCCATACGAAACCGCGTTCGCGGCGAGGGAGAACAGAAATGGGCGGCGAAAATCCTGTCCGTATCGTTTATAATACACTCCTTCCGCCGCAAAGGCAAGCAATTCCAACACGGCGGTTACAAGAACGACGTTCCAGCGCGTATAATACGAATTCAGCCAAAAGAGCAGCACAACCAAGGGATTGGTGATTATATTCACGAGCACAAGCAGCAGCAGATCCCGCCGGTTCCGCTTGCCGACGCTGAAGAAAAAAGCGACCTCAAAAACCAGGGTCAGGCCGAGGGAGAGGAGCAGGGATTGTATAAGTCCGTTCATGTTTTTGCCTTTCGCAAACCCGCCCAAAGCAACACCAGCGACAGCGCGGCCAGCAGCGTAAATATCCAGGCCGCAGACGCCTGTACGCCGAAATACACGGGCAAAAAACCGAGGAAGAGCGCAAAGGTCAGCAGGCCGAAACTGAAGCCCTTCGCGCCGGGGAAGCTCTTCGCCATCGCCCAAAGCGTAATCGGCATCGTCATATTAAAGAGGAGCACGGACAGCACACCGAGTATCGGCACCTGCGGGAAGAGGAACAGTATGGCGGCCACGCCCAGCGAGATACAACTGACGAGCTTCGCGCCAAAGCGGTCCGCGGCGAAGCCCCCCAACGCCTTGCCCAGCACAACGGCTGTGACCAGCGCGACGCCCCATTGCCCCGTCCCCTTCCACGGGAATTGCAGGGCCAGGCCCGCATAGGAGCGCAGGCAGACGACGAGGAACAGGCAGAAGGCAGAAGGCAGAAGGCGGGCGGCACCCTCGAGCGAGAGCGGGGCGTTGCCCTTATACGCTTCCTTTTGCATCGGACGCAATGTGAAGATCAGGCCCGCAAAGACCGACAGCGCCAGCAGCAGCGGCCATTCCACGATGGCACCACCCCTGCCGAGCATGGTGCCGAAGAATATGCCAAAGGCCCCCGGCGAAACGAAGACGCCCAGCGCGCTGCTCTTTTTTTCGCTGATATTCAGCACGTCCAAACCGCCGCCCACATGGAACAGCGCGTTGCCGATGCCCAGCGCGCAAACGGCGGCCAAGGGCAGAGCCCAAAGCCCATAGGCCAGCGCCACGAGTGCGCAGCCCAAGCCCGCAAGCAGGGCGTTGCGGTTCAGCCTGTCCGCAACCAGCCCTATGGGCATCTGCAAGGCGAACGCGCAAAAATTATAGAGCAGAATGGAAAACTGCCAGTCCGGCGTCGCCGCAATGCGCCGGAACATCAGAAAAGCGCAGGCAAAGTCTATCAGCATGTGCGTGATGGAATACAAGGATACCATGTAGTAATTTTTTTGCGTGAATTTCATTTTGCCCCCTTTTCGGAATGTTCAATGCGCAACGTACAATGTCGGCAGGAATGCTGCGCATTCCCCTTGATTCTATGTATAGAACCCATTGCGCGTTGTGCGTTGCGCATTGTGCCGCTTCCGCTTGATTACATCAGCCGAATTTCCAACTCCCCATCCCCAACCACCACCACCGCATACCGATCCCGATACGCCGCGCCGGGGTTCACGGTGCGCAGTCCGTCCGCGACCGCATCCCTTTGCATGTGCGAATGCCCGTAAACCAGCAGATCCACCCGCTGCTTTTTGGCAAAGGCGACGGCGTTGCCCAGCACGCCGAAGCGCAGTTCGGGGAACAGGTGCCCGTGTATCAGATAAATACGCAGGCCACCCAACTCCACCAACAGATTGGTGGGCGTCCCTCGGTCGTCCCGGTCGCAGTTCCCCCGCACATTGTACAGTTCGCAACACGGCAGCTCGTCGGCCAGCAGCAGAGCCAGGGTCTCAAACGCGCCCTGCCCGTCGCCCGCGTGCAGAATCGCATCCGGCTTTTCGCGCAGCGCAATCTTATATATGGTTTCCCAACAACCGTGGGAGTCGGCGAGGAGGAGGAGTTTCATGGTAAGCAGAATATACCACGAAGACGGGATGAATGCAAATGATAAGGAATAAGTAATATGCAGAATGCAGAGAATCTCCTGTTTTCGCCATCTTCGCGTTTCCGTCACAATTCCCGCCTTTACGAAAGGGGGTAGAAGGTGGTATAATCGGATAAACCTCTCTGCATTCTGCATTATTACCTATTACTTAAACTACTCGTAAAGGAACGAAAACATGGGACTCTTCGACGCCCTCTTCGGCAACACCTCCGCACAAAAGGTGAAGAAATTGGATGCGCACGTCAGGCGCATCAATGAATGGGAGCCTGCGATGCAGGCGATGACGGACGCGGAACTGCGCGCGCAGACCGCGAAATTCCGCGAACGCCTGACCGCGGGCGAAACGCTCGACGACTTGCTCTGCGAGGCCTTCGCCACCGTGCGCGAAGCGGCCTGGCGCGCAATAGGCCAGCGCCACTATGACGTGCAGCTGATCGGAGGCATCGTACTCCACCAGGGGCGCATCGCCGAGATGAAGACCGGCGAGGGCAAGACCCTCGTCGCCACACTGCCCTCCTATCTGAACGCGCTGAACGGGCAGGGCGTGCATATCGTCACGGTCAACGACTATCTGGCCCAGCGCGACGCGCAGTGGATGGGCAAGATTCACGAGTTCCTGGGCCTGCGCGTCGGTTGCATCATCCACGGGCTGACGAACGACGAGCGCCGCGACGCCTATGCCTGCGATATCACCTACGGCACGAACAATGAGATGGGCTTCGATTATCTGCGCGACAATATGTGCGTCTATAAGGAGAACATGGTGCAGCGCGAGCACGTCTTTGCCATCGTCGACGAGGTGGACAGCATTCTCATCGACGAAGCGCGCACGCCGCTGATCATCTCGGGCCACGGCGAGGAGAGTTCGGAGATGTATGTGCATGCCGACCGCTTTGTCTGCACCCTCAAGCGCGGCGAAGATATCAAGGAGATCAGCAAGTCCGACTCCATGATGGGCGTGACACAGGAGGAGAGCGGCGACTATATGTGCGATATCAAGCAGCGTGCCGTGAACCTGACCGCACAGGGCATTGAAAAGGCCGAGCGCCATTTCAAGGTCGAGTCCTTGGCCGATACGGAGAACACCGAGCTGGCGCACTTCTTGAAGCAGGCCCTGCGAGCGCACGCGCTCTTTGAGCGGGATAAGGATTATGTCGTACAGAACGGTGAGGTCATCATCGTCGACGAGTTCACGGGCCGTCTGATGATAGGCCGCCGCTATTCGGAGGGCTTGCACCAGGCGCTGGAAGCCAAGGAACACGTCAAGGTCGAGAAGGAGAACAAGACCCTCGCGACCATCACCTTCCAGAACTATTTCCGCATGTACAAGAAACTCGCGGGTATGACGGGTACGGCCAAAACCGAGGAGGGCGAGTTCACCGATATCTACGACCTCGACGTCGTGGAGATTCCGACCAATAAGCCAAATATCCGCCAGGATCACAACGACTGCGTATATATGACCGAACCGGGCAAGTTTATCGCGGTCGTCAAGGAGATCTTAGAAGTGCACGCCACGGGCCAGCCCATATTGGTCGGCACGGTCTCCGTCGAGCGCAGTGAATACCTGCACGCCATGCTGAAGAAGCGGGGCATACAGGCCGAATTGCTGAACGCCAAGCACCACGCCAAGGAGGCCGAGATCGTCGCGCAGGCGGGCAAGTTCAACCAGCTGACCATCGCCACCAATATGGCGGGCCGCGGCACGGACATATTGCTCGGCGGCAACCCCGAGTTTCTGGCCAAGCAGCGTCTGCGTCAGGACGGTATGGAGGAAGCCCTCATCGCCGAAGCCAACAGCCACAGCGACACGACCGACGAAGAGATACTCTGGGCGCGGGAGAAATATAAGCAATATTACATCGCCTGCAAGGAGAAGACGGACGCGGAGCACGACCGCGTCGTCGCCCTGGGGGGTCTGCATATCATTGGCACGGAACGCCACGAGAGCCGCCGTATCGACAACCAGCTCCGCGGCCGCGCGGGGCGCCAGGGCGACCCGGGTAGCACGCGCTTCTATGTGTCGCTGAAAGACGAGCTGATGCGCCGCTTCGGCGCGGATCGCATGGAGGGACTGATGACCCGTCTCAGCCCGAACGACGACTTCCCCATCGAAAACCCGCTGATCACCAAACAGATAGAGGGCGCGCAGCGCCGTGTCGAGATGGCGAACTTTGAGACGCGCAAGAGCGTGCTGAAATACGACGACGTGATGAACAAGCAGCGCGAAATCATCTACGGGCAGCGCCGCCGCGTATTGATGGGCGAGGATCTGCACGATACCTTTACGGAGATGATTGAAAACTCGGTCAAGGGCATTGTCGACGCCCATTGCAGCGGTGCGGCCAAGGCGGCGGACTGGAATCTGATGCAGGCCGACAAGGATATCTGCGAGCTTTGCTTCGCCCCCGCGAATATCATCATAGACCGCAAAGTGCGCAGTGCTTCCGACGCGCTGACCCAGTGTATGACCTTCGTCAGCGTCGCGCGCGATAAAAAGGAAGCGGAACTGAATGAAGCGGGCGTCGATATGCGCGAGGTGGAGCGCGTGATGCTCCTGCGCTCGGTCGACGAACACTGGATGGATCACATCGACGCCATGGACCAGTTGCGCCAGGGCATAGGCCTGCGCGCCTATGCCCAGAGTGATCCCATCAACGCCTATACGAACGAAGGCTTTGAGATGTTCGACATTATGACGGAGGAGATACGCGAGCAAGCCGTGCGCAACCTCTTCCGCGTCAGCGTGCGCCGCGCTCCCGTCGAGCGCAAGCAGGTCGCCAAGGCCGTCGAGACCGCCGCCGAAGGCGGCAACAAGCCCACCGTCAAAAGCAAGGGCGACAAAGTAGGCCGCAACGACCCCTGCCCCTGCGGCAGCGGACGGAAATATAAGCAGTGTTGCGGGGGTGTAAATTGATCCCCATAGACGACTACAAAATCGAACTGAACAAACTATCGGAAAGCCTGTCCAACCTCTTGGCCCAGCTTGACGTCGACGCCCTACAGCGCGAAAAATCTGAATTAGAATCCGCCATGGCCAACGACGGCTTCTGGAACGACCTCGACAACGCCAACCGCGTCAACGCCCGCGTCAAGGCCCTGTCTACCCGTCTCTCGGGTCTCGACAAACTGCGCGCGCGGCAGGCGGATATCGAAACGCTCATAGAATTATATGAGGACTCGCAGGACGAGAGCTTCGGCGAAGAGATAGCAAGCGAAATGCAGACCTTCTCTGCGCAGGTCGCCGCTCTGCGTTTGGAACTGCTCCTGAAAGGCCCCTATGACAGCCGCAACGCCGTGCTCTCCCTGCACGCGGGCGCGGGCGGCACCGAGGCGCAGGACTGGACCCAGATGCTCTATCGCATGTATGCCCGCCACTGCGAGCGGCGCGGTTGGACCGTGCGCGAATTGGATATGCTGGATGGGGACGACGCGGGCGTTAAATCCGTCACCTTTGAGGTCAGCGGCGAGAACGCCTATGGCTACCTGAAGGCGGAGAAGGGCGTGCACCGCCTGGTGCGCATCTCGCCCTTCGACGCGGCGGCGCGGCGGCACACGTCCTTCGCCAGCTTGGACGTGACCCCCATCTTCGACGATGACACGAATGAAATCCAGATAGACCCCGATGAACTGCGCGTGGACACCTATCGCAGTTCCGGCGCGGGCGGCCAGCACGTCAACAAGACCTCCTCGGCCATACGCATCACGCACCTGCCCACGGGCGTGGTCGTCCAATGCCAAAACGAGCGCAGCCAGCTCCAAAACCGCGAAACGGCCATGCGCATGCTCAAGGGCAAGCTTCTCGAATTACAGGACCGCGCGCGCGAGGAGCAGATGGCCAATATCAAGGGCGAGATGAAAAAAATAGAATGGGGCAGCCAGATCCGCTCCTACGTGTTCCAGCCCTATACCCTCGTCAAGGATCACCGTACCGGTGCGGAGAACGGCAACATCCAGGCCGTCATGGACGGCGATTTGGAACTGTTTATTTCGGCGTATCTGATGCGCATGTAGGGGCGCGCCCCTACTACATTAAATTGGGAACTTCCTGCAAACACAACGCAATCCGTCTTGCAAAATCCGCATTTTTGCGCTATTCTGCGTGTATGAAAATATTGCTCACCAATGACGACGGAATCGACTCGCCCGCGTTCCCGCTTTTGCTTGCGGTGCTTTGCGGCGCGGGGCATGATTGCAGTGTCGTGGCGCCCGACAAAAACAGCAGTGCCATCGCCGCGGCATTGACCCTCTACGCCCCCCTGCGCGCGGTGCCATATCTGTTCCCCGACTTTCCGAACGTCCCCGCCTATGCCGTCTCCGGCACGCCCGTCGACTGCGTGCGCCTTGCGCTGGGCAATCTCGTCTCTGCGCCCGACCTCGTGCTCTCGGGCGTCAACCTCGGCCCCAATCTGGGCTCTGACACCCTCTATTCCGGCACCTGCGCCGCCGCGCAGGAAGCGGCGGTGCGGGGCATACCCGCCGCCGCCCTGTCTGCGGGTACGCACGCACCGCAATGCTTAGACGCCGCCGCAAGCTTTGCCCTGCAAGCCATAGAAATGCTGCAAACGAATCCCCCGCCTGAGGACGCCTATTACAATATCAATATCCCCGACGCGCCGCAGGGCGAATGGAAGGGCGTCAAGCAGTCCGGTCTCGCCGTCGTGCGCCACCCGAACGAATACGTGCACTGCACCGACCCGCGCGGCAGGGACTACTACTGGGCGCCCGGCAACTTCAATATCCACGACGCCTGTCAGGACAGGGGGAATACGGATATACGGTGGCTGAGGGAGGGGTGGGTGACTGTTACGGTGATGGGGTGGAGGAACAATGTTCAATGCACAACGCACAACGCGCAATGATGGGATGCAGGCAGGCGTAAAATAAAGGAGATGCGGAGCATCTCTGCCGACATTGCGCATTGCGCTTTGAACATTGCGCATTCTGCATCCCAGACACGAGAAAGGAGGAACACCACATGCAAGTAGCCATCATCGGCGGCGGCGCTGCCGGGCAAATGGCCGCCATTGAGGCCGCGAAAAACGGGCATGCCGTCACCCTCTTTGAGCGGAATGAGAAGTTGGGGCGGAAAATATATATTACGGGCAAGGGCCGCTGCAATCTGACCAACCTCTGCACGCGGGATGAGTTTTTTGCAAATATCGCCCGCAACCCGCGCTTTTTGTACAGTGCGTTCGCGGCGTTTGCGCCGGAGGATATCATCGCGCTGGTCGAGGGCGAGGGCATACCCACCAAGGCGGAGCGCGGGCGGCGCGTGTTCCCGGCCAGTGATAAGGCCAGCGATGTGCTGAAAGCCCTGTCGCGCGCGTTGGCGCGGCACGATGTGAAAATATGTTATAATACCCGCGTCACGGCCCTGCATTGCGTGGGCGGCGCGGTGACCGCCATAGAAACGGAAGCCGGAACACAGGATTTCGATGCGGTGATACTCTGCACGGGCGGCGCGTCCTATCCGCAGACGGGGTCCACGGGCGACGGCTACGCGCTGGCGGCGGTCTGCGGGCATACGGTCATCCCCCCCGCGCCCAGTTTGGTGCCGTTAGAAACGGAAGAAGGCTGGTGCGGCGAACTGACGGGCCTGACCCTGAAAAACGTGACGCTCAGCGCCGAGCAGGGCGGCAAAACCGTCTTTTCCGAACAGGGCGAGCTGCTCTTTACGCACTTCGGCGTATCCGGTCCCCTGGTGCTCTCCTGCTCCGCGCGGATGCAGGCCCCCATGGCGGGCGCGCGGCTGTATATAGACTTAAAGCCCGCCCTCTCCCGTGAAACGCTCGACGCGCGTATATTGCGGGAACTGGCGGAGAACCACAAGAAGGGCATAGCCGCCGCCCTGCGTTCCCTGCTGCCCGAGCGGTTCCTCGCCTGCATACTGGCAATTGCGGGCATAGACCCCGCGCATCGCGCCGCCGAGATGACAAAACAGGAGCGGACGACACTGATCAACACCCTGAAAGCCGTACCGCTCACGGTGCGCGCCACACGCCCCCTCGACGAAGCCATCGTCACCCGGGGTGGCATAGCGACAACGGAAGTGAACCCGAAGACTATGGAGAGCAGGCTGATCCGCAACCTCTATTTCGCCGGTGAGATTTTGGACGTGGATGCGTTTACGGGCGGGTATAATTTGCAGATTGCTTGGAGCACGGGCGTACTTGCAGGCAGGAGCGTGGGGGGATAATGTTCAATGCTCAACGCACAACGCGCAATGGGTTCTATACATAGAATCAATAGGAATGCACAGCATTCCTACCGACATTGAACATTGCGCATTGAACATTGAACATTCCGAAAGGATATGACCTTGGCCAACGAAGACAACAAAAAGCTAAGGATCGCCATCGACGGCCCCGCAGGCGCCGGCAAGAGCACCGTCGCGCGCTTTGTCGCGCAGAATCTGGGCATACACCACTTGGATACCGGGGCAATGTACCGCGCCATGGGCCTTTATGCGACAGAGCAGGGCATCAACCCGCAGAATGCGGATGCCGTGCGCGCGCTGCTGCCGAACGTGGATATACGCGTGGAGTTCGACGGGGCGGGCAAGCAGCATATCCTATTGAACGACAGGGACGTCACGAACGCCCTGCGCACGGAGGAAGTGGGCAACGCGGCCTCCGCCGTGGCGCAGGTACCCGAACTGCGGGCATTGCTCCGCAACGCCCAACGGGCCGTGGGCGAGCGCTATGATATCGTGATGGACGGGCGGGATATCTGCACGGAGGTCCTGCCCGATACGCCGCATAAATTCTTTGTCACGGCCAGCGCGCGGGAGCGCACGCGCCGCCGCATGCGTCAGCTGGAGCGGCTCGGGCAAACCGCGAATTTCGACGCCGTACTGGCCGATATCCTGGCCCGCGACCGCCAGGACAGCAGGCGCGACGCCGCCCCCCTGCGCCGCGAGCCGGACACGATGATGATAGACACGACGCATAATTCAGTCCGCCGGGCGGTGGAAAGGATACTCTCTGCGATAGCAGAGAGAGAGGAAAGTGGAAAGATAAAAGAGGAAAGTTAGAGTGGGCGGCGTATATGGATCTAATGATCTTTCCACTATCCACTCCGCAACAACGCATAACGACCCTAAATTTACATAGATACGAGGTATACCCATGCTCTACGTTCTGCTCATCTGGATATTCATCCCCTTCTTCTGGCTGCTGTATCGCCCGCGCATACTGTGGCACAAGCGCGTGTTGCGCAAGGGCAAGGTGATTTATGTCAGCAATCACTATGCCTTCGGCGATCCCCTCGCCCTTGCCTGCACGATCCCGCGCTTTCTGCATTTTATGGCGAAAGCCGACCTGTTCCGAAAGCCCCTGGGCCGCTTTGTGTTCCGCATGATGCTCACCTTCCCGGTCGAGAAGAAGTCGGCGGATATCACCTCCATCAAGACCGCCGTGCGCCTGCTCAAGCGCAAGTGCGCCTTCGCCATGTATCCCGAGGGCGCGCGCAGCAAGAGCGAGGAGATACTGCCGCTCAATAAGGGCGTGGGCATGATCGCCCGCCTTGCGCAAGCTCCCATCGTCCCCATCTATATCCACCCCAGCATTTGGCGCAAGTGGAAGATGAACGCCGCCGTGGGCGAAACCATTGAGCTCGCCGCCGCCATCGCCGCCCGCCCGGATTTGCGGCCCGACGAAGCGATCACCGCGGCGGTGTCGGATGCGCTGCATGAGCTGCGGGATATCGTGATTGCGGATATGGAAGCGCGTAAGAGGAAAATGGTGCCTTCCAACAAGTTGGAAGGGGTAAAGAGGAAAGTCAGAGTGAGCGGGGAACATGGAAATGCCTGATCTTTCCACCTTCCACTTTCCACTTTCATCTTTCTTATGAGAATCCTCACCGCCCCCCACATGGGCTTCTGCTTCGGCGTGCGCCGCGCCGTGGATTTGGCGCGCGCGCAAGCAGTCCGCCCCGTCTATACCTATGGCAAGCTGATCCACAACGAGACCGTGGTGGCAGAGCTGGCGGGGGAGGGGATATTCGCCGTGGAGGATCTCTCTTCGCTGCAAAGCGGGGATACGCTGATCATCCGCGCGCACGGCGCGCCGCCCGTGATATTTTCGGACTGCGCGGCGCGGGGCGTTACCGTTGTCGACGCCACCTGCCCCTTTGTCCGCCGCATACACCGCATCGTGGAGGATGCGCAGGCGCGGGTCTTTATCGCGGGCAAGGCGGCGCATCCCGAGGTGATCGGCATCAGGAGCCGCGCCGGGGAAGACTGCGTTGTGTTGGAAAGCGCCGCGGACGCAATGGCCGTACAGGGTTGCGAAAGCGCGGTGTTGGTCAGCCAGACGACACTGCGCGGGGAGTTGTTCACAGAGATTATGGCCGCGCTCCGAACGCGGGTGCGCGCGCTCACCGTGCACAACACCATCTGCGACACGACGGCTGCCCGGCAGGCGGAAGCGGCAAGTATCGCGAAGCGCTGCACGCGCGTCTTTGTTTTGGGCTCGCAATTCAGTGCCAACAGCGCCGCGCTGGCACAAATCTGCCTGCAATATTGCAAAAACACACAAATTATCAACAGTTTTTCAAAAATAAATCTTGCTATTTTACGTGCGGATGATATAATCGGCATAGTTGCGGGCGCAAGTACGCCGGACTGCATGATTTTGGAGGTAACACAAGGAATGAGCGAAGCAACCAATACGACGATCGAACCCTTAGACGCGGAAGCTCCCGCCGAGGGTATTGTCGAAGAACCCACAAACCCCACCCCCGATGCCGAACCCGTCGAGGAAATTCCCGCCGCCGAGCCCGCCGAATTGATTGAAGAATCAATCGTGGAATCAATCGAAGAAGCCGTCGCTGTAGGGGCGGATAGCATCCGCCCGCCCGAGGAGACAGCCGAAGAAGCCGTTGTTGAAGCGGTGGAAGAAGCTGTCCCCGAAGTCGCGCCCGAAACGATTGTAGAGGTCGAGCCCATCGAAGAAGCCGCTGCCGAACTGGCCGAACCCGCCGAACCTGCTGAATCCGTAGGGGCGGATAGTATCCGCCCGCCCGAAGAGGAAGAGGCAGCCGAGGAAGCCGAACCCGCCGAAGACCCGGCGCCCGCCCCCGCAAAACCCGATGCGCCACCCGCCAAGTCCGAGTTTGAGAGCGCGTTTGAGAAGACCATGCGCCGCATACGCCCGGGTCAGGTGATTGTCGGCACGGTCTTGCAGATCGTGGACGGCGAGGTGTTCGTCAACATCGGCTATAAGTGCGACGGCGTGATCCCGAGAGGTGAATATACGGCGGATGCAGCAGCGGATGTCAACGAGCTGGTCAAGGTAGGCGACCAGGTAGACGTGGAAGTCGTCAAGGTCAACGATGGGGAAGGCAATGTGCTCCTGTCCAGCAAGGCGCTGGGCGGCAAGCAATTGTGGGATGAGCTGCTGGCGGATGACGTCGGCACGCGCCTGTATGAAGTCCGCGTCAAGGAGTCCGTCAAGGGCGGTCTTTTGGCGGATCTGCAGGGCATTCGGGTATTTATCCCCGCTTCGCATGTTCCCGCTAAGAAAGAGGAGAAGTTTGACGAGTTTGTCGGCAAGACGCTCTCCATCAAGGTGCTCGAAGCGGATCGCAAAAAGCGCCGCATCGTGGCATCGGCCCGCGCCGCCCGCCGCGAAGAAGCGGCCAACGCGCGCCGCGAGAAGATGGAAGCCTTAGAGATCGGCGCGAAGGTTCACGGCATCGTGCGCCGCATCACCGATTTCGGCGCCTTCGTCGATATCGGCGGCATAGACGGGCTCGTCCACGTGACCGACGCCGGTTGGGGCCGCGTCCGCCACACGTCCGATATCCTGGCCGTGAATCAGGAAGTAGAGGTTCTGATCAAGGAAGTCGACGTGGAGAAGGGCCGCATTTCGCTGGGCTATAAGCAGTTACAGCCCAAGCCCTGGACCCGCGCCGGAGAGACCTACGTCATCGGCAGCATCGTCGAGGGCAAGGTCGTCCGCATCGTACCCTTCGGCGCGTTCGTCGCGTTGGAATCTACGATAGACGGGCTCATCCACATCTCGCAGGTGGCCGCGCGCCGCGTGGAGAAGGTGGAGGATGAGCTGCAAGTGGGCGATATCGTGCGTGCCAAGGTCTTGGAGGTCAACCCCGAAGCCAAGCGCATCAGTCTCTCCCGCCGCGATGCCCTGTTGGAAGAGAACCCCGATCTGGCCGAGCAGATTCGCGCCGAGCGCGAGGAAGCCGACCGTCTCTATCAGGAGCGCCGCGAACGCCGCGAGCAGCGCGAACAGCGCGACGCCATGCGCAGCGAGAGTCAGCAGCCCCAGCAGCGTGAACAGCGCGAACAGCGCCGCCCCCGTCCCGAGGGCGCGCCGCGCCGCTCTGACGCCCCTGCGGGCGAGCCCCGCGAACGCCGCCGCCGCGATGACGCAGACTACGAACTCCCGACTGCGACGCAGACGACGACTTCGCTGGCAGACCTTTTCGCAGGGTTCAAAGTGGAAGAATAAGAACGATTAAAAAAGACTGCTTCGGCAGTCTTTTCTAATGGAGTGGAAAGAGGAAAGTGGAAAGAGGAAAGTTAAGGCATTTCCATATCCCCCGCCCATTCTATCTTTCCTCTCTCCACTTTCCTCTTTCATCTTACCAAGCGCTCTGCCCTCTCATTCGTCTCGGCATACAGCCCCTCGGCGTCCACACCGGGGAATTGTCCGTTCTCATACAAAACCTTTCCCTCCACCATGGTCAGCGCCACATTGTCCTTGCCGCCGGAATAGACTAAGTTTTCGAGGGGTTTGTGGATGGGCTGCATATTGGGGCGGTGGAGGTCTATCATTACAATATCCGCCTGCTTGCCCGGGCTCAGCGCGTCGCAGTTCGGGAGACCCATACAGAGTGCGCCCGTTGTGCAGGCGGCGCGGAGGACTTCCGCCGCGGGCATGGCACAGGCGTCGTTTTCGCGCAGTTTTTGCAGGCCCGTCATCAGGAACATTTCACGGAAAAAGTCGAGACAGTTGTTGCTGGCCGGGCCGTCCGTGCCGATGGCGAGGGGGACGCCTGCGCGACGGAAGCCCTCTAAGGGCGCGATGCCGCTGGCCAATTTCACATTACTGCCGCCGTTGGTTACGGCAAACAAATTCCGCTCCCTGAAGATCGCAATATCCGCATCATCGCAATGCACGCAGTGGAAGCCGCCGCCGCCGTGCCGGAACATGCCCAAGCTGTCCAAAAACTGCGTAGGGGATACGCCATAGCGCGTGCGGCACTCCTCCACCTCCGCCCTCGTCTCACTGTTGTGCGTGAACACGGGCGCGCGCAGTTCGTCCGCCAGCGCCGCCAGTTCCCGCAGGAGGGTTGTGCTTGTGGTATATTCCCCGTGGAAGCCGAGCCGATGCGAAATCAGCGGGTGCAGCGTGTTATATTTCATATAGTCGTCCCGCAAACTCTGCGCCGTGCCGCCAAAGTCGTTCACCGCGCCGCAGAGCACCATGCGGAAGCCCGAGTCGATGGCAGCGGCGCAGAACGCATCTAAATGGAAATACATATCAAAGGCCGTCGTAATGCCCGAACTGAGATATTCCAGTATCCCCAACCGCGTAAAACAATACACATCCTCGGGCGTCAGCCGCGCTTCGTGCGGCCAAATATCCTCGGACAGCCAGCGCTGCAAGGGCTTGTCGTCGGCAAAGGAGCGCAAAAAACACATCGGCGTATGCGCGTGCGCATTTTTAAAGCCCGGCAGCAGCAAATTGCCTTTACAATCAATTTCACGCGCAAACATAGGGGCGGCCAATGGCTGTCCGTCCGTTTCCCCGACAAACGATATCACATCCCCGTCCACCCACAGTTCCCCGGTGGGCGCGGTCATGGTTTCTAAGTTGGCGATGCGCGCATTGTAGAAGCGTATCATGTTGAAATCTCCTTGTAAAGTGTATATGACTGCACATGCAACCGAGCAACGTGTGCAGCGTGAGTCGGAGACAGCCCCCATCATCCCAAATTGCCATAAGCATACCATAAAACGACATTTCCCTCAACGAAAAACCCCGCAAAAAGCGGGGCAATGTTCACGAAATCTGCGGGAAAAGTTACGCCGCCGTCTCAAACTGGCTATTATACAGCTCCGCGTAAAACTCACCCTTGGCCAGCAGCTCAACATGCGTACCGCTCTCCACAATATCGCCGTCGCGCATCACGAGTATCAGATCGGCGTTCTTGATGGTGCTCAAGCGATGCGCGATCACAAACGAGGTGCGCCCCTTCGTCAGCTTATCCATCGCCGCCTGCACATGCCGCTCGGTGCGGGTGTCGACCGAGCTGGTCGCTTCGTCGAGTATCAGCAGCGGCGCGTTCTGGATCATGGCGCGGGCGATCGTCAGGAGCTGGCGCTGCCCCGCGCTGAGATTGGCCCTGTCGTTCAGCACGGTTTTGTAACCCTGTGGCAGCGTGCGGATAAAGTGGTGCAGCCCAACTGCCTTGCAAGCGGCGACGACCTCGGCACTCGTGACGTTCGGCTTGCTGTACACGATATTCTCGCGTATCGTCCCCTCAAAGAGCCAGGTGTCTTGCAGCACCATACAGAACTGGTCGTGCACGCTCTCCCGCGTCACCTTGTCTATGGGGATGCCGTCTATGCGAATCTCCCCGCTGTCCAATTCATAGAAGCGCATCAGCAGATTGACCATGGTCGTCTTGCCCGCACCCGTCGGCCCCACGATGGCAATCTTCTGTCCGGGCCGCACCCGGGCGGAGAAGTCGTGGATAATGGGCTTATCCTTCTCATAACCGAAATGTACATTCTTGAACTCCACGTCGCCCTTGATATACTGCGGCAATTTCGTCTTATCGCTCTCATCCGCCATCTCGGCTTCCTCGAAAAACTCGAAGACGCGCTCACCCGCGGCGGCGGTGCGCTGGAGGGACTGCATGGCCTGCGCCATCTGCGAGAGCGGCTGCGTGAAGAAGCGGACATAGAAGATAAAGGCGATAATCGTACCAAAGGTGATTGTGCCCTGTATCGCCAATACCGCACCGACTACGCAGATGGCCACATACCCGAAGTTTCCAATGAAATTCATGAAGGGCATCATCAGGCCGGAGATAAACTGCGATTTCCAGCCGCTCTCGTAGAGCTTGCCGTTGATGCGCTCAAAAGTCTTCTTCGCGTCCTTGCCGCCGTTGTAGGCCTTGACGACATTGTGTCCCGAATAGATCTCCTCCACATGACCATTGATGTCGCCTAAGCCCTGTTGTTGCGCCTTGAAGAACTTCTGCGATTTCTTCATGATCAGCGTCATAAACACAAAGCCGAAGAGGGAGGAGCCTATGGCTACGAGCGCCAGAATCCAGTTGGTGTAGAACATCATGATCAGCGAGCCGATGAACATGGCCACGGAACGCACCAGCGTATCGAGACTTTGGTTCATGGTGTGGCCGATCGTGTCCACGTCGTTGGTTACGCGGCTGATGACATCGCCATAGCTGGTGCTGTCAAAGTATTTGAGCGGCATTTTGTTGATTTTGCGGGAGACGTCGGTGCGCATGTTTTGGGAGATCTTCGCCGTGATGGTCGCCATCATATAGTTTTCTATAAAGCTGAACACGGCGGCAGAGGAATACAAGATAACAAGCAAAAGACCGATATTAACCACAGCGGTTAAATCAATTCTGCCGTTGCCGAGCTTGAAAAACCATTTTGCATCGACTTTCTCCGTTTGCTCCGTGGGCAATTGCACCAGCACATTGTTTTTCCATGCGAATAATTCTTGCCCGACCTGTACAAATATATTTTCATCCCCATCTTTTGTGTCGGATATTTCATCCACCTGCGAAAGGAAGTCCGCATCGCTTGTCATAAGGATCAAGCCTGGTATAAACAAATCCTCCTCTGCCGACAAATCTATATCGGGCTGCCCATACCCGGTTTGGATGAAAAGGCCTTCTTTCCAAAGGAATATTCCATCGCCGATCTGCGCAAACAGTGCTTCTTCGTCCGTCTTTTGCTCGGATATCTCGCCTATCCGTGCAAGCAGCTCCTCGTCTGTCGTCACCAGAACATCCGTTTTCAGAAAATAATAATCATCCGTGGATATCTCTAAATCTGTTTTTACTTCTACAGATAGCCCCTCTCGGATTGCATCGGTCATATCCTTCATCCGGTCGGGTGCGATGAATTGGAACACGGTACTGACCGCCGCTATAATAAGGGCCACAATGACGATGGGGAGATAGCGCTTGCAGTATTTGATCAGCTTAACCCAGGCCCCCTTAAAGTCCTTTGGCTTTTCCACAACCATGCCCGGCCCGCGCATGCGGGGACCCCTCGCGGGCGGGCGATATTCTTGTCTGTTTTCACTCATACTGCCAATTCCTCCTCACTCAATTGTGACATTGCGATTTCACGGTATACTTCACAGTCGCGCAATAATTCCCTGTGCGTACCCATGCCGACCATTTTGCCCTCGTCGAGCACGATGATCTTGTCTGCGTCCATAATCGTGCCGATGCGTTGCGCCACGATAAAGCTCGTCACACCCGCGGTCTCCTTCTTCAATTCACTGCGCAATATGCGATCGGTCTTATAGTCCAGCGCGGAGAAGGAATCGTCGAAGATATAGAGCTCGGGTTTGCGGCAGATGGCGCGCGCGATGGCTATACGCTGCTTCTGCCCGCCCGAAACGTTCGTGCCGCCCTGTGCGATGGAAGATGCGTAGCCGTCCTCCATCTTCTCCACAAAGTCCGCGCCCTGCGCGATCTGTACCGCGCGTTTCACGTCCTCCAAGCTATAGGCTTCGCCGCCGTTCTCGCCATAGGCGACATTGCTCTCCACGCTGCCCCGGAACAGAACGGCTCGCTGCGGCACATAGCCTATTTTGTTATAGAGGGCCTCCAAATCGTAGTCCTTCACGTTCACGCCGTCCAGCAGCACTTCGCCCTCCGTCGCGTCAAAGAAGCGCGGGATCAGATTGATAAGCGTCGACTTGCCGCTGCCCGTCGAGCCGATAAAGGCGACGGTCTCTCCCTGCTTCGCCGTGAAACTGATATTTTCCAGCACATATTCCTCCGCGTCGGGATATTTGAAGCCGACATTCTGGAATGTGACTTCCCCGACTATGCCCGGAAGTCCCTCCGTCTTCGAGCCGCCCACGATGGTCGCCTGCGTATCGAGCACTTCATTGATGCGCTTGGCGGAAACGTTGGCGCGGGGCATCATAAAGAAGAGCATGGATAGCATCATGAACGACATAATGATCAGCATCGCGTATTGGGAGAATACGACCATATCGGCAAACAAAACGCCCTTGACTTCCACGCCCGCTGCCGAGATGAGATATGCGCCTATCCATGTGATCGCGAGCGTGAGCCCGCCCATCACCAGATTCATAAGGGGCAT
>WREI01000038.1 GCA_009779405.1 Clostridiales bacterium
CTAAGTCGAAAGATACGGCAACGCCGAGCAAGGGACATGAACATGTCCTATGTGTAGAGACTTTACACGGGGTACCTAAGGCAGCAATGCTATGGTAAAGACAAAGTCCAGACTACGAGAGCCATAACAGGCTATGCGAAAGCGATGTAGTAAAGTAACCGCAGTGTCGCTGGTTCGAGTCCAGCAGGGGGAGCCAAAGAACCAGCGCACCTCGGGAAGAGACGCGCTGGTTTGTTGTATCCGACAGGTTGCACTACACTCCGGCGAGCTTATTTCTCTATTGATTCACGCAGTACCCGATAGAAAACATCGGGCGCATCGGTCATCGGGGCATGCCCGGCGTTTGCGAAGGTGATCAGCTCGGCCTTTTCGCCGAACTGCGCGAGGGCGGCCTGCGCCCAGGCCAGCGGGACGACCATATCTTTCTCGCCGTGAAACAGGGTGACGGGCATTGTTAAGAGGGGAATGCGGTCCGCAAAGCGGAAAGTCAGCAGGGCATAATCGACGTCGACGAGATTACGCTGTTTCATGATGCCGTCGAGATATATGGCATACTCGTCCTCGGGCGGTTTGTTCAGGTGGTAGATGGTCAAATCCCAAAAGTAACGCATGGTCGCCCTGTCGCCTGTGCGGAGCGCGGTCAGCGCCGGGAGCACCTGCACGGGATCGACCGCGACCTCCTCCTTGGTTGTGAGCGGCTCTGAGAATATCGGTTGGAATGCGGCGTCCTTTTTGAACATGGGATAGCCGCCCGGGGGTACCGAATCGATGAGCAGGAGACCCGCCACTTGCGCGGGACGCAGGGCGGCCAACTCCATGGCGACACCGCCGCCCGTCGACCAGCCGCAGACATACAGCACTCCCAAATGCAGGACATCAATGAACTGCGCGATATCCTGCGCCAGTTCCGCGAGGGAGTCGAATCCGGCATGGTATGTGCTGTCCCCAAAGCCCCGCAAATCGGGCGCGATTAGGGTACATTCGCCCTCCAATTCCTCCATCACGGGCGTCCAGTGCACGGACGAGGACATATTCCCGTGGAGCAGGAGCAGCGTCTTCTGGCCCGCGCCCGCTTTGCGATAGGCATAGCGCTCCCCGTTGGGCAAATCAACAGAATGCACGGCGTATTCTTTCATACTTATGGACACTCCCTTCAATCTGTATTATAATCGCATATGTGCGAAAACACCAAGGGGGAACTGCGTGCCGACCAATACCTATTTCAACCTGCCGCCCGAAAAGCGCGAACGCATCTTTGCGGCGGCCATCAATGAATTTGCGCAGCGGAATATCCAATCCGCCAGCCTTTCCAACATCGTCGCCGAAGCGGGCATCGCGCGCGGGAGTATATACCAATACTTCCGCGACAAGGAGGATATCTATATCTATGTCTTCGAGACATTGCGGGCCAGGCGCGCGGAATATGTGGAGTCGGCCTTCGCGCTATACAAAAAGGAACCGTTTCTGGTCTTTTTTGAAGCCTTCTATATCCGAGACAGCGAATTTCTGCTCAATCATCCGCTGCACATTGAAATGGGCAAGCACCTCTACGGGCATGCGCACGGCGTATCGCGCAAGCTGATCCAAAAGATTCAGAGTCGCTACCGGGAGATCTTCCTGATCGGCATCGCCTATGATATCGAGCGCGGCTATATGCGCCCGGATATCAACTGCGGCATACTCGCTGACCTCTGCGTACACCTCGTGACCGATATCTTCATCTTCCAAAGTCTGAACAACAGCCTGACCATGGAGAATATCCGCGAACACGCAACGGGAACCATGCACATTATTCGGAACGGCGTGGCGCCGTAATTACAACCGCATCCCCCCATTGACCGACAGCACATGCCCCGTGACATAGCCGGCTTCGTCGCTTGCGAGGAAGAGCGCGGCGTTGGCTATTTCCTCGGGTTGGCCGAGTCGGCCCAGCATGGTGAGTGCGGCGAATTTGTCGAGCAGGTCTTGGGGGACGGTTTTCAGGATATCCGTCATAATATAGCCTGGCGAGATGGCGTTGACGCGGACGCGGGCGCCCTTGCGCGCGAATTCCTTGGCCCAGGTCTTCGTCATGCCGATGACGCCCGCCTTGGTCGCGGCATAGTTGGTCTGACCGATGTTGCCGTATTCGCCGACGACCGAGGAGATATTGATGATGGAACCCACGCCCTGCGCCATCATCTGCGGGCCGACGCGGCGGGTCAGGTTGAAGACGCCCTTCAAATTCACGTCGATGACGAGATTCCACATCTCATCCGTCATCTTCTGGATCAGCGCGTCCTTTGTAATTCCCGCGTTGTTGACGAGGATATCGATCCTGCCGTATTTCGCGACAATCGCGTCCGCAACAGCGTTGCAGTTCTCCGCATCGGTGACGTTCAGCTCGACATACTCCACATTCTCCGCTTCATATGTGAGCGGGCGCAGGTCCGCCGCGATAACGGTCGCGCCCTCCGGCGCAAAGCGTTTGCAGCACTCCGCGCCGATACCCGCCGCCCCGCCCGTGACGAGGGCGACCTTTCCTTCCAAGCGTTTGCTCATAGACGTTCACAACTCCTTATAGTATTTTTATATCGGTATCCGCATTGGCAAATCCCAGGACAAGCGCGGCAAATTCGGCGGGCTTTTCATACATCAGCGCGTGGCCCGCGTTGGGGACTGTCACCTGTGCCGCGTTCGGGATGGCCCTCGCCAGCTCGGTCTGCATATAGGGCGGGGTGATAAAATCGAATTCGGAGGAAATCACAAGGGTTTTGGCGCTGATACGGGGCAGACCGTCCCGCACGTCGTGCGTCTCGGCACTGCGCGTCAGGCGGGCGAAGGCGTCGTATACCGGGCGGTCAAATACCCTGACAAACAAATCTTCGCGCGCGCTTGCCCAGGCATAATTCTCCTCATAAAAGCGCGGGGAATAGATGATCGGGATGCAGGTCTTGAAGAATTGATGCCCGTCATAGCTGCGGAAGGCATATTCCCAGGACTTGCCGATATCGCGCAGCCAGGGGGAGGTATAGGCGCAGGTATTGGATAGAATGAGCTTTTCGACGCGCTCCGGCCAGCGGACGGCCACCTGCATAGCCACCTCGCCGCCATAGCTGATGCCGCAGAGTGTTGCCTTTTCCAATTGCAGGTGCTCCAGAAAGGCGAGCACTAAATCCGCCTGCAACTCTTGCGTATATTCTTCCGCCATCTTGTCGCTCCTGCCCTGGTCCAACATATCGAGCAGCAGCAGGCGGTTGTTGCGTGAAAAAGCAGGCACAAAGGCCACCCAGGAAGCCGCGCTCATAAAGATGCCGTTGAGGATGAGCAGGGGCGCGCCGTTGCCGTGGCTTTCATAATAAATCCGTTTTCCGCGAAATATAAATTCCATAGCCTATTTTAACATCCTATCCCACCCAAAACAAGAGTTCGCGCGCCGCTTTGCGCAGCGTTTCGCGGAATTTTGGATGGGCAATGGAGATCAGCAGTTCGGCGCGTTCCCGTACATTCGTGCCGCGCAGGTTCACCGCGCCGTATTCCGTCACGACCCAATCGACATCCATGCGGCTCAGCGTGACGATTGCGCCGGGTTTCAGCGTGGGGACGATCTTGGAGACCTCCTCCCGCTCGCCCGTCTGCGGGTTCCGCGCCCGCGCCGTGGAATGCAGGGCAATGATGGAGCGCCCGCCGCGTGAACGCACCGCGCCCGTCGCCGTATCCACCTGCCCGCCCGCGCCGGAGAGCTGTAAATGGCCTATGCTTTCGCTGCAGCATTGGCCGACCAAATCAATCTCAACGGTCGTATTGATGGAAACCTGGTTGTCGTTCAAGGATATGATATAGGGGTCGTTGACTTCGGCGCCGCGCCCGACGAGGATATCGGGATGATTGTGCATAAAGCGGTACAATTCCTGTGTGCCGTAGGCAAAGGCACAGACGACCTTGCCCACATCCCTCTGCTTGCGGTTGCCGTTGACAGCGCCGCACTGCATCAGGCGCATAATGCCCGTCGTCATCATCTCGGTATGCACGCCCAAATCTTTCTTACTGACCAAACATTCGCAGACGGCATTGGGAATCGCGCCGATACCCACCTGAATGCAGTCGCCGTCCTGAATCAGCGCGGCGATATGCGCGCCGATCTGCCTGTCCGTATCGCCCGCGGGCACATCGGGCAGCTCGGGCAATTCGTAATCGGTTTCGATAATGTAATCCACGTCTTCAAATTCTATATAGTTCTGTCCCAAACTGCGCGGAAGCTTGGGACTGACTTCTAAGATCACCAGTTCCGCCGCCTTGGCCGTCTCTTCTTCATACACGTTGGAGCAGGAGAAGCGGATCTTGCCGTCCGCGTCGGGGGGATGGGCCGAGCCGATAAAGATATTCGGCTTGCTGTGTCCGATGCGCGCCGTCCCCGCCGAATGCAGATGGTTGGGGATAAAGGAAATCCGGCCCGTATGCTGCAATTTGCGCTGGGGCGGCGTATAGAACCAGGAATCCAGAACAAAGGCCTTTTCCAAATACTGCGCCTGCATATAGGCCCCGCCCATGGGGTCTATGCAGGACGTGATACGCACATTCTCCACCCGATCGGCAATCGTATGCAGTTGCGAGAGGAAGGCGCAGGGTACGGCGGCGGCCATGCCGACGGTGATACTGTCGCCGCTCTTGACCATCGCAAGGGCCTGTTCCACGGTGATTTTCTTAGAGGTCCAATCGTACATCTTTGACTCCTTTATAATTCGAAGTGCACTACTGCCTACTGCCTATTGCCTAAACCCGCCCCCACCGCACACAAGTCGAAGCCCAAACATACCCGATCCCCGCGGCGACCATGGTCACCAGCGTACCGTCCCGGATTTTCCCCTGCTCCAAGCCCAGTGCGAGGGAAAGGATTTGGTCGATCTGGCCGATATGGCCGTAGTCCTCCAAATAGATGGTCTGCTCAGGCGTAAGCCCCAGTTCCGCGACCATGGCGTTATGCTGGGAGCGCTTGAAATGCAATATGGCCAGATAGCCTATGTCCCGGCGCGTCAGATTGCCGGACTTGCGCAGGGATTCGTCGATACAGTGATGCCAGTTCGGAACGGAAACGGCGTTCAGCCTGTCCTTCATATGCGCGGCATCGAGCAGGCGCAGGGACTTATAGCCTTCCTCCACCGTGTCCGCGGTGAATGGCCGCGCCGTGCCGCCTATCTCCACGCCCGCGTCCCGCGCGAAACTGCCGTCTGCCATGATGTGCGTGCCGAGCACGAGATTGCGGTCCATACCCCTCTGCAATATCAGCGCGCCGCCGCCCGCCGCGAGGTTATACATCATGGACATATTCTTGTCCCGATAGTCCACAAAATCCCCGTTGCGATAGCCGCCCGCAATCAGAACCGTGCGGATTTCGGGGTCGGCCACCATCATATCCTTGGCCATCTTGATGGCGGCGCAGGTCGTGCAGCAGCGGTTCTGCACATCGATGCCCCAGGCGTTCACCGCGCCGATCTTATCCTGTATATAGAGCGCGGAGGTGGTGAGGGGGTACTCCTTCCACTCTTCGCCTATGCAGAGGATGAGGTCAATCTCCACCGGATCCAGCCCCGTGCGTTCCAGCGCGTCGCGGGCGGCGAGCCAGCCCATCTCCTGCGTGCCGTCCGTCTCGCCCGGTATGGGTTTTTGGAGGACGCCGAGCTTCTCGGCAACGGCTGCTTCCGTCCAAAACCCGCCCGTAGCCTGTGAAATTTCCCGCGCGCGCATGCGCTTTGCGGGCAGGTATATGCCATATCCCAATATGCCGACCCTTGCGTCCTGCACTTGCTCCATCGTCTCGCGCACCTTACACCTCTACAATATGACAAGCATGTCATTTCTTATATTGCCATTATACAGCAGCAAACTTCGCAGTGTCAACCGAATTCGGATGAAATCTTTACAAATTCGCAAAATATACTTGACACAGAGCGCCTGACGGTATATCATTTTCCCGTATCGAAAGAACACAAGCTTTTCAATATGACAAGCCTGTCATAATTGCGAAGCGACAGCAGCAAGGTATCGGAGACGGGTATGAGCGAATTGAGTACGGTACTGCAACTCACCCTGCGCAGTTTGGAGACGGGGAGCATCTATGCTCTGACCGCGCTGGGCATAATTATCATCTTCCGAACCAGCTTGGTTATCCATTTCGCGCAGGGTACGATGAGCATGTTTGGCACTTTTGCTGTGGCTTGGCTTGTGAACAAGCTCCAGGTGCCGCTGTGGTTGGGGCTCATAGGCGGCATCGCCTGTTCCATGCTGATGGGTTTTCTGGTGGATTTCCTCGTGGTGCGGCGTGCCAAGCGGGTCTCCCACGTGGGCAAGGAGATCATCACCCTGGCCCTCATCATGGTTTTCCTCGGTCTCGCGCCAATGCTTTTCGGGATGTATTCGCTCAATGTGCCGCGCTTTATCCCGCGGGGCGATTTGGCGATAGGCGGCGCATCCATTTCGTATAACGCGATTCTGAATATCGTCGTGGGCATCGCCGTGATGGCCGGGCTCTTCCTCATATTGCAGACGACAAAGTTTGGATTGGCCGTGCGCGGCACCGCCAGCAATGAAATGACGGCGCGGTTGATGGGCGTGCCCACGCGCATGGTCACGATGACCGCTTGGATCGTGGCGGGAACACTCGGCGTGGTCGCGGGTACCATGCACGCGCCGGCGACGAGCGTCAGCGTCGGCCTGATGAACCCCATACAGAATGGGCGCGTTGCTGGCCTGCGTGTTCGGCGGGTTCCAGACCTTTTACGGGCCTGTCATCGGCGCATATATCATCGGCATGATGCCGAACTTCCTTTCGTATTATGTCAGTTCCGTCTGGAGCCATCAGATCATGTACGGCTTCATCCTGCTCTTCCTGCTGGTCCGCCCGAACGGATTGATCGGCAAGAAGTATATCAAGAAAGTGTAGGAGGTGGGTGTTGTGTTAAAGCGTATCTACAAAAATCCCTATGCCCGCTTCGCTTTCTTTGGCGCGCTGCTGGCCCTGCTGCCCCTGTTCACGTCGGCAGGTCTCATCAAAGTCAGCGTATTGACCACGGTCGCGTCCATCTTTATCTATTCCATCGCCGCGCTGGGGCTCAATCTCCTGCTCGGCTATGCGGGGCAGATCTCGCTTGGCACGGCGGGCTTCATGGGTCTGGGCGCGTACCTCGCGGGTTATCTCGCCAAGGATATGCCCGCCGCGTTCTGGATCGGCCTGCTCGCCGCCATCATCGTGCCGACGCTGATTGGCATATTGGTCGGGTTTATCTCCCTGCGCATTGCGGGCATCTATTTGGCCATCGCCACGCTCTGCGTGTCGGAAATTTTGCTCAAAACCTTTGAGGAGGTGGAACCGTTCACGGGCGGCATGCGGGGCATGAACATCAAATACCCGCAGATCTTCGGTATACAGATGGATCGCACGACGATGTATTGGCTCTTGGTGGGCTTCCTCGTCTTGATGATGATCCTGACCTATAATCTCGTAAACGGACAGTTCGGGCGCGCGCTGCACGCGATGCGCGGCAGCGAGAGCGCCGCGCAGGCCATGGGCGTGAATCTGTTGAAATATCGTCTGATCGTCTTTGCCCTGGCGACGGCGTATGCCGCGCTGGCTGGTGCGCTCTATGTCTTCTTTATCCGCTCCTCCTATCCGACCACCTGGAGCCTGATGCTGTCGCTGAACCTCGTGGCCGCCATAGTGATCGGCGGCATGCGATCTATATACGGAACCGTGGTCGGCGCGTTTGTGGTCTGGGGCCTGAGCGATCTGGTCATCAAGCAGCTGCCCGTCATCCGCGACCTGAACGGCGTCGCGTTCATCGCGACGGGCATTCTGATCGTCGTTATCATCATGTTCTATCCGGGCGGTCTGCGCAATATTTGGTATGACGTGCCGCGCGCTTTGCGCAAGCTGCGGGCAAAAGTCCGACCCAAAACGCCACAGTTGGAGGATGAGTTATGAGCGACATTCTCAGAATCGAAGGGCTCAGCATCAGCTTTGGCGGTCTGAAAGCGGTGGACGACCTGTCCTTCTCCGTGCGGGAAGGCGAGATTTTCGGATTGATAGGCCCCAACGGCGCGGGCAAGACGACGGTGTTCAACTGCATCACACAGTTCTACAAGCCCGACGCGGGCAAGGTATTCTTTCGGCACAAGGATGGCGAAATCAACCTCGTGGGGCGCAAGGTGCATCAGATCATTTCCTACGGGCTGGTGCGCACCTTCCAAAACGTGGAGGTGATCCGCGAGCTCTCCCTCTTGGACAATGTGCTCATAGGCGCGCACGGCGCGTTTCGGGCGACGATCTTCGAGCAGGCGCTGAAACTGCCGCGTGCGCGGCGCGAGGAGCGCGAATGGCGCGCCAAAGCAGAGCACGCGCTGGAATTTATGGGCATCGCGGATCGCAAGGACCTGCCCGCGGGTGGGCAGCCCTATGGCGTACTGAAAAAGACGGAGTTGGCGCGGGCGCTGATGTGCGCGCCTAATCTGATCATATTGGATGAACCTGCGGCGGGCCTGAACGACAACGAGACGGACGCGCTGGCGGCGCTGATACGTCAGATTCGGGACGAATACAATTGCACCATCCTATTGGTCGAGCACGATATGCGGCTCGTGATGGGCGTATGCGACCGCATCTGCGTAATCTCGTTCGGCAAATTCCTCGCCTGCGGCACGGCGGCGGAGATACGCGACGATAAAACGGTGCAAGAGGCCTATCTCGGGGAGGAAGAGTGATATGAACGCGCCCGCCCTGTCGATTCAAAACCTGAAAATCAACTACGGCGCGATTGAAGCGGTCAAGGGCATAGACCTCTGCGTGCCGCAGTCCCAAATCGTCGCACTGCTGGGCGCGAACGGCGCGGGCAAGACCAGCACCCTGCGCGCCATCTCCGGGCTGGTGCCGTCTTCGGGCGGAAGCATCGTGTTCAACGGACAGGACATCACGAAGATGGACGCGGAGAAGATAGCCGCGCGCGGCATCGCGCAGGCCCCGGAGGGGCGGCAGATCTTCGGCGACCTCACGGTGGAGGAAAATCTGCGCATCGGCGCCTATACCGTCCGCAAACGGCACGTGATGGAAAAGAATTTCGCGCGCTGTTATTACTATTTCCCGCGGCTGGCGGAGCGCAAAAAGCAGATCAGCTATACGCTCTCCGGCGGCGAACTGCAAATGCTGGCCATAGCCCGCGCGCTGATGGCCGCGCCCAAACTGTTGCTCCTGGACGAGCCCTCACTGGGGCTGGCACCCCTCATCGTGCGCGATATATTTCACATCATCGCGGACATTAAGAGGGAGGGGGACACGGTGCTCCTCGTGGAGCAGAACGCCCTGCAAACCCTGAAAATCGCCGATTATGCCTATGTAATGGAGACGGGGCAAATCAAGATGGAGGGTGCGGCGGCGGAGCTGATCCACGACAAACGACTGGTGGAAGCGTATCTGGGTGCCCATTGATCCTGTAAGTATATATGCGAATCATGTGATTGGCATTTATATAGAAAAAAGCAAAGGAGATCAAAAATGAAAAAACTGCTTGCCATCCTGCTCTGCGTGGTTCTCGTGCTGGGCGCTGCCGCTTGCACGGCCAAGATCGAACCCAGTCAAGGCGTAACCGACACCGAAATCCGCGTGGGCAACTCTGCCGCAACATCCGGCGGCTTCGCAATCGTCGGAGAACCCCTCAATGCGGGCATAGAAGCCTATTTCCGCATGGTCAACGAAGGCGGCGGCATCGACGGCCGCACGATCACATTCTGGCATACAGACGACGAATTTGACCCCGCCAAGGGCAAGGCGGCTCTGGAAGAGATGGTCGAGGATGAAAAACTCTTTGCCATTGTCGGCGCGATGGGTACGCCCGTCATCGCCGCCATCATCGACGACATGAAGGCGTACGGCATCCCCTGCGTGTATTTTGCGACGGGCATTCCGCAATTGCTGGCCACGGGCGCAACGACAAATGAGGAAGGCTACAACATCTTCCCGGTGCAGCCCCTGTATGAGACCGAGGGCCGCATCCTGACCGCCTATGCCACAGGCAAGTTCAACGCGACGAAGATAGGCGTCATCTACACGAACGATGACGCGGGCATCACGCTGCACAAGGGCGTCGTGGCACAGGTGGAAGAGCTTGCGGGCGTTGAATTGGTTGCGGAGCAGGTAGCCGCGGGTACAGCGGACGCCTCCGCCGCCGTCACCTCCTTAAAGAACGCCGGGGTGGATATCGTCATCGTGGCGGCCATTCAGGCAACCTGCCCGACCATCGTGAAGGAACTGGCCGCGCAGGGCATGAGCGCACCGGTTTTGACCACATACAGCAACGCGGGCATCGATACCTCGACGGCTGTCGTCGAAGCGATCACAGGCCGTTTCGATGTGTACGCGACCGCTTGGGTGGATGCGACCGATCTGGAAGCCTATATGGAGTTTGCCACTTGGGTTGCGCCCGAGTATGCCGCCAACGCCTACGCGATGGCCGGATGGATCGCCGGGGCGGCCTTTGTGGAAGGCCTGCGCCGCGTGGAAGGCAAGCCGCTCACTTGGGAAAACTACATGAAGGCCCTCGAATCTGCCCCCATTAAACTGCCCTTCGGCGCGGCCGTGGACTATGCGAACGGCAACCGCTGGGGTACACAGGCCATGAGTCTCTCCAAAGTCGTCCCCATCAGCGATCTGGCCCCCATGGGCTGGGAAAACGTTGAACCCGTGACCAACATTGCCGACCTCCTCAAATAAGGCGATGCGCAACCCCTGAACCGCAAAAAAGCGACAAAGACGCCATCCGCAAGGTGGCGTCTTTGTCGTGCGCGGTTCTAATCCCTATTGCAGCGTGCCTATCCCCGCCAAGAAGCGCAGTATGGCGGCGGCATCCGATGCATCCACCACGGCGTCGCCGTTGACATTCGCGTTGAGCAGGCCCTGTTCCGAGATAATCCCTATACCGGCCAGCCAGCGCAGTACCAGCGCGGCGTCCGCGGCGTCCACGACGCCGTTGCAATCCGCGTCGCCGGGTCGGCGGGTGGGTGTCGGTGTCGGCGAGGGGGTGGGCGTGGGCGTGGGCGAGGGTGTGGGTGTCGTGGTGTCGACCGCCTTTACGTAAAAGCCGAGCGTTCCGGGTGTAATGGAGCCTTGATTGTAGGAGCGCCAATCGGGCGTGCCGGTATATACGCAGAGATAGCGCGAAGTGGCGACAAACTTCAAGCCGCTGCTATCCAAAACCCATTCCTTGGTAGGCCCTTGCCCTATACGAATCCCGGTGTTCGCGCTGGTCGTATAGAGCCACGAGCCCGTAGAGCCGTAAACGTAGAACGCATAGCCGCCGCCCTCCGGCTTTACATTCCACTGCAAGGACAAATCCGGCGTGAGGGTCAGGCGATTGCCCGTAACAGAGATGACCGAAGCCGGGGGCGTACTTCCAACGTTGTTCGGCAGAACGCAAACCGTTCCACCGGGAACCGTCATCGTAATGACCACGGAATCGTCCGGCCCGATCTCCGAGAGGGGAGTGAGCACCCAGTCACTGAGCCCGCTGGGGTCGGGCGTTGCAGTCGGCTCCGGGGTTGGTGTGGGCGTCGGCGTGGGTGTCGGCGTGGGATGGGGAACGATCACGCCGTCCTCCACCAGCCAAATCTCCGCCGCGTCCCGCACGCGCAAACGGGGCGTATAGATCGACGTACCCGCCACGGGACCCGTGGTGGCGACGCCCCAGGCAGTGATCTCCGCGCCGATTTGCACGACGCTGAGGTCATAGGCATCCTCGCTCTCGATATAACCGTCCAGAAATACGATGGCCGTACCCGTGGCATCCTCCACCCAAATATACTCCGGCCTGCCGGATTTTACAGTCATATCCACGACCGTTCCGGTGACGGAAAGCAGCTTGCCCTGGTTCGCGGGCGCGTTTGCCTGCACCGCTGTAAGCTCGCGCGGCGCGGCAGCCTGTTCTATATTGTTCTGAACGCGGAACGTAACCTCGGATAATTCCATATCCCCTTGGTATTCATCCACAAAGCCCGCTGCCCAAACCTGCTGCCCCGCGTGGAAACTGCCGCTCACGGGGAAAAGGCAGATACCGCCCGTTGTATCCTCGATATACACCGCATCAAAAAATGCCGTCTTCGGGGAATATTCCATCCCATTGGTGACCATCGTACCCTTCACGCGGTAGAACTCGCCCGGTGCCTTCGTCCGCACTTCGGCGATGGGCGTAGTGGGGACGCAGTTGCGCACGATGTTGTCGATCAGATGGAAGTTTGCGCTCTGCCCATCCGCATAGATGGAGCTTGCAACCTGGTAATCATTGAAGAATACACAGCCCGTGACATAGAGTTTGCCGCCGCCCCCGAGCGTCTCCTCGGTCAGCATGGCGGCTGACGTGCCGCCGGATACAGTGGTGGGAGTGCCGTGCACGACCGCGTTCGCGCCCGAGCCGGGCAGGACGGAACTGCCGCTGTAATACACGAAGTCGTTGTCCGTTGCGGAAATACCCGCCGCCGTATCGCAGACCATATCGAATATATCGTTGCTCTTATAGTGGAGCGCATAATCGTTCCCGGTGTTATGCACCGCGTCCGTCAGCGTATCACTGCCTAAACGCGTTGCGGAACCTATCCCCGATAGAATGTTGTTCAGCGTGATATTGCCTGTCACCCCGCTCTTGCCTGCGATCAGGATGCTGCCGCCCGCCGCCGCGTAGCGTTGCAATGCGGCAATTTCAGACGGTTGATAGGCGCGCCCCGGCTCATTATACGGATTGCCCGCCACCCATGGCACGGTCAGCACAACGAGGTGCAGCCCTGCAAGCTGGTCGTCCGTGATGGGATAGGTCAACTGCGAATATACGCCGTCGTAACTGTGCACCAGGTCGCCCAAGCGCTTGAGCATATCGGGGTAAATCCCGGTGACGTAGTAATTGTCATGCCCCGTATCCACCGCCACGCGCAGAATATCGCCTTCGCGACAGACGGCGAAATCCTGCTTGCCGGAGATCTCCAATGGCTCGCCGCCGATTTCTCCGGTGACGGCGACGCGCAGCGTGCGCTTTCCGAGGGTGGAAACGGTCGCGGGAATGGTATAGGTAAGCGCCCCGTTCGCCGGAACCGTGCCGCCCGACGCCGTACCCAAATCAATGGGCGTCTCCCCGTCCGTATCTAAATAATACAGGGTCACGGTATCGACCGCATAGGCGCTGCTCTCGTTGTTTTCTATGGTGACCTGAATATCCGCTTCCTCGTTCACGACGAGACTGGTGCCGCCGTCCGATTTGACGATGGAGCTGACGGCCACCTTTCGCACTTCGCCCAACCATACGGGAGAGGTAATGATGATGTCCCCGTCGGCCTGATCCACGCGCGCCAGATAGTAGTCATATTGCACGGGCAGGTCGAATTCCAGCGTCACGCTGCCTCCCACCAACACATAGCTCAGCGAGTGCGCGACACGGCCGCCGTTTGCGAGAATGGAGAGCCTGCCCGTGGCGTCCGCCGCATCCGGGTCGGTGATGGTGACTTCAAAATGCAAGGAGGTCGGTTTTGTGCTGAGCACCGTGCCAAACAGCTCGCCGTTGACTTTCATCAAAACGGAAGCGTTTTCATCCTCCGTGGCGATTACGCGCAAATCGCGGATGGCGGCATACAGCCCCTGCTCGGTAAAATCATTGGTATAGATGGCTGTTCGGCAGTGGTTGGCATTGCCCCACGCCCCGGCGTGGTTATCCTGGTTGTTGGCGGGCGCAATATGCCAACCCTTGTCCAACGCACGGATATAGTGTTCATAGGCGGCGAAGTATGCGCCCCCGCTCGGCGATCCGGTTCCGTTGCCAACCTCAATCAGATGGACGACGGAATCGTATTCCGGGGTGTAGTAGGCAAAGTCGTTTAAGTCACTGAGGGGGATGCTCGGATGATTGAACATGGAGAGGGAGGCCGGATATTCCGTGATCAGGTCGTAATAATTGCGCAGGCCCTGCCCGCCCTGCACGATAAATTGCGGGTCGTTGCGGCTGACAAAGCCGGGGGTGTTGAAGGTGTTGATGTGTCCATACTGCCCGCTCCACGTCATTTCAAAGGCGAACATGCCGACAAAGTTTGCATCCGTCGCCGCCGCCGCCGCTTGTTTGCCGATTTCCCACTTGGTCAGGCCGCCACTGTATACCGGGCCTAAGTTAGCGCCGTCCATGCTCGCCAAATTGGCCGCAGTATCCATAGAATTGGAGTGATCGGAGACGACGAGGAAATCCACCAGCGCGGTATTTTTTGCGTACGTGTAAGCTTCCGCGACGGTACCCGTGCCGTCGGAGAAATTCGTATGCGAATGCAGTACGCCGAAATAGAAGCGCTCGCCGCCCGTGACTTTCAACGTGTAATCCAGAACCAGCAGTTCGCTGGGGATGCATCCGACCCGTTCCGCCCGTGCTTCGATATGCACCGGAAACTGTTCCTCCAAAAACGAAAGAGGGACGGTATACGGGGCTTCGGGATACGCGATCTCTCCCGTGCTGCCGTAGTTGGTGGTAAGGGTATAGTAGATGGTCGCGTCGGGGGTGGCACAGGATAAAACCACATCCCGCTCCGCTTCCAAGGCCCCGGAATAACGACTGGCGGTGGGGGTCTTCACTTTGAGCAATGTGAAAGTCAAAAGTTTCTCGCGTCCGATGTTACCGCCGTTTTCGGCATATGCCAAAATGGCGCAGGGCAGATCCAAAATCTCAATGCCCGCCGTTGGGTTATAGAGCTGATAGCCTACTGCCGCCGTATCGGGATAAGGTTTATAGTAAATGTTCGCACCCGGCACATCAGTTTCCAGGTAAACGGTAGACCCTTCCGCAATCTCCGTGCCGCCGATCACGCGGGGGGTCAGGCTCTCGTCTAACGCGATGCCCGTAAACGAGGTGGCGGTGAAGTTGAAGCTGCCGTTCCCGACCGTGCCACCGTTTTGGCTTGTATTGTTCGCCAGTACCCAGCGCACCCAAACCTGATCCCGGTTGTTGCAGGCGGCGGGCAGGGGCAGGTTTACGGGGCTGTCGACCAAGGAGGTGCTCCAGGATGTAAAGGTGCCGCAGTCTGTAAAATTGTCGCCGTCCAAACTGTATTGCACCTTAAAATTGCGGGGACCCGTGCCGGAAGATCTGACCAGGGAGCTGTGCAGGATTCCCGAAAACCCCTTGGTAGAGAAGCTAAAGGTGATGGATTGGGTGGCATTGTCCCAGCCGGTTGTCAATATGGCCCTGGAGCCCGTGTCGAAGCTGCCGTTGGCCACGCGGACACTGCCCGTCAGGAACATCTCACCGTCGCTGGCGGGTATCGTATTGCCAAAGCCCGCGCCGCCGGCATAATTCCATTCCACTACAGAGTAGCGGTCGCCCGTCGCGGACAGCGCGGGACTTGGCATGGTGAAAGCGGGAAGAAGCGCCGCCACAAGAGCGATTACGATCAGTATAGACAGTCTGCGCCTGACAGCATTTCGCATAGGAAACCTCCAAATGAACATTTCAATATATTTTGCAGGTAAAGAACAGAAACTTTATAATTGTATTGTATCGCAAAGTTTCATTGACTGCAAGCAAAAGATTTAAGCTTGTATCAAGATTGCAAACGGGTCTACTCCGCCCGCAGCGCTTCCACCGGGTCCTTCCGCGCCGCCGCGGAAGCGGGGAGCAGTCCGGCGATAAAGGTCAGGAACATACTGACCGCGATGAGGATGAAGACCGCCAATATCGGCAGCTGGGCGATCCCCGCAATATCGAATTCATTATAGACAATCGCGCTCCCGATACTGCTGATCAGAAGGGAGACAACCACGCCCAGCACGCCCGAGACAAAACCGACAATAAGGGTCTCCGCGTTGAATACCAGGCGGATATTCTGCTTGCTTGCGCCGATGGCGCGCAGGATTCCGATCTCCTTTTTGCGCTCCAACACGGAGATAAAGGTGATGACGCCTATCATAATCGAGGAGACGACGAGGGATATGGCGACAAAGGCGATGAGGGCATAGCTGACCAAATCGACAATATCTGTTACGGAAGACATGAGCACGCCGACGAAATCCGTGTATTGTATCACCTTGTCGGGTTCTCCGTTCCACTCCATGCGCTCGTTGTAGCGGTCCAGAATGCCGAGGGCTTCCTTTTTGGATTCAAAATTGCGCGGATAGAGGTTGATCTGCGAGGGCGTAGCGGGATCGGCATAGCCCAGCAGGCTCAAGTTCCGCTCGTAGGAGCTCTCCGAGGGGTTCATAACGGAAGCCATGAGCGCGAGGATATCCTCTTCCCCCATATTGATTTGGAAAGCGCTGACGAGGGCCGCCCCATCGATATTCTTCATCTGGTCGCTCATCTGCTGCAAGCCATCTTCAATGGCGCGCTGAATCTGCGCCGCGGCGCCGCGCATGCCCCGCGCAATCTGCGACGTAATCGTTTGCAGAATCTGCTGCATGGCCTGCACCATCACCTGCTGCATGGTCTGTTGAATCTGCGCCTGGATTTGCGCCTGGAGTATATTTAGCATCTGCGCCATATAGGCCTGCATCATTGTCTGCATATAGGCTTGGATCCCGCGCATCACCTGCTCCTGCAGCATGGACGGATCGACGATCTCGGCCAGCCGCTCGGACAGCTCCGCCTGCACCTCGGGCGTCGACAGATAGGCGGCCAGATTCGCCAAAATCTGTATCGGGTCGGTGATGCCCTGCGCGGCTTGTTCCGCAAGGAAATCCCGCAATATGCCGTACATGACGTCGCGCAGTTCCTCGACAGGGACATTGACCTCTGCCGCGATCGCGCGCAGCAGCGCCGCCATATCGATGGAGAATTCGGGCAGCTCCGTGCCGGGCGGGAACTCGCCGAGGCTCGACAGGTCTATATCAAAGAGGGACGGATCCAAATCAAAGGCGGAAGGATCGAAATTGAACCCGGAACCGCCGATCCGTATATTGGATAAATCGAAATCGAAATCGGAAGCGTCTATCTGCATGGCACTTCGGAACGCTTCCTCATCCACCGAAATGATCTTCGAGAAATCGAATTCGGAGCCGAGATCCTCCATTTCCTCGGCGAAGGTCTTTCCGGTCAAGACATTGACGGTCGGCTGTGCCAGCTGATCCCGGATGACTTTTTTACCCGCCGACTGCTCTATGAGATAGGCAATGAGATCGGAGCTGTAGTTGATGCCGGACGAGAGCGACGCGGAGGAAGAATTCGGCTGCACGATGCCGACGATGCGGAGCGGACAGCCCTTGTCCACCAGGGATTTCATATAGGCTTTATCGCCGGATTTATCCACCCAAACCTGATAGGTCTCATCATACTGGTAGCGGTCGGCGGGATGGATAATCTTGAACGCGGCGGACATCAGCGTGTCATAGGAATAGAGTCCGCCCGCTTCATCGGACGCAATCGAGGTCTCCTCCTTATTCATAAAGGATTCGACCATAGCCTTCAATTCGGAACGGTCGCGCAGACCCATCGAATACAGCAGATAATCCGTGATGCTGTTGCCATGCGCAAGGACGAGCACCGCTTGGTCATGGCTTTCCGGCCAATGCCCCGCGAGAACATCATACTGGCCCTCATACAGTCTGCGGTCGCCCGGCATTTCGTGAAACATATTCATGCCGGACATACCGGCAAAGCCCATACTCATGCCCATGCCGCCGCCGGAACTCATTCCGTAGCCGCCGAGTATGGAATCGGGGTTGACCTGCTCGACGCCCCCGGAGGTATCTGCCAGATAAATCTGCGGCGTAATGTCATACATATAATGAATCAGGTTGACCTGTCGGTCCATCTCCTGCGCGTTCTCGTCAAAATAGGTTTTTAACGCGGCGAGATCGTTTTTGCTTCTGCGGGCAAACATTCGGTTGACGATCTTCCACTCGCGAACGCCGTCGGGTTCGACGGCTTCCTCTTCACTGCGTTCCGCGTGTCCGAAATCGCCAAACATACGCATCAAATCAAAACCGGCGCTCTGGATGGTGAGGGGATACAGGCTCAGGGTATCCTCCTCCACATTCTTGATATAGGCGTTGATCCCGGTGGCGAGCGCAAGGATGACCGCAATGCCGATGATGCCGATGGAGCCCGCCAGCGCCGTCATAAAGGTGCGGCCCTTTTTTGTCATCAGATTGCTGAAAGAGAGCGAGATCGCGGTCAGAAAAGACATACTCGCCCTTCGAACCGCGCGGCCGCTGCAAATTTCCCCGAAAGGCCGGAACGGGCGGCTGTCGGATACGACCTGCCCGTCTTTCAGATGGATGATGCGGTTTGCGTATTGCTCCGCCAGTTCGCTGTTGTGTGTAACCATGATGACCAAGCGGTCTTTTGCGATTCGCGTGAGCAACTCCATAACCTGCCTGCCCGTTTGGGTGTCGAGTGCGCCCGTCGGCTCGTCCGCAAGCAGAATCTCGGGGTCGTTGATGAGGGCGCGGGCGATTGCCACGCGCTGCATCTGCCCGCCGCTGAGCTGGCTGGGTTTTTTATGGATATGATCTTCCAGACCGACTTCCGCCAAGGCCTGTCTGGCCCGCGCCCGCCGCTCGGCCTTTTGCACGCCGCTCAGGGTCAGCGCCAATTCCACATTGGCCAGCACGCTCTGGTGCGGGATCAGATTATAGCTTTGAAATACAAAGCCGATGCGGTTGTTCCGGTAAGTATCCCAATCGCGGTCCTTGTATTTCTTTGTAGAGATGCCGTCTATTTCGATATCCCCGGAATCATAGTGATCCAGGCCGCCAATGATGTTCAGCATGGTCGTCTTACCCGAACCGGACGGCCCCAGCACCGCCGCAAACTCATTGTCACGGAACGCAACGGTCACGCCATCCAAAGCGGTCTGCGTGAAATTGGCGGTCGTATAGGATTTTCGTATTTGGTGCAACTGTAACATAGGGCAAGGTACTCCTTCTGCCCTCAGTATATACTACCTTCACCCATCAAGTAAATAACAAATTTTTCTTTGTGCAAAACGCAAGTCAATCCATATTGCCCCCCCACGAAAAATATGGTAAGATGACCCCATCAATAGAGAAGGGATACAGTACATGAAAAAACTGTTCAAGGGCATGAAAGATTGGCTCCTGCGCCTGTTAAAAGGTGCGGTCGTCGGCACGGGCTTTATACTCCCCGGCGTATCAGGCGGCGCGCTGGCGGCGATCTTCGGTTTATACCGCCGTCTGGTCGCGTTTCTCGCTCATATCACCAAGGATTTTTGGAAGAATTTAATGTACTTCCTGCCTGTGGGCATAGGCGCGCTGTTAGGCATTGCCGTCATCGGAAGATTTTTGGCTCCGGTCATTGCATTGCAGGAGGGTACGGAACTCTTCGTAAGGCCCGAGCTGGGTGTGCCCGCCATGTGGTTTTTTATCGGAGCCATCCTGGGTACCGCGCCCGCGCTCTGGCGGGAGGCGGGGGAGGAGGGCAGAAAGCCGCGCCACTATATCATAATGGCCGTCACGGCGGTGCTGGGTTCTGTCTTCCTGTTTTGGGCAAAGGGCAATCTGAGTGTGCAGCTCTTGGATATTGCAAAAACGGGAGTGGAAATCTTCTTCGTATGGGTTTTTGCGGGTTTCTTAATCGCTCTCGGATTCCTGATCCCCGGTCTCTCTCCCAGCAACTTCCTGCTCTATTTTGGAATCTACGACAAGATGTCCGCCGCATTCGGCTCCTTTGAATGGACACTCATCCCCCTCTTTCTCGGCGTGATTCTCTGTATGGTTACCCTCACCAAACTGGTGGACTGGATTCTGAAAAAGGCCTATGCCGGGATGTTCCACTTTGTCTGTGGCATCGTCATCGCCAGTACGCTCATGATCATCCCCTACCAGCAGGACTACAATTACCTCCGCTGGCAGTTCATCTTCTGCGTCCTCGCCCTCGCAGTCGGCATAGCCCTCGGTTGGTGGATGAGCAGACTGGAGAGTAAATATAAGAAAAGCGATTCATAAGAGTTGTACGGTGCAAAAGAGCGGGAAACAAGATGTTTTCCTGCTCTTTTTTGGTGCACTGAGTATGTCGTAAATCTAAAAAGTATAGAAATGAAGTCAGCGTTGGTGCTTCAAATATAATTTTAGGAGAATTTTTTGTTACATAATGGTTGCAAAATATGTCGAAACCATGTACAATGTATGAAATATTGAGACAAATATCGCGTAAAGGAACAGGATCGTGGAAGCATTTGGAATCCAAATCGATATCCATTATGAATCATAAAATTTCATTGTCTTGATAAATTACATTCCACAAAATATGAAGGGGGACATTATGGGCTTGCAAAAGGGGCAGGTAATTAAAACCAAGAATTTTGGAAGATTGGGAGAAGGTCGAATCGGAAGCGCGGGCGCTTGAAGCCGTTCTCCGGCAGGGCCAAGATGAGGGAGACGATGAGTAAAATACAGGAATTATGGTATAAGATAGAGACGCTGCCCGATCTCGGGCTGAATAAGTACGCTTCCTTAGACGGGAGCGGCGTGGATGGGGTGTTGGAAAAACACATCGCCTTTTTGCGCCAATGGAATCGCAAGGGCGTGCTCACCGATGTTTCGCTTCATTTGTTTTATCTGTACATCAGTCCCGAAAACAAAGGCCTTGACCGCCCGGGGAGGCGCTTGGAAGTGCTGCTCCTCATCCGCGGCACGGAAGCGGCCATGGAGAATGTTCCGTCCATGATTCAAGCCTCGCCTTTGTCGGATTTCTTTATCCTAGAATGGATGGGCAAATCGAAAGAGAAGATTGACGCATCGAAAGAGGAGAAAGAAACGAAGAAAGGAATCGAGACCCTCTTTGATAATTGGGAAATAGCGGCTCCGCGCTTTCAGGTATGCAGCATTTTGACCAAAGCGGAAACCCTGTTGCCTTCCGGCACTGCGGAAGATTACTTAATGATCCGCGAATGGGAAATGAACGAAGATGGCCGCCTGTACAACATGAGCAAGCTCATGGAAGCGCTCAATCAAACCGCGTTGTTCCGTGTGGACCTGTATCCCACAGAGCGCAGCAGTTTATTGCGTAAACACTTTCAGAAACCGATAGGAGAATTGAGAAAAAGGCAGGATGATCGCTCCTCCGGCAGCCAGCGCGATTATGAGGGCAAGGACGTTCTGAACCGCTACGAAAAAATCATGGAGCAGTTTGAATCCTCACCGCATTTTATAGCGAACATCATGGTGTTTGCCGATAGGCCCGAAGACTCCGCGGCAATATTGGATGCCGCGGGTGCCGAATCGTTGATAAAGGGACAATACAGCGTGGCCACATTCACCGCGCTTTCCGCATTTAGCGCATTGAGTTTCTTGGATAAAGAAGCCGAAAGACAAACAAGCATGTGCGATAAAATGGTGCTTGCGCCGGGAAAGGTCGGGTTGATTGTATGCAGAGAGGATACGGAACGTTTAAGCCTCAAGTATTTGCCGACTTTGTTTTCCCTGGAGGAGATTACCCCGTTCTTCCGTTTCCCAGCCCTGTATGAAGGGGAAGTTATACAGAAACCGAAGGAAACCGCGCCGAAGCCCGTTTCCAAGGAGGAGTCGCTGTATCTGGGCAAAGACGAAAACGGATATGACGTCAATTTTGAATTGAAAAAATTCACCAAGCATGCCTTTATATCCGGCGTACCCGGTTCCGGCAAGACAAACACCATGTGTCATATTGTCTCTTCGCTTTGGAAAGATCACAAAATACCGTTTCTTGTGTTGGAGCCGGCCAAACAGGAGTACCGCGCGCTTGCCAACGATCCCGATATGAAAGAGCTGTATATCTTCTCACCCAATGCCGATATGAGCTTTCCATTGCATATCAATCCGTTTGAAATGCCGAAAGGCATCATGGTCGCGGAGCATATTCGAAGATTGTGTTCCGTTTTCGAGGGTGCTTTCCCGTTGGACAACCCCATGCCTTTCCTATTGGATAACGCGATTGAAGCGGTATATCGTGAATTGGATTGGATTCCGGAACACATCTATACGGGCGAAGAAAAAGCGGATGACGGCGTAAACAGAAAGCATCTGCCAACGATGTCCATGCTCTATCAACGGCTTGAAGACGAGCTGAAGTCTACCAGTTATAGCGGGGAAGTCCGGGGGAACTTGGAATCCGCGCTGAAGGTGCGCATAGGTAGTCTGCTCCGCAGGGAGATGGGCGATGTGTTCGATGTGCCGGAATCCACCTTCGCCCCGGAAAAATGGCTTGAGGTTCCCGCCGTCATTGAATTGGAATCGATGGGAACCGGCCCCGCAAATTTCCTGACCCTGATGCTCTGCGCTTTGATTCGGGAATCGATCAAAGTCAAGCCTGATTTTGTCGGGCCTGTGCGCCATGTCCTGTTTATTGAGGAAGCGCATAATCTGATCGGCCCCGAATCCGAAGAGCAAACTGGGGCGGAAGCGAATCCGAAGCAGGCCGCGACCGCGTTTTTGGTGAAAATGCTGGCGGAAGTGCGCGCCTTGAAGGAGGGCATTGTCATTGCAGATCAATTGCCGACCGTGATGGCGCAGGAAGTGATCAAGAATACAGGCCTGAAAATCGGGCTCCGCATCACCTCGGCGGACGACCGCTCCCTTTTGGGCAGCACGATGGCGGCCGGCGGCTTGCAGTTGGAGCAGATGACCACCTTCGCCCCGGGCGAAGCGCTGATTTTCTACGAAGGTCTGATGCGCCCCTTCCGCATGCGGATGAAGAAATGGTGGGGTGAGTTGCCGGAAGAAGAAGAAGCCAAAATGGTCACGTCTCGTAATGATGCCAACTTGCGGGTGTTATTGGCTGATAGAGAAGCCTATAAGGAAATAAATCTCCGCAGTATTGACATTATTGGAAAGAAATACTATCGGCTTTTCGAGGATGTAACTGCGCGAGCTGTGCCGCAGATTAGCTGTGCTAGACAGTGTTTACACGAGTTATGCGACGACCAGTAACCACATGAAGATGCACTTGACGTACAGAGAAGCAAGGAAAGAGTCCGTCTGCTTTGCATAGCGAGTAGCGATGCCACGCCAGC
>WREI01000039.1 GCA_009779405.1 Clostridiales bacterium
ATAAATCATGTGCAAGGCATCATACTGCATTATTTGTGCTATCCATCATATTCCCGATTATAATACCCTTTGTTATTATCGTGATCGGCAGGGGCGAATCATGATCCTGTAGGCCGGAGCAGGTGTCACCCCATATTTCGCACCATCCGAATAAAATACGTCAAATACCGCAAAAGCCCCTTGATAAATGGACTGCGTTTGCGGTATACTTATTATGCGCAAAAATACACCTTTAGGAGATGCACATGGAACAACTTTTACCATGGATCGCCGCCATGCTGCTGCTGCAGCTGATCATTCTGTTTTTTATCATGCAAACCGTCCGCCAAATCAAGCGACGCGGTATCGCGGCGGAAGCGCCCCCGCAACCCGTCGCCCCGGCACTGTCGGCACCCTCCATCGCCAACCGCGGCGAACTGGCGGCGGTCATCGCGGTGGCTATCGCCGAAACCATGGGTACGGATGTGCAGGCCCTGCGCATCCACTCCATACGCAAAATATAGAATCGGAAAATAGAAGGGAACAAAAACCATGCGAGTATTTCAAGTCAAAGTAAACGGCACTTCCTATCAAGTTGAGGTGGAAGAGATAAAGCAGGGAGCAACAATTGCCCCCGCGGCAGCGATTGCCCCCGCGGCAGCGCCCGCCCCCGCTGCGCCCCTCGCCCCCGTGGCGGCACCTGCCCCCGCAAGCGGCGAGTCCCTGCGCGCGCCGATGCCGGGTACGATTTTGTCCGTCGCGGTGGCAACGGGCGAGACCGTCAAAAAGGGACAGCTGCTCCTGATCCTCGAAGCCATGAAGATGGAAAACGAGATCGTTTCCCCCAAGGACGGCAGGATAAGCGCCGTCTCGGCCACACAGGGCAGCAATGTCGCGGCGGGTGACCTGCTGCTGACCATCGAGTGAGCGGGCTATGGCTAAACTGCTGATCACCGACACGATACTGCGCGATGCGCACCAGAGTTTGGCGGCAACGCGCATGCGGCTTGCCGATATGCTGCCCGCCTGCGAAATCCTCGATGCCGTGGGCTATTGGTCCATGGAGGTCTGGGGCGGCGCGACCTTCGACGCCTGCCTGCGCTTTCTGAACGAGGACCCCTGGGAGCGCCTGCGCGCGCTAAAAAAAGCCCTGCCGAACACGAAGCTGCAAATGCTCTTCCGCGGGCAGAATATCCTGGGCTATAAGCACTATGCCGACGATATCGTCGAGCAATTCTGCAAAAAGTCCCTCGAAAACGGCATCTCCGTCATCCGCATCTTCGACGCGCTGAACGATGTGCGCAACTTGGAGTCCGCCATACGCTATACCAAGAAATACGGCGGCATCTGCGAGCCCGCCATCTCGTATACCGTCTCCCCCGTGCACAGCGAGGACTATTTTGTCCGCGTCGCGAAGGAGCTCGTGCAGATGGGCGCGGACGTGATCTGCATCAAGGATATGGCGAACCTGCTCCTGCCCTTCGATGCGTTCCGCTTAGTCAAGCGGCTGAAAGCCGAGCTGAACGTTCCCATCCACCTGCATACGCACAACACGACGGGTACGGGCGATATGACCCTGCTGCTGGCGGCGATGGCGGGCGTGGACATTGTGGACACCGCGCTCTCCCCGTTCGGCAACGGCACCTCCCAGCCCGCCACGGAATCCTTAGTCGCCACGCTGAAAGGCACTAAGCACGATACGGGTCTCGATATGGGCAAGCTGGCCGACGCCGCGAAGCATTTCCGCGCCATCTCCGACCGTATGACCGCCGAGGGTCTCATCTCCGACAAGTCCCTTCGCGTGGATACCAACACCCTGCTCTATCAGGTGCCGGGCGGCATGCTAAGTAACCTCGTCTCCCAGCTGAAAGAAGCGAAGGCCGAGGACAAATATTACGAGGTATTGGCGGAGATCCCCCGCATCCGCAAGGATTTCGGCTATCCGCCCCTCGTGACGCCCACGAGCCAAATCGTCGGCACGCAGGCGGTCTTCAACGTGCTGACGGGCCGCTATAAGAGCTTCCCGAAGGAGAGCAAGGCCCTGTTGCGCGGCGAATACGGCAGCCTGCCGGGCGAGGTGAACGAGGAGGTGCGCCGCTTCGCGATAGGCGACGACGCCGTGATCACCTGCCGCCCCGCCGACCTGTTGCAGCCTGAGTATGAGAGCTATAAGCGGGAAATCGCAAACGATATGCGGCAGGAAGAGGATGTGCTGAGCTATGCGCTGTTCCCGCAAGTAGCGAAAAAATTCTTTGCCGCGCGCAACGCACCCCCGCCCGAACCGAAGCCCGCACCAAAGGAAGAACCCAAAATCAGAACCCTATACGTGGAGGACCTCGGATTCTGATGAAGCATATCCCGAACATATTGTCCGGCATCCGCATCCTGCTGGTTGGCGTCTTCGTAGCCCTGTTCTTCAAGGCGCAATATTATGCCGCGCTGATCGTCTTCGCCGTCGCCTTTTTCACGGACCTGTTGGACGGATATCTGGCGCGCAAGTTCAACTGGATCAGTTCCTTGGGCAAGCTCCTCGACCCGGCGGCGGACAAACTGCTCGTGCTCGCGGTGCTGGTCTGCGTCTTCGTCTATCACCGCAACGAGCCCTTCTATCTCGTGATCTTCGTACTGATGGCCGTGAAGGAACTGCTCATGCTGATCGGCATGCTGATGCTGCTCAAAACCAAGGTCGTCTGCTTTTCCGATTGGTCGGGCAAATTGGCGACGGGCTTCTTCTCAGTCGGCATCGGGCTCACGCTGATGGATATCTGCATCCCCGCGGACATAACGCCGTGGAACATCTCCGTATTGTCCATCGCGGTCGCCCTCTCCTATTTCGCCATGCTGCACTACACGAAGATACAGATGTTCGGCCCCAAGTCCGCCCGGGACGCGAAGAACGAGACAGTGGATGAAAAATTGGCGGAGAGTATAGATAAGTATATGTAGCAAAAGGAGTGATTCCATGATGAAAGAAGTAATTTTCGACCCGAGAACCAAGCTTCTCATAGAGAACAAGTATCATTATGACTTGCAGGACGTGGAGAGCCCCAATCTCTTCCGCGAGCTGTTTTCCTATGAACAGATCCCCAAGGTCAGCTTCAACCACCGCATCACGCCCCGCCGCATGCCGGAACATATTTGGATCACCGACACGACCTTCCGAGACGGGCAGCAGAGCCGTGCGCCCTTTACCGTGGAGCAAATCGTGCACCTGTATAAGCTGCTTGCAAAGCTCGGCGGGCGCAATGGCATCGTGCGCCAGAGCGAGTTCTTTGTCTATTCGGAGACGGACCGCAAGGCGCTACACGCTTGCCGAGATCTGGGTTTGCCCTTCCCGGAGATTACCACATGGATACGCGCCAGCAAGAAGGATTTTGCGCTGATTCGCGAATTGGAGATAGAGGAAACTGGCATTCTGGTCTCCTGTTCCGATTATCATATCTTCAACAAGCTGAAAAAGACGCGCCGTCAGGCCATGGAGGACTATCTGCACGTCGTGCGCGACGCCATGGATATGGGCATACGCCCGCGCTGTCACTTTGAAGACATCACCCGCGCCGATTTCTACGGCTTTGTCGTACCCTTCGCGCAGGCCTTGCAGCGTCTCGGCGAACAGACGGGCATACCCGTCAAGATACGCTGCTGTGACACCTTGGGCCTCGGCGTCTGCTTCCCGGGCGCCAGCTTGCCGCGCAGCGTGCCGGGTATCATCTACGGTCTCTATCACTATGCGGATGTTCCCTCCGAATATTTAGAATGGCACGGCCACAACGACTTCTACCGCGCGGTCAGCAACTCCGCCAATGCCTGGCTCTATGGCTGCGCCGCGGTCAACGCCTCGCTGCTCGGCATAGGCGAGCGCACGGGCAACTGCCCCTTGGAAGCGATGGCGATCGAATATTGCTCCCTGCGCGGCGGGGACGGGGGCATGGACCTCTCGGCCATCACGGAGATCGCCGAATATTTCGAACAGGAGATCGGCTATGAGATTCCGCCGCGCACACCCTTTGTCGGCAAGGACTTCAATGTCACCCGCGCGGGCATCCACGCGGACGGACTCCTGAAAGACGAGGAGATCTACAACATTTTCAACACGGCGCGCCTGTTGCACCGCCCCGTCCGGGTACAGGTGGACGCGTACAGCGGACTGGCGGGCATCGCGCACTGGATCGAGAACAACATGGACATCCCCGCGCTGAAGAACAGCGCATTGGTGCTGGCGGTCAAGGAAAAGGTGGACGCGCTCTATGCGCTGGGCCGCACAACGTCCCTTTCGGACGCGGAACTCAAACACATGGTAGAGGAAACCCAAGCGGAACTAAAATAAAAAATACAGGAGGAAGCGGTATGATCCAAATCATCTTCGGGGAAAAGGGAACCGGAAAGACCAAGCGCATATTGGACCTCGCCAACCAAACGGTTCGGGAGGCGAAGGGCAGTCTGGTATTCATCGACGACGACAACCGTTACATGTTCGACCTGAACCATTCCATTCGCTTCATCAACGCTTCAGAATACGCCATAGGCAGCCCGAAGATGTTCTACGGGTTTATCTCCGGCCTGTTGGCCTCGGACTTCGATTTGGAATATATCTTTGTGGACGGTCTGCTCTCGATCATCAAGCACGAGCTGTCCACCTTAGAAGACCTGTTCCGCGAGCTGGAGCGCTACAATGTGCGTTTCATCTTCTCTGTCAGCGGCAAGGATGCGGCCCTGCCCGATTTTATGAAGGATATGGTATTGACGTAGATGCGTTATTTCAGCACACGCGGCGGGGACAGCGTTTCGGCCACCGCCGCCATACTGCGGGGTCTCTGCCCGCGGGGCGGACTCTATGTACCCGCCGCCTTTCCCGCGGTCAATCTGTCCGCCCTTGCGGCACTGACGGAGGACTATCCCGCGCTGGCGGCGGCGATCCTGCACCCCTATATCCCCGCCATTCCGAAAGAGAGACTCACGGCCCTCGCCCGCCGCGCCTACGCGCATTTCGACGCCCCCGAAGTCGTACCCCTGCGCACATTACAGAGCGGGCAAAGCGTACTGGAACTCTGGCAGGGTCCCACCATGGCATTTAAGGATATCGCGCTGCAAATATTGCCCCTGCTCATCAACGAAGCGCGGCGTATCGAGGGCGAAACGCGCAAGACCTATGTGCTCGCCGCCACCTCGGGTGATACGGGCAAGGCCGCGCTGGAAGGCTTCCGCGACGTGCCGGATACCCGTGTGCTCGCCTTCTATCCCTTGGAGGGGGTCTCCCGCGCGCAAAAATTGCAGATGACCACACAGGAGGGCGGCAATGTCGACGTCTGCGCTTTGCGCGGCAGCTTCGACGACGCGCAGACCGCCGTGAAAGACGCCTTCGGGAACGCGGCACTCTGTCGCAAGATAGAGCAGTCGGGCTATACGCTCAGCTCGGCCAACTCGATCAACATAGGCCGCGTGCTGCCCCAAATTGTCTATTACTTCTCCGCCTATCTGCGTCTGGTGCAGGACGGCACCCTGCGCATGGGCGAGCCCCTCAACTTCTGCGTGCCAACCGGGAATTTTGGCGATATACTGGCGGGTTATTATGCCAAGCGCATGGGCCTGCCCGTCGGCAAGCTGATCTGCGCCACCAACCGCAACGATGTGCTGGATGAATGCATCCGCACGGGTCGCTACGACCTAAGCTCCCGCGCACTGCGGCCGAGTATGAGCTGTTCGATGGACATACTCCTCTCGGGCAATCTGGAGCGCCTGCTCTTCGAACTCTGCGCGCGCAGGCATCTGAAAGTGACGCAGCGCATCAAGCGCCTGCGCGAAAGCGGGCGCTATGAGCTTGACGACGCGATGCTGCACGCCCTGCAGGCGGATTTTTGGAGCGGCTCCTGCAACGAAGCGGAGACCCTTGCGGCCATCGCGGACGCGCAAAAGCGATATGGCTATCTGATGGACCCGCATACGGCCGTGGGACACAAGGTCTGTTGCGATTATCAAAGCCAAACGGGGGACACGACGCATACCATCCTGCTGTCCACGGCCTGTCCCTATAAATTTTCCTCCGCCGTATTGTCGGCATTGGAACCCGAAACTGTCTCGGCGGACGACTTTCACAACGCCCGCCGTCTCGCCCAAATCAGCGGCACGGAGCTGCCCGAAAAATTCGCAAGATTGGAAAGATTGCCGGTGTTACACAACGATGTGATTGAAACAAACGAGGTCGCGGCGCGCGTATTCGCGCCCGTGCAAGACGAATACGCCTCCGCCCCGAAGGAGCCGAAGAAGCGCGGCGCGCGCGCATTCCTCTTGCCCTTTATACTCTGCCTGCTGACGGCCATGCTGACTGCCTGCGTCACGGCGCTGCTGATGATCAAGAAGTTCGAGACGCTCGCCCCCCTCGTGGAAGCACAGGATATATTGCGCGCGGAGTCCTTCTATTATCAGGAGGGTGTCGCCGAAGAGCAGTGGATGACCGGCGCCCTGCGCGGCATCGCCTACAGTATAGAGGGCGACTCGTATTCCGAGTATTTCACGAGAGAGGAATATACCGAGCTCCAGCAAATCGAATCCGGGAACTATATCGGCGTCGGTATCCTGGTCGGCGTGGGCGGATTGGGCGGCTTCTATATCGAGGACGTCTTCGACAACACGCCCGCCATGGATGTGGGCCTGCAGATAGGCGACCGCATCATCGAAATCAACGGCGTCTCCGACGAGGGGCATGACCTGAACAGCTTTCTCGATGTCCTGTACCATGAGGTAGGCGACACAAATATTATGACCGTCGAAAGGGAGGGGGAGATCATCACCTATACCGTACAGATGCGCGAGGTCTATCGCCCCTTGGTGCGCTATCGCATGATAGAGGAGGGGATTGGCTATATACAGCTGTTGGCCTTCCACGGGGACGATGTGCAGGAGATGCGCGCCGCGCTGGAGGCCCTGACGGAACAGGGTATGACAAGATTGGTGCTCGACTTGCGCGACAATCTGGGCGGCATGCTCCACGACTGCGTGGAGATTTCGGGCCTGTTTTTGCCCAAGGGCAAGGTTGTGACGACCCTGCGCGACCGCGAGGGTACGGAGGTGGAAACCCATACGACGCGTCTCAACGGCCGCGATATCCCCGTTGCCCTGCTGGTGAATGACTATTCCGCTTCCGCAAGCGAGCTGTTCGCGGGTGCGTTGCGCGACCACGGCGTGGCAAAGCTCTTCGGCACCAACACCTATGGCAAGGGCATCGTCCAGTCCTTCCGCACGCTGCAGGGCGGCGGCATCCTGAAATTCACCACCCACGCCTACTATACGCCCAATGGCATCTGCATCCAGGACACGGGTCTCGCGCCCGACGTCTACATCGAACTCCCCGCGCAATGGCGGGACAGAAACGTCTCCCTCATCCCCCCGGGCGAGGACACCCAGCTCGAGGCGGCATTGGCGTACCTGCGGGAACAGTAGATTATAGGTAATAGTAGCCCTCTTGCGGAATTAGAAACGAAGCGATAAAATAGGAAGATGAAATGGGAACGAATGAAGGAATACACCGCGGAGAAGTTTCGCCGGATCAGCGGGGTCAGGCGGGCGACGTTTGAGCGGATGATCGAAATACTCCAAGCGGCATACGAGAAAAAACACAGGCGAAAGGAAGCCGAAGCTGGGCATAGAGGATATGCTGCTTGCGACATTGGAGTATTTGCGGGAATACCGCACATATGCGCACATTGCGGCCAGTTATGGCATCGCCGAGAGCAATATGTACCGCACAATCAAGTGGGTGGAGGACACGCTGGTGCAGGACGGCACGTTTTCCTTGCCGGGACGCAAGGCCCTGCTGAAAAGCGATACGGAAATCGAGGTTGTTTTGATAGACGTGACCGAAACGCCGATCGAGCGGCCAAAAAGGGGCAGCGAAAATACTATTCCGGCAAGAAAAAGCGGCACACCCTAAAGACGCAGGTTGTGGTGAATAAGGCGAACAGACAAATCATTTGCCTGGCGTTTGGCAACGGGCGACGGCATGATTTCAGGCTTTTCAAAGAATCCGGGGTTCGCGTTCATCCCTCCACGCGGATTGAAACCGATACGGGATATCAAGGGATAGCGAAGCTTCACGCCAATTCGGTGCTGCCGAAGAAGCGTTCCAAAAAGCACCCGTTAACGCCGGAAGACAAGCGAAGAAACCGCGAAATATGCAGCGAGCGCGTTTTGAACGAGCATGTGATCGGACATTTGAAGCGCTTCAAAATCCTCTCAGACCGCTATCGCAACCGCCGCAAGCGCTTCAGCCTCATCGCGGGCATTTGCAACTTTGAGTTGCCTGTGCCTTAATTTCGCAAGAGGGCTAGTGCAGAATGCAGATTGCAGAGAGTTTGGGTTCAAACTTCTCTGCATTCTGCATTATTATTTATCCTCTCCCGAACATCTCCGTATAATACCCAATCCTCTTAGCCAGCTTTTCGGTAAAATCAGAACCCTGCGCCCTATACCGCCACCAGCCCATCGTATTCGGCAAATTCATGCGCGCTTCCGCGCCTAATCCCAAATAATCCTGCCAGGGGATAATGGCCATATCCGCCGCGCTGCCCAGCACGCCCCGCGCGAAACCGAAGGGCAGGCCCTCTTTTGCGTTCAGGCCGAGATAATCCACCGCATGCCCCAGTTCGTCCGGGTTCACCTCCGCCACCCATTGCATCATCGTGGCGTTGTCATGGGTCGCCGTATAGACCACGCAGTTGGCGTCGTGGTTGTGCGGCAGGTGATAGTTGCCCGGGTCGCTGCCGAAGGCGAACTGAATGAGCCGCATGCCCGGGAAGCCGCTCTGCGCCAACAGGGTCGAGAGCTCGGGCGACTGCACGCCCAAATCCTCGGCGATGATGCGGCAGCCGGGACAGGCTTCTTTGAGCGCGGCGATGAGCTTCATGCCCGGCCCCTCCTCCCAGCGCCCGTAGGCGGCCGTGGGCGCGTCCGCGGGGATGGACCAATAGGCGGATATGCCGCGGAAATGGTCGAGCCGCACCACATCATACAAGCGGTTCGCAGCAATCAGACGCCGCTGCCACCAGTCAAAGCCCGTCGTCTCGTGCGCTTCCCAGCGGTAAAGGGCATTGCCCCACCACTGCCCGTCTTCGGAGAAATAGTCCGGCGGGCAGCCCGCCACGCGCGTCGGCGCGCGGTTTTCGTCCAACTGATACAACTCGCTGTCCTTCCAAACCTCCACGCTGTCATAGGGTACATAGAGGGGCATATCGCCGATGATCTGCACCCGCAGTCTGGCGGCATAGGCGCGCAGGGCCTCCCACTGGCGGAAGAAGTGCATCTGTAAAAAACTGTGGTAGAGTATATCCTCCGCAAAATCCGCCCGCGCCACCGCCAGCGCCGTGGGTTCCCGCAGGCGCAGGGCAGGGTCCTCCCACTCATACCAGGGCCTGCTGCCCTCGCTGTCCTTGATGGCGGAAAACAGCGCATATTCGGGCAGCCAGTCGCGCTGTGTCTCGCAGAACGCCGCAATCTCCCGCCTGTCCGCGCGCGCGAACGCCTTGCGGAACAGAATGGGCCGCGTGATATACAGATCATAAAAATCCGGCTCCTCGCAGCGCTGCTTGGGCAATTCCCCGGGCAGCAACAGGCCTTGTTCGCATAAAATGCCGGGGTCGATAAAATACGGATTCCCCGCAAAGGCCGAGACGGACTGATAGGGGCTGTCCCCGCAACCCGTGGGGGAGAGGGGCAGCACCTGCCAATAGCGTTGCCGCGCGGCATGCAAAAAGTCCAGAAAGTCAAAGGCGGGCCTGCCCATAGTCCCGATCCCATAGGGCGAGGGCAGGGAAGATATGTGTAATAAGATTCCGGCAGCGCGCTTCAAAGTGTTGTCCCCCTCATAATTCAGTTAAGAGTGAAGAGTTAAGAGTGAAGAGTTGCGGTAAAAACAGCAAGCTGTTTTTGTGGAAGCCTATTACTACCGAAACTCTTAACTCTTCACTATTAACTATTCACGCAACATGTGCCATTTTACCACAACTATGCTATACTATAAAGACAGAATCGAGGAGTGATCATATGAATTTATCGGAATATTTACAATTGTCGCCCGAAGTGGCGCTGGCATTGCGCGAGGGCAGGCCCGTGGTCGCGATGGAAAGCACCATTATTTCCCACGGCATGCCCTATCCGCAGAATGTGGAGACCGCGCAGGCCTGCCAGCGCGTCTGCCGCGAGCAGGGCGTCACGCCCGCCACCTGCGCCATTTTGGACGGCAAACTCTGCGCGGGCCTGACGGACGAGCAGCTCGATTTTCTGGGCCGCACGGGCAAGAAGATCACCAAGGCCTCCCGCCGCGATATCTCGCTGCTGATCTCGCAGGGCATGCATGCGGCGACGACGGTCGCGGCCACCATGATCATCGCGGCGGCGGCGGGTATACGCGTCTTCGCCACGGGCGGCATAGGCGGCGTGCACCGCGGCGCGGAAACGAGCATGGATATCTCCGCCGATCTGGATGAGCTGAGCCGCACGCCCGTCTGCGTGGTCTGCGCCGGCGCCAAGAGCATACTCGACCTGCAACTGACCATGGAATATTTGGAGACCAAGGGCGTACCCGTCATCGGTTATCGCACCCGCGTATTGCCCGCGTTTTTCACGGCCACAAGCCCCATTGAGCTCAACTGGTGCGCCGATACGCCCGAGGAGATCGCCGCGGCCCTGCGCGTGCAAATCCAATTGGGCGGCGGCATGCTGGTCGCCAACCCCATCCACCCCACCTATTCGATGGATGAAGCTGAGATCCGCGCGGCCATCGAAAACGCAGTGGCCGAAGCCAAGCGTCTCGGCATCAGCGGCAAGGCGACGACCCCCTATTTGCTCGCCAAAATCAACGAACTCACGAAGGGCTCCTCCCTGCGCGCGAACATCGCCCTCGTCCTCGGCAACGTGCGTCTCGCGGCACAGATCGCGAATAGCCTGTGAGGAACCGATCTGTTTGGGTGTATAATCCTAAAATTTACCCGCAATGGGTAAGACGGGGTTGAAAGCATGGTATACAATAAGGATGGATTCTTGGAGATACGCACCGAACCCATCAGGGGCGACGCCAAGCGGGAACAGTGGCTCTTTTGTTTCAACAATGCAGAAAGAAGGAGAACAATCCATGAGAAGAACACTGATTATTCTGGCCGTTATGCTCAGCATATCCGTACTGGTCGGGTGCAACCTTGACAACATATCGGGGGATACGCCCTCGGGCAAAGCATCCGCTGATGCCGCGCTGATCGGTAAATACGTTTTGGTATCCTGGGAAGATGAAGATGGAGATTATTTGGAGACCCTTGTTTCGGCGGGCATAGACCCCGAGGGCATCTACATCGGACTGCGCGGTGACGGCACATATACATGGGATCTGTCGGCGTTGGATATGGGGATTGATAAAGGCACGTACAGAGTAACAAATACCACTCTCATTCTCTCCTATGATGGCGGAAGGGATACGTTGACGATTAACGGCAATCGGCTTTGCTATTCGGAAGACAGCGACGTTTTGATTTTTGAAAAGACGGGAAAAGCGTCTTCGCTCAATGCGTCTGCCTATGAAGGGCCGGTGGGAAAATATATTCTGACATATTTTGAATATGAGAATGGAGATTATGTAGACCGCCTGATTTCGATAGGCATACGCCCTTACAATATATATCTTGAGTTGCGGAGCGACGGCAGCTACACATGGGATCAAGCCGCTCTGAGAGGGGGGAGCATTGATCATGGCACATATGCAATAGATAATACCACCCTCGTACTCTCCGGTGGCAGAAGAACGGGTAAACTGACTATTGACGGCAACTGTCTTTCCTATTATACAGATGAAGGCAATCTTGTGATTTATCAAAAAACGGGCATTGTATTGCTGCGGGAGCTGGACGACAATGCGCGCACAGAGAGGTATTATTTGACATATGCGTCTGATCTGGATGGCATGGAACTGCGTTCCCTTGATTACGAAGAGTTAGACATCAATGTTGGCGACCTGTACTTGGAACTCAGGGATGACGGCACGACTGTATTGGATCTGCACATGATCACGGGTCAGGCCAGTGATATTTATACGGGAACATATTACTGGGATGAAGAAGGAATATATTATACGAGTCCGACCGGCCGAGAAGAGGGAACGCTCATATTCAACTGGGATGGCGTTCGGGGAGGGAGAAGCTTCGCGACTTTATACAGGGAGACAGCTCTCAGCGGCGGCGGTTATACCCTTTCTTTTCGTTTTGATATGAACGGTCGAACCTTGGCGGGTTCTCTCGCGAAGGAACTCCCCACACCGGCGCTCAGCTTCACCAAGCTTTTTCCCGATTCTATGCTGGGCGTTTATGCCATGACATCCTGGGCAGATACAGATGGCGCGGATACGCTGAAGGGACTCGCCCTCGGCGGCATACGGGGGGATCTCCATTATATTGATTTCCTAAGCGACGGGAAATTCACGATGAGCCTGCATGCGAGCCGCCCCGGCGATGTCCAAACCGGATCTTACAGAGTGCAGGGAGAAATCGTCACACTCGCATGGGATGATTCCGACCGCGAAGATACGGGCGCAATAAATGGCACTGCGTTTGCTCTGAACCTATCCACCGGGGAGAAGATGGTTTTTGACAAGGGAGGCCCAACAAGTTATGCGTCTTCCGCCGCGTCTTACAGGGATGGCTATTTCGGCGCATTGCAGGGCAGCGCGAAGGTTTTGGAAGGAACGGTGCTTTTGGTAAGCATATTCGTAAACACAGACACATCCTCTTGGAGCGATGCCGAGATGAAGAATGCCCGGGGCGCTCTGCGGGAGGCCATGTCGTTTATGGAAGGTGCAGCCGCCGGTTACGATAAGAATCTGCATTTTTATCACTGGCAAACCGACGCCGCCAGCGAGGATCTTTTCTATCAAATGGATTTTACCGGTGAAGTAGCCGCCTTTAATAGCGATACGGATACAATTAGGAGTATGTACGAAGCTGTAAATGATTTTATTGAAAACAATATCCCGTATCTTGCGCTTGCCGACAAATACCAAACCGATAATATAACGTATAATGTGTTTTTTAGTAGTCCGGGCCGCAGTTATGCCCGTCCGTTCTATGCAGATGATACCGCCGATTCCCAGAAGATAAGCTACCATGAGAAGACCTTCTTGTTCACAGACAATTGGCGTACAATCGCCCACGAGATACTGCATACCTTCGGGGCGGTAGACCTCTATTATGAATTGGATAAAGAAGCAGACGATTACGGATGGGAGGGGGGTAAATTTAAGAGGTATGCGGATTACGATGGGGATATTGAACTGCTGAATTATGTAACGGAAAATTATACCAGCGAAATAATGCGATCAACATACGATTATAAAACCATCATACCCACTATCTCGCCGCTTAATGCCTATCGCCTTGGCTGGCTGGATGATATTCCCGAACTAAAACAGTTCCCGCATTTCCGACTGCCCGGCAGCGTTCCCGGAATATGGGCGCATTATTCGTATAGACCGAAGAAGTGAGGATGCAGATATGGCGCTTGTAAACTGTCCCGAATGTGCAAAAGAAATCTCCGATCGAGCTGCCGCGTGTCCCAACTGTGGTCGTCCGATGGCTCCTTCCGTGTTTCCCGCTCATGTCGCCGACTTCCAAGAGCAAAATCCGTCCTTTTACGGAAGCGTTTTTGATTTTGGAATCCGGAACTGCTTCCAAGCGGAAAACGATCATTTTTGGAGGCGAAAGTGGGGCAGAAGCGTATACAGAGCAAGCGCGCACAGTGTTCGGGCGGATTGGCGGATCAATAAGACCAAGGGGCAGATCATAAAAATGTGGGTCTTGGGATTGCTGGGCATCCTTGGCCTGCATTACTTTTCTGTCGGGCGATTTATGACAGGGGCCTTGCGTTTTCTCTATGGCGCATTGATGTGCATCACAGGGATTATTGTCTCATTCGCCCCGCAAGCAGTGCAGGGAGTCAACCCGCTGCGTATCATGCTGGTATTTTTGGTGTTTGCGCTGATACCTTCCGTGGTAGAACTCATCATCATTTGTATGGGAAAGTTTCGCGATGTTTTTCGGAGTCATATCACCTGAACAGCAAAGATGTCTTTGCAAATGGAGTAATTCTCAAGGCTGGTTTTCAAAGCTTTGAGGTTATGATAAAAAATGAAAAGGAGATGTACTATGAATTGCCCCGAATGTAAAAATGCAGTAGCCGAGACAGCAACTGCGTGTCCCAACTGCGGATGTCCGATAGATTCCGCAAATGAAATCGTCCTCAAAGTGGGGGCCGTTACTTTTACCAACGTCAATTTGAAAAACATGGCCGCCGCTATTGGCGGAACTGCGGTTGGCGGCATAATCGGTAGGCGCGTAGCGCGGGCGGCGGCCGATAATCTGGGCAAAAACGGGCATGGCGTCCTGACGGACAAGCGCTTTGTCTTTGGCAGCAGCAACCGGCTGAAAAAAATTTCCGAGGGCGCAGCCGCGAACTTTGCGGTGGCTCGCGCGAAGGGCGGCATTGATTTCGACATCCCGCTGACGGAAATCGCATCCGTCAGCGAAGGCAAGCAGGGTTTCAGTTCGCTTTTTGCGATTGAAACGAATAACGGCACCTACAAGTTCGCCCTCCTGAAGAAATCCCAATTGCCGGAATGGATGGATGCTTTCAACAAAGCACTCGGCAGAGGGTAGAGGGCACACAAGCAGCCGGGAGAGCGTTTAGTCTGATAAAAGATCGGAAGCTGCACCCATCCTCCACAATCTTTCCCCGTCCCTCTTTCAACTTTCCACTTATTTTCACGTATAGTTCACATTATTCCCCCTCTTTTTGGTTGACAATAAGAGGGGGTACGCGTATTATAGTATCAGTGATTAGCACTCCGCGTATGAGAGTGCTAAAACTGAGAAAACAGGAAGGAGGACTGCCAATGGAGTTAGACGGCAGAAAACTGCGCATACTGCACGCCATCATCGATGAATATATCCTATCCGCCGCGCCCGTCGGCAGCAAAACCCTGTCCGGCATGTCGGATTTGGGCGTTTCCTCCGCCACCATACGCAACGAAATGGCCTGGTTAGAGGAGTTGGGCTATCTGCTGTCGCCGCATACCTCCGCGGGCCGCGTGCCTTCCGAAAAGGCCTATCGTCTCTATGTGGACAGCATGCTGGGCCGCAGCCGTCTGACGGCCGCTGAGCTGGCACTCTTGAAGAACTACTGCAAGATGCGCGTGCACGGCATAGAGGATGTGATGAAGGAGACGGCGCGCGCCCTCTCCGAACTGACCCAGTATGCCGCCGTCGTACTCCTGCCCGAAACGGCGGGCAACCGCCTGCGCCATGTGCAGCTGGTGCCGCTCGCCACCGGCTCGGCCCTGCTGATCACCGTCACGGACGCGGGGACGGCCCACAGCGCGGTCATCCGCATCCCGGAGGATATGGACACCGAGGAGCTGGAGGGCATCTCCCGCCTGATCACCCGCCGCTATGCCGACTGCACCCTGCACACCGTCGCCGAGCGCATGGTCGTGGAACTGGGCGAAACCCTTAAAAAGCGGCGCGGATTTTTGACCTCCCTCCTGCGTGCCATGGAGCGCAGCACGGCCCCCGGCGCCCACCTCGTGGAGATGAGCGGCGCAACCAAACTCTTGCAGTATCCCGAATACCGCGACGCGGCGCGCGCGAAAAACTTCCTCGCGCTGACCGAGGATAAGCGCGAATTGTATGCCCTGCTCAAACGGGCGGGCGAGATGGAATTCACCATACGCATCGGCGCGGAAAACGACGCGGACGCGCTCTCCGGCTGTTCCGTCGTCACCGCGGGCTACCGCCTGGGCGGATTGCAGGGCGCCATTGGCGTCATAGGCCCCACGCGCATGCCCTACGGCAAGGTGCTCACGGTATTGGAATACATGCGCGCAGGCTTAGGCGAAGTGCTGACCCACTTTATCACGGAGGAAAAATAAATTGACCAAAAAAAAATTGGAAACAACAGACCCCGAAATTCTGCAACCCGAAGCGCCGGAGCAGTATACTTTAACGAAGGAAGAATTCGAAACCGCCAAGGCGCATATCGAGGGCCTGCAACGGGAGAAGGACGAACTCGTCGACCTCTTGCGCCGCAACCAGGCGGACTTTGAAAACTACCGCAAGCGCAACGCCACGGCGTGGGCGGACGGCAATATCGAGGGCAGGCGCGAGTGCGCCGCCAAACTGCTCCCCGTGCTTGATGACTTCGAGCGCATCCCTACCTCCGAGGACAGCGCCTGGGGTGAGGGCGTAATCATGGTACGCCGCAAATTAGCGGACGCCCTGGCGGCTATGGGCGTAAAAGAAATCCCGACCGACGCCGCCTTCGACCCCGCCCTCCATATGGCTGTGCAGGTGCAAAGCGTAGAGGGCAAGGAAGCGGGCCAAATCGCCGCCGTACTGCAAAAAGGCTACACCCTCGGCGAGCGGGTGTTAAGGCACAGTATGGTTGTAGTGACATCGTAGGGGCGGATACCATCCGCCCGTCGAATACATAAAAATACAAAGAAAAGAGGTACAAATAAATGGGTAAAATCATCGGAATCGACTTGGGAACCACCAACTCCTGCGTGGCCATCTTGGAAGGCGGCGAACCGACCGTCATCGCCAACGCAGAGGGCGCACGCACCACCCCCTCCGTCGTCGCATTCAAGGACGGCGAGCGTCTCGTCGGCACGGTCGCCAAAAATCAGGCGATCACCAACGCCGACCGCACCGTCTCCAGCATCAAGCGCGAGATGGGCACGGCCTTCAAGGTTAAGATCGACGGCAAGGACTATACGCCGCAGGAAATCTCGGCCATGATACTCGGCAAGCTGAAAAAGGACGCGGAGAGCTATTTCGGCGGCACGGTCACACAGGCCGTCATCACCGTCCCGGCCTATTTCACCGACAGCCAGCGCCAGGCCACCAAGGACGCGGGCCGCATCGCGGGGCTGGAAGTGCTGCGCATCATCAACGAGCCGACGGCGGCGGCGCTCGCCTATGGTCTCGACAAGGACAACAACCAGAAGATTCTGGTCTATGACCTCGGCGGCGGCACCTTCGACGTCTCCGTGCTCGAGCTGGGCGACGGCGTGTTTGAAGTGTTGGCCACGGCGGGCAACAACCGCTTGGGCGGCGACGACTTCGATAACCGCCTGATGCACTATATCGCGGCGGAATTTAAGAAGTCCAGCGGCATAGACCTCTTGCAGGATAAGATGGCCAAGCAGCGTCTGAAAGAAGCCGCCGAAAAGGCGAAGATCGAGCTCTCGGGCGTCATGCAGGCGAATATCAACCTGCCCTTTATCACGATGGACGCATCCGGCCCCAAGCATCTCGATATGGCGATCACCCGCGCGAAGTTCAACGAGCTGATCGGCGACCTCATCGACCAGACCCGCGTCTGCGTGCAGAAGGCCCTGCAGGATGCCGGGCTATCTGCCGCGCAGGTGGATAAGGTCATCCTCGTCGGCGGCTCCTCGCGTATCCCCGCCGTGCAGGAGATGGTGCAGCGCATCACGGGCAAAGAGCCGTTCAAGGGCATCAACCCCGACGAGTGCGTCGCCATCGGCGCGGCCATTCAGGCGGGCGTGCTGGGCGGCGAGGTGAAGGATATACTCCTCCTCGACGTCACCCCGCTCTCCTTGGGCATCGAAACCATGGGCGGCGTGTTCACCCGTCTCATCGAGCGCAACACGACCATCCCCACCAAGAAGAGCCAAATCTTCTCGACCGCCGCCGACGGGCAGACCAGCGTGGAAGTCCATGTATTGCAGGGCGAGCGCGAAATGGCGCAGTATAACAAGACCCTGGGCCGCTTCCAGCTGGCGGGCATCGCCCCCGCGCCGCGCGGCATCCCGCAGATCGAGGTCACCTTCGATATCGACGCAAACGGCATCGTCCACGTCTCCGCCAAGGACCTCGGCACGGGCAACCGCCAGCAGGTGACGATCACCGCGTCCACAAACCTCAACGAGAACGACATCAAGAAGGCCGTCGCCGAAGCGGAGAAATATGCCGCCGAGGACAAGGCGCGCCGCGAAGAGGTCGAGACCCGCAACCACGCGGATCAATTGGTCTACACCACCGAAAAGACCCTCAAAGAGCTGGGCGATAAGGTGGATGCCGTCGACAAGACCAGGTTGGAAGAGGAGATCGCCGCGCTGAAGAAGACCCTCGAGGGCAGCGACAGCGCCGCCATCAAGGCCGCGACCGAAAAACTGACAGAACTCTCCTACGAGATCTTCGGAAAAATCTATCAGTCCGCCGCCGAGACTCAGCAAGCGCAGGCCGCCCAAGACGCGCCCCCCGACGACAACGTAGTAGACGCCGACTACGAGGTGGTGGATTAAACCATCGATGTGCAATCAACTGTAGGGGTGCGATATATATCGCACCCTCCAGAACACCAACCAACCCGGTAAAACCAACCGTAGGGGCGGATACCAATCCGCCCGTTCGTACTGCAACAAACTGAGAACATGAGGAAGGGCTATGGCCGACAAACGGGATTACTACCAAGTCCTCGGCGTGGAGAAATCCGCGTCGGAGAGCGACATAAAGGGTGCGTTTCGAAGGCAGGCAAAGACCTGCCATCCCGATATGCACCCGGGGGACAAGGCAAAAGAGGAACAGTTCAAGGAGCTGAACGAAGCTTATGAAGTACTGAGCGATGCCGACAAGCGCGCGAAATACGACCAGTTCGGCCATGCCGCTTTCGATCCGGCGTCAGGCGGCGGCAATCCCTTTACCGGGGGCGGGTTCGGCGATATATCCGACCTGTTTTCCAGCTTCTTCGGCGGCGGCTTCGGCGGCGGCGGGCAGACGACCCGCAACGCGGCTGTGGCGGGCGAGGATCTGCGCTATAACCTCGCGATCACGTTCGAGGAAGCGGCCTTCGGCGCCACCCGCGAAGTCACGGTCGCCCGGGAGGAGCAGTGCGCGACCTGCGGCGGCAGCGGCGCGAAGGCAGGCACGGCGCCCGTGCGCTGTACCACCTGCAACGGCACGGGCCAGGTGCAGCGCCAGCAGGAGGGCTTCTTCGGCCTGTTCACCTCCACTCGCCCCTGCCCGGTCTGCGGCGGCGTGGGGAAGATCATCAAGGAGCCCTGTACCGACTGCCGCGGCGCGGGCCGCGTGCGCCGGAACACGAAGATATCCGTCAAAATCCCCGCCGGCATAGACCACGGGCAGACCCTCATCATGCGCGGCGAGGGCGCGGCGGGCTATAAGGGCGGCCCCCGCGGCAACCTCCACATCACGGTCTCCGTGCGCCCGCACAAGCTCTTCACACGGCGCGGCTTCGACCTGCACCTCGATATGCCCATCTCCTTTGTCACGGCGGCCCTCGGCGACGAAGTAACGGTCCCCACGCTCCGCGACCCCCTGCGCTACACCATCCCCGCAGGCACGCAAAACGGCACCACCTTCCGCCTGAAAGAGCAGGGCATACAGCGTCTGAACACCAGCGGCAAGGGCGACCTCTTCATAAACGTCACCATAGAAGTCCCCAAAAAACTGACGGACGAACAAAAAGACCTGCTCCAGCGCTTCGCCCAAGCCGAACCCGGCGCGAAAGCGAAAAACGGGGACAAAAAAGGGTTTTTTAAAAAATAATGTAGGGGCGGATAGTATCCATCCGTCGTATTAAATACACTCTACTCATCCGTAAACAACGCCCTGACCGACACCCGGCACTGCGCGGCAATCGACACGGCACAGCCGGCAATATAGCAGGCGCATACAATCCCAATCCCCAGCACGCCCTTTCCGGGCAGGCTTTGCCACAGGGCCAGACAGAGCAAGAGCCCCGCCCCGCCCGCCAGCAGCGCGAGCATGCATTGCTCCCAGAAGAAGGAGAAGAACATGCGCAAATTTCCCGTGCCAACGCTCTTCATCAGCGCCAGCTCTGTTCTCCTTCCCGAAATCAGCAGATACGCCAAAAACAAACTCACCGCAATCGAAAGGCCATAGAGCAGCACGGAGATATTCTCCAAATAACTCCGTTGCCGCGCCAGAGCACTGCGTGTCTCGAGGAAGTTGCGGTCGGCGATGAACACAAAACTGCGCCGGCCATAGAAGCCTGGATAGCCGAAATCATTTCCGGCCAGAAATTCTTTGAAAGCATCCAAGTCCCGCGCGTCTTCCAGCGTGAAATACACTCCGTTGTACAAATCATAGAAGGGTACATAATCATACCACTCTACATTGCCCTCTTCCTTGGTATAGCGCGTCCGCTTGAGGGGTCGGGTCAGCGCCTGATCCGCGGGAAAATACACATTGTCCATCACACCATTGGTCCTGAAACTGCCGATAATCTCCGGGTAGTATACCACCCGCTCGCCGTGCGTATAAACTCCGAGCGGCAGCGTCACGCCGAACTCGACGGGTATAAATTCGGATTCCGGGAACACCATTGTAAAAGTGATTTGGTTTCCTTCCTTGTCTTCAATATAGTAATATTGGAAGTTATCCTCTTCATCATATTGCATGTAGATATAATAGGGCAGCGGCACACCATTTTCATCCGTGAGATCAAACGGCGCACCGTTTGCATCCACGAAATATGGCTCGAGGTTCGCGTTCACATCCATGGACTTGCCCTGCATCCAACGTTCGGATACCAAGCAGACGCGGGGATCCTCCGCCCCCTGCGCGGCAAAACGTTCCATATCCCAGCCCGGCGCCCAGCTGATGTTTACATCGTTGCTGCTGTTCACAAACTCCTGCGCTGCGGACAGATCGTCCAAAAGCATCACTTTATCCCAATGGATCGCCTGAAAGTTGTACATTTCCCTGTAAAAATTCGATTCAATCCACTGCCAGAAATAATCGTTGTCACCCCTTGTCAGTATGGGATAGACGGGCTTGGGGCGGCTGACCGTATGCACCTCGCGGACATAACCCGAGATGCGCAGGATGTCCACGGTCTCGGGCTGCACAAAGGAATTCGTGATGGAATTGCCCATGAAATTCGTAAACGAACCCTCCAATACGGTACTGTCATAGAGTGTCTCCTGCTGCTGCTCGAAGCGGACGGCGGCGCTGTTCACCGCACAGACAAAGACGGCCAACACCAAACAGGCCCCGAAACTGACGAGGAAGCGGGAGACGCCGCCCCGGGTCAAGGACAGCCAAGCGTATTTCAAGGCCCCGCCCCGCGCCGCCGCGCTCCTGCGCTCCTTTTGCGGCACATGCCCGCCCGTTTTCCGCTTGACCTTCTTCGCACTGGTTCTCACAGAGATAGCCCTCTGCGAGAAGAAGAGTAAAAACAGAACGGCGCAGAGCACCGCGTCCAATATAGCGAGCAAAAACAGATAGGCGGGAACTTTAGGGATGGTCTGCAAGAAATCCTTCTGCATACCCAACGCGGAATCGGAATATTTGCTGTCCCAGGGGTTCAGCGCGCGGGCAAAGAGGATATCGTTCAAGCTTCCCGACAGGAAATAGCCTGCAAGCGCACCCGCGAATGCGGCCAGCGCCGCCAATACGCCCGCGCCGAAGCAGAGATATGCGCGCACCCACAGGCTCTTTGCGCCGAGGGTCAGCATATTGTCCGCGCTCTCCCGCTGGCGGAAGGCGAACAAAAAAGCGAAAACCGCGAGCACAATCAGGAAGGCCGCTAAACTGCCCAGCGCAAGGATGGCCCCGGTCTGTATCGCGGATAAAAAGGCCTTCTCCGCGGATGCATAGCCCTGGTCATAGATGTTTATGCGCGCGCGGGCGGGCAGCAGGGGCGTCATATATGCCGTAAACGCATCCCCCTGTCCATTTTTCAGCACGGCTTGCCCGAACGAATAGCCGTTGGTGCGGGCGAGTGCATAGCTTTCCTGTGTTCCCGGCACATAGATATTTCCCCACATCTCCTGCTCGGAAGGCTCGACGATCCCGATAATCGTATAGGCCGCGTCCTCACTTACGCTGCTGCGCATGCCGCCCGTGAGGGTGGTGGAGGGCTCGAACAGAGCCATCTCAATCGTGTCGCCCACAAGCAGCCCCGTCATATCCGCAATGCGTTGGGTGATGACGCAGACCTTTGCCGCGTTTGCCACCTCTTCCGGGGTAAAGCTGCAGCGTCCTTCGCTGCTGCCGCGTATCTGGTTCTGGTGAAACTCGGGGAGGGTCTGCATATCGCCCGTAACGATCACATCTAAGCCCGCGTTCTCGCGCAGGAGGAAGTTTGCGAACTTCTGATAATCTGCAGGCAGGTTTTCGAGAAATTCATATTTGTAATCGGTGATATCCAATATATTTTCGAGGGTTTCTATGCCCGCGGCTTCGGAGACATATTGGAGACCCGCAAAGCGTATCGTCCTGTCCACGCCAAAGATGGTCGTGTCGCCGACGATGGCATAGGTATGCCCGCGCCGGAAATCGAAATCCAACATGGAATCATCCAGGAAAACGAACGCACTCTTGTCCTCGGGCTGGAAGTCGGAGGGGAAGAGCGCCTGCTCCAATACAAAGCCCCAGGACTCCACACCGAAGCTCGTGGTCGGCATTACGCAATACATAATCAGAACCACATAATTGCGGTAGGGGGAGAGGGACCATTGGTGCGGCGTCGTATATTCCGAAGTAACGCCCGTCATCCGCAAAGCGGGCGCAACGGACACGACCCCCGGCGCAAGCCGGACTTCCTCCCAGGGGAATGCGGTAATCGCGTCGGCAATTTCCTCGTCGGCCACGGAAGCATCGGGATAATTGTCCCCGATAAACTGAAAATCGGCGATCGTCACATAGTTCGCGTCGCCCTCCGCGATCGCAATATTGCCCGCCGCATACGCCCCCAGCCCCAGAAACAGGATGGCCGTTACGCAGGCAATCAAAACAAAGAAGACCAGCGCCTTCCAAGGCGCCCGCACAACACTGCGCAGGCTATGCAATAAATGCCGCTTCATGACA
>WREI01000040.1 GCA_009779405.1 Clostridiales bacterium
CACAGCGGCCAGCGCTTCATACTTGGCCACCTTGCTCGTGGCGTATGCGATAAATTCCGGGTCTGTCCCCATATCCGCGGGGTGTTGAAAGACCGGCGAAACCTCTGTCGCCAAAGCACACCATGCATGCAAATCGTTCTCAATTGCCCATCGTATCAGCATTTGTATTACCCCCTACAACCTCTTCACAAAATGAATATTCCGTCCAGTTTCCTCAAACCCAACCCGTAAATGAAACCGCAAACTATCCACATTATCCAACATACAATCGCTCGCAAACTCGGCGCAGCCCCGCGCCCGCGCCCAATCCTCCCCGCAACGTATCAGCTCCCGCGCGATATGCCGCCCGCGATACTCCGGCAGCACAAAAACGCCCTCCACATATCCCACGGCACCGCCCTCCGTACCCTCCACATAATCACTGCGCAGTGAAATCTCGCAAAATCCAATCGGCACAACCCCCGCAAAGGCAAGAAACACCGCCCACTTCCCGGACAGCAGATGCTCCTCGGCTTCCGCGCGCAGCGCATCAAAGGCATTGTCCTCCGAATAAACCAAACGCCCGAACTGCGCGATCGTATCTATATCGCATAGCGATGCTTGTTTATATGCAATCATACCAACGCATTCCTTTCGTTTCTTGCGTAATCCCGAAAAGCCAACAACGCATCTTTATCCCACACAACACCGCCGCCTTTCCGCTCACTTTTGCCAATCGGGGCATCGGAAGTGTAAATCGCCAAAGCTTTCTCAATGAGAGGGCGGAACTCGCAGGGAAGTTGGGCAACACCCCAAAGGCCGCCCTCCAGCTTACTCAGAATTTTATGATCGTCCTCTTTCAGCAATTGCAAAACGCGGCAGATATTCAGAATGCAATAGTACGGCGATTCGCATATGTTTTCATCTTCCGCAATCCAATCGAAGTCATCCAGCACCGCCCGCAAAAAATCCTCCCATTGCACTTCCCCGAAAACCGCGTCAATCGCTTCTCCGTGCAAACAAACGCCGCGCTTTTTCACAGATAGCAAATGCGCCGGAAGATCGGGGTCAATCGGCTGATGACCGAATTCGGTTTGCCGGAAAGCCTCGCTATAATACAGTTCATAGGGCATTTGGCTCGGTACTGATTTTGCTGTATGCAGCGTGATCACGCTGAGCTCCACATGACCGACAGTGGGACACTTCTTTGCGTATTCGACAATGGATGCATTCATTTCTTCCGCAACGGTTGCGCCCAAACTCTGCGCCGTGACAACAATCAAGTCCATATCGCTCTTTGGCGGGAAATAACTGCCCATAGCAAGGGAACCATGCAGATATACGCCGATAAGGTTTTCGCCCAGCTTTTCTACCAATAAATGCACCAGACCGTTTATGTATTCGCGTATTTCCGCATCACAGGTCGGCCATGATTGCGGTTTTAGATAAGCAGGCCTCCAAGCCCCCAAATACCAACTCGGCACAGGGCTCCGCATGCCGTCAAACCAGCGCAGCACATCCTGCGCCTGCCGCATCATGGTATCCAAATCGGACGGTCCAAAAGGCATTGCCCAATATATAGACGACAGCGTATTACTGGCAATATAGAAAGCAAGCAGCTTAAAGAATTCCAAGGGCACCTCACCCCCAAAGTAGCCCCGCAGCTGCCCGGTCGCAAAATGCGGGCTCGCCGCCGCGCTCCAAACAATGCGGTTGAACTCCTCCCACGGATCGCCGAAGTCATAGCGGTCAAAGTCAATGATTTCTAACTTTCCATGCTCCAGCATCATATTCCCCACATGATAATCGCCATGCTGAAAGCACTGCGGGCGCTCTGCAAGCAAATGGCGGTTCTTCTCGATATAGTCAATGACAAGGTCATCGCCCGCAAAGCGCAGCCCGCAGGCGCGGTATTTTTGAATTTTGAGATCCGTCTTCCGCCCAAAGCGCGCCGCCCATTCCTCTTGCAACGCGGGCGCGGGGATGCTGTGCATCTTCCGCGCAATCTCCCCGGATTGCAGCCCCAGCGCATATTGCTCTGCTTCGGTAAGCCGCGGCAGCACCTCCACCAAATCCTCGCCGCCTATCCAGCTTTGGAGCGAATACACCCCGGTGTCACAAGTTCCGAACGCCACAGGCTCGCACATCGGGATGCCCAACGCCGCCACCTGTTGCAGCATAGCAAATAAAGATTTGCGAACCTCATACCGTTCAATGGGCGAAATGCGGAGCAAGTACTTTGTCCCGTCCGTTTTGGTCACGCAAAATTTCTTATCCTCCGACCAGCCCTTGGTGATAGGTTCGATATGGACAAACTCTTTATTGAAATCCATCCAAATCCGCGCTTCATATATCTTGGCAATAATAAAATGGCGCTTCCCGGCCAGATATTTTTCCCGGCCGGGGTCATATGGGTTTTCTGTCGCCAAACGAACCTTTATGGCTTCATAATCTTTCGCAACATCCGGCAACGCGTTCAAATAGTCCCGAAAATAGACATACTCACCCCACCCGGCACTCCCCGTCTTGACGATATGGATGAAATGCGTGGTAATCCTGTCATCCGGCGGCACATCCTCGCCGACGGCAAATATCAACTGCGTGTCATTATCCCAATTGCGGCGCATAAAGCCTTCCGCTTCCAAAGCGGGCGCGAGTGTTTCAACATCCGCAGAATCATCCACCGCCACGGCAATGTCGATCATCGGCTTCGCTTTGATGCCAATAATCGACGTGCTGCCAACGTGCTGTATATCTTTTGCCACCGACCCAAAGATGCCCCAGAGCCGCGCAATGGTCTCACGCGCGATGCTGCTCCACTCCGGGTCATGGTCAAAAAGCGCAACAACGCCGCGTTTCAATCCGATTGGCATTTTTCTATCCCACACTCCCCCCAAAATATGATATAATATAAAACAAAATCGTAAAGAGCACAAGATGAAAATTCTCGCCTTTGAAACAAGCGACCGCACGGCAAGCGTCGCGTTATATCTGGATGGCACCCTGTTCATGGCAGAGACGAGCGGCGCACAGCGTCACGCCGAAGCCACCCTCTGCCTTGCCGAAGAATTATTATGCGCGCAGGGCCTAAGCAGCGCGGATATGGACGCCTTTGCCGTGGATGTCGGCCCCGGCTCCTTCACGGGTATACGCATCGGCGTATGCTTGGCAAACGGGTTGGCGGACTGGCACGAAAAACCCGTCTTCGCCGTCTCGGCGTTAGAAGCGCTGGCATATGCCCACAAAAACACCGAACAGGAAATATGGGCGGCAACCGACGCCCGCAACAACAACGCCTATGCCGCCGCCTGGCGCAACGGCGCCTGCATACGCCCGCCCCACGCCTGCACTTTGGATGAAATCCGCGCAAGCGCAGGCGCGGACAGCCTGTTCACGGGCACAGCCGCCCCGCTTTTACTTGAAACTGCAACCGCGCAACTGCCAAGCGCAAGCGCCATAGCACGCATCGCGGCGGATCGCATGCAGCGCGAAGAGACGGGGGAGAGGGCGGCATCCCCGCTCTATCTGCGAGCCACGCAGGCGGAACGCATGCGGGATACGGGGGGAATCAAATGACCATCACCTTTCGCCCCATGCAAAAAAACGACATCGACGCGGTATACGACATCGAATGCCTATCCTTCTCCACGCCGTGGACAAAACAAATGCTTGCGAGTGAGCTGCATAACCGCCACGCGCACTATATCCTTGCGGAAGCGGAAGGGCAAATCATCGGCTATTGCGGCCTGTGGATCATCGCTCCCGAAGCGCATACCACCAACATCGCCATCCACCCCAATTTTCGCGGCCGTGGCCACGGCGCCGCCCTATTGTGTGCGGCCATGGAATATGCCCTCGCACAAAGGGCAACGGAAATGACTCTCGAAGTGCGCGAGCACAATCTCATAGCGCAAAAACTCTACGCCAAATTCGGCTTCACCCGCCAGGGCATACGCCGCGGCTATTATCCCGACACAGGCGAAAACGCGCTCCTGCTCTGGAACCGCAGCCTTGCAGCAACACTGCGAAATATGATATAATCCCCATATAAATCTAAAGGGAGGATCCCCATATGATGCGCTTTGGAATGTCCATGCTTTGGTTTTGGGTGTGCTACGTCATCGTAACCATAATCGGCATCCTGCACACGGTCTTCAATATCTATGTGCTGCATATGAAGCCGATGGACGCAAGCGGCATGGGCGAGGGCTATGAGAAGACCAAGCCCTGGCATCCGCTCTATAATATCCTCCTGTTCACCCTGTTCGGCTGGCTCTATATGCGCGGCCTGCCCGAACCGACCTATTGGGAGGCCTGGCTCACGGGCGCGATATGGATGGGCATCTGCATCGTGTTCGACGTATTCGGCTGGGTGCTCATCAAACATCCGTGGAGCCTGAGCTTCAAGGAATTCTATGTGGACTATCAACCCTGGATTTCGCTGATTTACATCGCCATATTCCTGGGCCCGATTTTCGGATATCTACTGACACTATTGGTATAAAGGGGGAAAAATGAGCCTACACAGCGAATGGCTGAACATCGCGCAAGCGGAGCGCAGCAAGCAGGATTACAACGCCTTTTGGAACGACTATTTCGACGCGGAGACGGCGAACTATAAGAAAATCCTCGCTCGCCCCACCGAGCCCTACGAGGGCAAATTCTCCGATCTGGCAAGCGCTTTCGGCATGGCCGCGCACTATTTCATCGGCTTTATCGACGGCATCAACGACAGCCTGACCGCGGGCGCCTATGACATAGACGCCATCGCCGAGGACAGCGCCATCTCCCTGCGCATAGACCCCGACAAGCTCTATTTTAATATGCTCAAAGCCAAGGCGAATTGGCTCTATGAGCTGCCCGAATGGGATGAATTGCGCACGCCCGGGCAGCGCCACGAAATCCTGAAAGCCTTCCGCGCCAGCACGGTCTATGTCGCCGAAAACAAAACGGGTCGCAACGACCCCTGTCCCTGCGGCAGCGGGAAGAAATACAAGAAATGTTGCGGCGCGACCGAATAAACCGCTTTCTCATCCCTTTCTCATCTAAATGGTACACTCTGGCATTTGGGGGTGATCGCCATGCGTATTCTGTATATAGAGGATGATCCCTTTCTGCAAGCGGTGATTGCAAAGCGCCTGCAGGAAGAGGGCTATGCGGTCGATTCCTGCACGGACGGCGAGGATGGCTATGCGTATGCTTCGGGGCAGGAATATGACTGCGTGATATTGGACATCATGCTGCCCAAGCGCAGCGGGATAGATGTGTTACGTCGTCTCCGCGCGGAGGGCAGCCGGGTCAACATACTCCTGCTGACGGCGAAGGACAGCGTGGAGGACAGGGTGCTGGGGCTCAACGCCGGGGCGGATGACTACCTGATCAAACCCTTTGCCTTCGATGAATTATTGGCGCGCGTACGCACCCTGATGCGCCGTGGGGGGGAGAGACGGGATGATCGGCTCGTATGCGAGGATTTGGTGATGCACGTGAGCGAGCATACGGTCACGCGTGCCGGGGATCACATGGATTTGACCACCAAGGAATTCGCGCTCTTGGAGTATCTCCTGCGCAATGCCGGGCTGGTCCTCACCCGCGCGCAGATATCCGACCATGTATGGAACAATGAATTCACCTATGATTCCAATATTGTGGACGTCTATATCCGCTATCTCCGTAACAAGATGGATAAACCCTATCCCCGCAAACTCATTCAAACGGTGCGTGGCATAGGCTATGTTTTGAGAAAAGAGCCATGTTAAAAAAACTCAAAATTCGCACAAAAATGATGCTCTGGTATACCCTGCTGACCACGCTGCTGCTGGCCGTATTCTTGCCCGTGGTGGTGCGGAGCATTGAAACCGCCCTGCTGGATCGGGAAAAACTCCGCGTGCAGGCACTGATGACTCTGGTCGAAACGGAGGTCGAGTTTGAGGACGGGCAGGTGGTGATCTCAGAGGACTTGATGCTGCCTCTGGATATCACGGTCGTTGTGTTTGATGCGGAAGGAGAACTCCTGTTAGCAAACGGAGAAACCCGGTTTTGCGAGCGTCCTTGGGCGGGCGAACTCACGGAGGAGCAATATGACGGCAGCCGTTGGCTGCGCTGGGACAGGGAACTCTATAATGACGGGGCGGTACGTGCGCGCATCCGGATCTGCTCCTCCATTGACAGTGTTGCGGAATCCATACGCCGTAGCGTAACGCCCCTGCTCTTGAGCATACCGGTTTGTCTTCTCGTAACGATAATAGGCGGCCTATGGATCGCGCGCCGCGCCCTGCGCCCCGTGCATCGCATCGCGGTATTGGCGGGGGAGATAGGGCGGGGGGATATATCCAAGCGCATCACAGGTATAGAGAGCGCGGATGAGGTGGGCGAACTGGCCGACACCTTCAACGAAATGCTGGATTCAATAGAGCAAACTTTGATAAAGGAAAAACGCTTTTCCTCCGACGCTTCCCACGAACTGCGCACGCCCGTGGCGGTCATACAGGCCGGCGCGGAATCCATCTTGGCGGCAGGCGCGGAGGAGCAAATCGGTGCGGCGGCCAGCGCGATTCTGCATGAGAGCCGCCGCATGAACGGCATCATCGCGCAGCTCCTCATGCTGACCCGGGGTACCGAGGGGAAATACCGCCTGCAACGGGAGACGCTCTCCCTCCCGGTCATCGTCGACGCCGTTTTGGAAGCGCATGGGCAGGAAGCGGAAGCGCGCGGCATCAGGTTGTGGGCGGATGTGCAGGCGGGCGCGATATTATGGGCGGATCAAAGCCTGATCACCCAAATGCTGCTGAATCTGGTGGAGAACGCAATCAAATACGGCAAGCCGGGCGGACAGGTTTGGGTGCGCGCCGACTCGACCGATGCGGGCGTCCGTATTGTCGTTTCGGATGATGGCGTTGGCATCGCCCCCGCGGATCTGCCGCACATTTTCGAACGTTTCTATCGCGCGGATACCTCGCGGGATCGCAGCGGCAGCGGGTTGGGTCTCTCCATTGTGCAATGGATCGTCGATGCCCATAAGGGGAGCTTGGAAGTGGAGAGCGAGCCGGGCGTGGGAACAAGCGTCGCCGTCCGGTTGCCGAAACTCAATTCATAATATCCGTAATAAACAATATATCCCCGGAAGAGCGCCCGCCCTTATAGGGGCGGTTCACGATTTCATGCGCAAACGCCATCATGGCGCTCTGCCCGCCGTCCAGATTGTAGGCGTTTTCGCAGCCCATCGCATAGAACAGCAGGGACAGATCATGCAGATTCATACCGTCGGAATAGCCCGGCTGTCTGCCATCCACCGTGACAAAGCAATAGTGTCCCGGCTCATAATATCCGATGGCATTGCGCGGGTTCTCGGTGAACACATTGCTGTCGAACTCCGTCATGGGCAGCCCCCCGTCCAGGAGACGCGGCCCAAAGCTCCAGGCCTGGTATGCGCCGCGCGCGAGTGCCGCGTCGAGATCAAAGCTGTCCGCCGCATAGGTCTCCATCACGCCGTCATTGTAGAGCACGCATACATCGCGGAGCTTGCTGTCCCTGTAGAGCAGGCCGTTGCGTATCACAATCCCCTTCTCGCGCGCATCGTAATGATCCCCCGAAATGGCGATGATCGCGTTGTTCCGTTTGGACATGGTACGCATATCCTCTGCGGCGCCCTGGTATCGATCGCGCGCCATCGCCGTTTGGAAGGAAGAGATATCTCGAATCCAGATATCCGCCGTAAAATAGGTGATACCGTTATAGGAATTCTTTGTAACGGCAATGCGCACGGACTCGCTTTGGAAACTGTGCAGCGCGTCGGTGCCTGTATCATAGTCCGGGAATGCGATTGAAAAATCGGTCGGCACATCCGGTTCCGGCGTAGTGGGCAACGCGGCGGGCGGCAGGGTTTCCTGCGCGCGCAGGGGCGCGGGCGTCTGCAAGGGGAGCTGCACCTCGACAAGAGCGGGTATCTCCGTATGCGGCACGGTCTCGGACGCGCCCGCAACCTTGCCTGCGCATCCGGTGAAAAGCAAAAGGGCAGCGCCGACAGCCGCTATGCCCCAAATGGCGACAACCCGTTTGTGCGTTTTATGTGCGGTATGATTGTGCATAAATACTCTGTCCCTCCGATGATTAGAATCTTATGCATGCAGTATGCCCAATTCAGATGAAAATGAGATGAGAAGGCCTGCCGTCCAAATCATTTTACATTCCTGTCGCAACAAGTTTGCGCATTCTGTCTTGCGCAAAGGCGCGAGATAGGCTATACTTGCGTCAAGAATACAAAAAGAGGAATATAAAATGCGTAAGTTTTTAGTTGTTCTGCTGGCAGCGACCCTGTTCTTTGCATTTGCCGCCTGTAGCGGTCCGAAAACCCCATCGGAAGATGACTTGCCCACCGAAATTCGCGTGGTCGGCGTCGATATCAACGGCGAGGTGAGCACCATCTATAATCCCGCGGATCCCACCGCAACCTTCCCGCCGGAGAACGTCATCACGACGAACCCGAATGACACCGTGGGCTTGGATATAAACGGCAACCCGTCGACGGTCTATGATCCGGGCAGCCCGAGTGCGACCTTCCCGCCAAACAATGTCTATGTAACGCCCAGGCCCCCGAGCGCGACGCCCCAGCCGACCTCCACGCCGATTCCGGTCTCCGTAACGACGCCGACGCCCGCGCCCGCGCCCACCGCGACGCCGGGTCCCACGCCGACTCCCTTTGAGGGCGGTGCGGGTGAAGATGACTTCGGCAAGGGCTCCACCGTGATTGACTTTGGCGATCTGTTCGAAGATCCATAGACCCTGACCGAAAAGCATTGCAATAAAAATCTCGCCCATCCTCGGATGCGCGAGATTTTCTTTTCTCATAGGTTCAATGAACTGGTTTACGTCTTCCCGATCTCCTGCTGCATCGCTTCCTCCATAAACTGACGCATATAGAGTCCGTGATACGCGCCGCGTTTATCCAGCAACTCGGCGTGCGAACCGCTCTCCAATATCTTTCCGTCCTCGAGCACATAGATGCAGTCCGCGTTGCGTATGGTCGACAGGCGATGCGCCACGACGACCGAACTGCGCCCCTCGAGCACGTTGGCAATGGCATCGGTAATCAGCGCTTCCGCCTCGGCGTCCACGGAACTGGTCGCCTCGTCCAATATAAAGATGCGCGGGTCGGCGCAGATCACGCGCGCCAGCGAAATCAGCTGCTTCTGCCCGGTGGAGAGCAGGATGCCGCCCTCGCCGACCTCCGTATCGTAGCCCTTTTCCAGCTTCTCGATAAACGGATGCGCGTTGGCCAATTTTGCCGCATACAAGACGCTTTCTTGATCCGCTTCCGGCTTGCCGAAGCGGATATTGTCGCGTATCGTACCCGAAAATAGGTGGGGCGTTTGGAGCACATAGCCCAAATGCGATTGTAGCCAGAGTTGGGAACGCTCCTTATAGTCCATGCCGTCTATCAGAATGCGGCCCCCTGTCGGCTCATAAAAGCGGCAGATGAGGTTGACCAAGGTGCTCTTGCCCGCGCCCGTCTCGCCCACGAGCGCAACGGTCTGCCCCTGCGGGATATGCAGGTTGAAATGCTCCAAAATCGGCTCGCCCGTCTTATAGGAGAAGGATACGTCCTCAAAGGTGATATCGCCGAGCAGCAGCTCCCAGTTCTCCCGCTTGGGGTGCATGGTGTCGCCGTATTTCTCCGCCACCTCGGCGCTGTCCGTCACGGAGATCTCCGCCGCCAGCAGCACGAGCACGCGTTCGGCGGAGGCCTGCGCCTCCTGCATCTCGGCGCTGACATTGGACAACTGCTGGATGGGTTCAAAGAGGTTCGCGGCATAGGTGATAAAGGTGATCAGGTTGCCCAAACTCATACCCGTGATGAAGTAATCGGTGCGCACGACGCCCTCCGTGCCAAAGCAGAGGGCCAGGCTGGTGCCAATGGCGCCCAGCGAGAGCACGAGCGGGAAGAAGACCGCGTTCCACAGGCGCGAACGCGTATAGGAGTGGCGCAGTTTATCGGTCTGCGCCATAAACTCCTCGCGGTTCCTCTCTTCGCGCACCAAGATTTTGGAGGTCATAGCCCCCATAATCCCCTCGGCCAGCGCGCCCGTCACCTTGCTGTTCTGCTTCTTGGCCTCGCGCTGGTGTTTCAATATCACTTTGCGCAGGAAGTGGCTGGCAATGGAGAGAGGCACGAGCACCGTCACCGTAATCAGGGCGAGCTTCCAGTGCATGGATAGCAGCATGGTGACGCAAAGGCAGGCATAGGCCAGCCCCCAAACCACGTCGACAAAGCTCCAGGAGACCAGCTCCGAGAGCGTGGCGATATCGGCGACCATGCGCGCCATCAGATAGCCCACGGCCGTCCCGTCATAGTAGGCGAAGGATTGGTTTTGCAGCTTCTCAAAGGCATCCCGCCGCACATCAAACGCGATGCGCATCTCCATCTTCCCGCACCGGGCGATAAAGAGATAGACCAGAATACCCTGCGCCGCGATAAAGAGCAGATATACGACGCAAAACATCGGCAGCCCCTCTGTGCTTCGGGGCGTGATAAAGTGATCCACCGCATAGCCCGTCAGCAACGGATAGCAGACGTCCAACGTCGCCACCAGCAGTATGGCGGCAACAATACTGATCAGCAGCCCGGTATGCCGCAGCGCGTAGCGATAGAGCCGCGCCCAAACGCGCAGATCTACCTTCGATTCCGAAAAATCCTGTTCTTCCAAATATGATTCCATATATTACTCCGTTTCAGGGGCAGTGAAATCCTGAATTTCCGCAATGCGCTTGTATAGTCCCTCTCTCTGCATCAGTTCCGTGTGCGTACCCTGCGCGGTGATGCGCCCGTCCTCCAGCACCAATATCATATGCGCCCTGTACAGGGTCGTGATGCGGTGCGAGATCAGGAACACGGTCTTATTTTCGCCCGCGCGCAGCAGCGCCTCGCGGATGCGCCTATCCGTCTCCGTATCCACCGCGCTCATGGAGTCGTCAAAGATCATCACGGGCGCGTTTTGCAGCAGTGCGCGCGCAATGGCGACCCGCTGCCGCTGCCCGCCCGAGAGCGTCACCCCGCGTTCGCCGACGACGGTTGAATAGCCTTCCTTAAACTCGGTGATATCCTCGTGTATGGCGGCGGCACTCGCCGCGGCAAACACCTCCTCGTCTGTCGCGCCGGGCCGGGCCATGCGGATATTCTCCAAAATAGAGCGCGAATACAGAAACGGCTCCTGCGCGACCAAGCTGATATTGCGCCGCAGATGCGGGGCCGCGATCTCCCGGATATCCGTACCGTTCACGGTGATCTGCCCGCCGCTGGCTTGGTAGAGCCGCAGCAACAGCTGTACCAGACTGCTCTTGCCCGATCCGGTCGAGCCCAATATGCCTACGGTCTGCCCCGCGCACACTGTAAAGCTGAGCCCCTTCAACACCTCGTCGGGGCTGTCATAGCCGAAACATACGTCACGGAACACGATATCGCCGCGCATGGGCGGGAGTAGCGCCGCGCCCGGTTCCTCCTCCCGCTTGGCGTCCATAATCTCGTCTAAGCGCCCCAGGGCGACGCTGCTCTTGCCCATATCGGCCAGTATGCGCCCGAACTGGCGCATGGGCCAGGTGAGCATACCCGTATAGGCGATGAATAGCGTGACATCGCCGACGCTCAGGCGCCCCTGCACGGCAAAGAGCACGCCAAAGAGCAGGGTCAGGAAGATTTGCACGAAGCCCACCGTATCGCTGCTGCCCCAATAGACGCCCAGCATGTGCAGCAGTTTCGAGGTCTTTTGCTTATAGTCGTGGTTGCGCTCCATAAACAGATCCATCTGCGAACGCTGCTGACCGAAGGCGCGCACCACCCGCGCCCCCGTCAGGTTTTCCTGAATGGTCGTGGAGAGCGCGCCCTCCGCCACGTCGGAAGCAGTGAAATACTTCTTCACATAGCGGAAATAAAGGTAGCTGGCCGCGGACAGGACGGGCAAAGTCACGAGCGACAGCAAGGTGAGCGGCACATCGATGGTCATCATAATGATGAACGCGGTAAAGAACATCAGCACCGTGCGCACCATCTCCATCACCTGCAGGCTGAAAAAGCGGCGTACCGTGTTCACGTCCGATATGCAGCGCTGCACAATATCGCCCGCGCTCACATGCTTGTGGTAGTCGTAAGGCACGTCGTGCAATTGCGTATACAGCGCGTCGCGCATATTCTTCGCCATGCCCTCCGCCGCGCTCGTCGAAAACACGCGGCGCAGGAAGAAGAAGGCGCTGCTGACGGCCATGCAGACAAAATAGGCGATGCCGCAGAGGAAGATATGCCCGAGTATGAAATTCCGCCCGCCCAAGCTCTCCAGCAGACGCAAAAAGGGCACGGGGAATCCGTCCGCTTTGCCGCCTACCACATAGTCAAGTGTAAAGCGTATGACCATGGGCGGCAGATAGTTGATGATGACCGCAACCATCATACAGAGCACGGACAGGATCATCCGCCGCCGTAACCCATGCAGGGAGCGGAAGGCGAATTTCCAAGAATGCTTTTTCTTTTTTTCAATCGTTTCCATATCAATACATTTCCGTCGGATTGACTTCTAAGTTGGGCCGCAGGCGCGCGTCCAACGCGTCGCAGGCGGCATAGATACAATAGAGCGCGTCCCGCAATTGCTTCGTGCGCAGGAGCTTAATGAGTACCTGCTGTCGGCATTTGCCCGCGATGCGCGCAACGGGCGCGGGCGCGGCGGAGAGGTGGAGCAGCGCGGGCGCGCCGCTTTCTCCCAATACTGCCAGCAGCTTCTTCTCGAGTTCCATGGCAAAGTCCGTGCAGAGCGCCGAAAGCTTCATCGCGTCCTCGCCCGTAAAGAGCAGGCGCACAAACACCGAAAAGGGAGGCAGGCAGCATTTGCGCCGTTCCATCATCTCATAGTGGAAGAAGGCTTCATAGTCCTGCGCCTGCGCAAACCCGATCACGGGATGCTGTGGGTTATAGGTCTGCACGATCACCCGCCCCGGCAGGTTCTGCCGCCCACTGCGCCCCGCCACCTGGGTCAGCAGCTGAAAGGTACGCTCGCGGGAGAGGTAGTTGGGCAGGTTCAGGGTCGTATCCGCCGCCACAACCCCCACCAGCGTCACATTCGGGAAGTCGTGTCCCTTGGCGATCATCTGCGTGCCTATGAGCAACTGCGTCTTCCCGTCGCGAAAATCCCCGAGCACGCGCTCATACGCGCCCTTTTCCGTCACCGTGTCGGAATCCATACGCGCCACCGCAATCTGCGGGAACTGTTTTTCAAACTGCTCCTGCACCTGCTGGGTACCGACGCCAAAACTCTTCAAATGCGGGCTGTTGCAACTTGGGCAGCGCGACGGCAGGGGCGCGTTCGCGTTGCAATAGTGGCAGCGCATGCGGTTTTCGAGCTTATGATGCGTCAGACTCACATCGCAGTTGGGACAGGTCAGCACCGCCCCGCAGGCGCGGCAGGATACAAAGGTCGCATAGCCCCGCCGATTCAGAAAGAGCATGGCCTGCTCTCCGCGCCCCAAAGTTTCCGTCAGCGCGTCCGCCAGCGCCCGGGAGAACACGGAGGTATTGCCCGCCGCCAGTTCCGCGCGCATATCCGCCACGTATACCTCGGGCATGGACAGCGCCACCACGCGCTCGTCCAAGCGCAGGAGCCGATAGTTCTTGGCTATAACGGCACGGGAATAGGTAGTCAAACTCGGCGTGGCACTGCCAAGCAACAGGCGTGCACCGCAGATCTGCACCCGCTGCCGCGCCACCTCGAGCGCGTGATAGCGCGGGCTCTTTTCGCTCTGATAGCTGGTCTCGTGTTCCTCGTCCATAACGATCAGGCCCAAATTCCGCGCCGGGGCGAACACCGCGCTCCGCGCGCCGACGATAACCCGCGCCGTCCCCGCGCGTATGCGCCGCCATTCATCGAAGCGCTCGCCGGGGGAGAGACGGCTGTGCAGAACGGCCACCCGGGTGCCGAAGCGACCGCAAAAGCGGGCGACGGTCTGTGGGGTCAGGGCAATCTCGGGCACCAGCACAATGGCGGTCTGCCCCCTTTGCAGGCAGTCGTCGATGCAGGCAAGGTATACCTCGGTCTTGCCGCTGCCCGTCACCCCGTGCAGCAGAGCCGTCTCCCCGCTCCGCAGTTCCTCGCAAACGATGCGTACCGCTTCGCGCTGTGCCGCGGTCAGGCTTGGCGCCGTCGTCGCGGCCCTGTCGCCTATTGGATCGCGGTACAATTCCCGCGCGTCCTCGCGCAATATCCCTTTTTTCAGGAGGGCGGCAAGGGCGGAGTTGCAATCCGGCAGAAAATCCAACAATTCCTTCTTGGGAAAGGCCTGCCCGCGCCCTGCGGCAAAGCGCAGGATCTCCCGCTGCACGGGGGAGCGCAGGCCTATCTCCGACGCGTCGGCATCGACACCCGCCGTCAAACATAAAAACTTCTCATGTTTGACCTTGTTGTCCGTGCCGCGCAACAGCGGCGGCACCATCAGGCGCAGCGCGTCCAAGTGCAGGCAGCGGTAGGTCTCGGCAATCCAAAGCGCCAGCGCGAGCTGGTCTGCGTGGATGGCGGGATAGGGATCCAGCGCCCGCAATATTTCTTTGCAGGGGGTATCACATGCGGCAGTCAGGGAGACGACAAAGCCTTCGGTCGCGCGGTTACCCGCGCCGAAGGGTACCAGGACACGCTGTCCCGCCTCCACGCACAGGTGATCGGGAACAGCGTACGTATACGGACGCCCCACCGCGCTGTGCGCGATGTCCACTACAACCTGCGCAAACACGATTGCTCTTACTGCCCTTTCTGCGGGGCTATGACGACATAGCCCTTACTGATTTCCTCGACCGCAAAGGTCACGGGCTTCTTGCCCTGCAATTCCTCGCCGCCGTCCGGCAGTTGCCGCGCTCGCGCGGCGACTGCCGTCACCAGTTGGTAGCGGGATTCGACTGCTTTATTCAAATCGTTGATGCTCGGTGTGTTGATCATAGTTTCTTTCCTCCCATTTGCTCTGTTTTCGTTTTGGGCATACGCGCGGGCCTGCACTTTTCGGCGGTGATGATGGCCTCCATATGCGCCACGGCCTGCTCGGGTATGCGGTTGATGACCACATAATCGTATTTCTCCATATATTCCATCTCGCGCACGGCGATCTGGAAGCGCTTTTCGATCACCTCAGCGGTCTCCGTGCCGCGCCCGATCAGGCGAGTTTTCAAATCCGCCATGGTGGGCGGGGCGATGAATACCAGCACCGCACCGGGGTAGCTCTCGCGTACCTTCATCGCGCCCTCGACGTCAATCTCCAACACGACGCTGTTGCCCTGTGCCAGTTGCTCCTCCACAAAGCTCTTCGGCGTGCCGTAATAGTGAAGCTTGAACACATGCATCCATTCCAGAAACGCGCCTTCTTCAATCATGCGGCGGAACTCCGCTTCCGATTTGAAGAAGTAGTGCACCCCGGCCAATTCCCCGGGCCGCGGCGCGCGCGTCGTGGCGGAAACGGACATCTTCACCTCGGGATTCCGCTGCATCAGCGCGGCATTGATGGTACCCTTGCCAACCCCCGCCGGCCCCGAAACGACCAATAACAAACCTTCCCCGTATGGCTTCATCGCAACTCCAACTCTATTCAATATTCTGCACTTGCTCGCGGATTTTTTCGATCTCCGCCTTGGCAAGCAGTACCTGCGCGGTCAACGCTGAATCGTTCGCCTTACTGCCGATGGTATTGAACTCGCGGTTCAATTCCTGCACCAGAAAATCCAATTTGCGCCCGACCGGCTCCTGTGCGTACAGGAGCTCGTCCGCGTGCGAAAGATGCACGGAGATACGCGTCATTTCCTCGTCGACACTGGCACGATCGGACAGCAGCGCGACCTCCGTGGCCAAACGCACCGGGTCTACGGGCAGATCCCCCGTCAGTTCCGCGATCCGCGCGTCCAATTTGGCCTTATAGTTCGGCACAACGGTTATCGCCTGCGCGCGCACGTTCTCCAGAATCTCGCCCAGCAGGGCAAAGCGCAGAGCCAGGTCCGCCTGCAGGCGCAGCCCCTCCGCACTCCGCATCGCAATCAAAGCCGTCAGCGCCTGTCCGAGCGCGTCTGCGGCCAAAACGGACACGGCGTCGGCGTCCTCGTCCGCAAGCACGATGCTCGTCACGTCGGGCAAACGCAATGCGGCGGTGAGGGTCAAATCGTCTTCCAAACCCAGCGCGCCGTTCGCGTCTCGCGTGGCAGCTATATAGGCGGCCAGCAGAGCCGTATCCACCTGTACGGTGCGCGCGTCGGCGCGGAAATTGGCATAGCGCACAAAGACGTCCACATGCCCGCGCGCCAAAACTTCGCCGATCTTTGCGCGGAACAAATCCTCCGCGTGCGCCACGGCGCGTGGCAATTTCAGTCCCAAATCTAAAAAGCGGTGGTTCACGCTCTTCAATTCCACGGTCAGTTCGCGGCCCGCAAGAGCCGCCGCGCCCCGCCCGTAACCTGTCATACTCCGCATCTCATACCTCGCTACCGTATAATAACACAAAGATAGCGAGTTCGCAATATCAACTGAACTACGGTTTCGGTTTTTCCGGGGGTCGATAATCCCCCGTGGGACCATAGAAGAAGTAGTCGCCGCCTATTTCCTTATACATTCTGCGTCCGCCCCACTTCTTGGATATGAGACCGCTCCACCCAAAGAACATCACATTGTACGGGATGCTGATATTGCCGTTGCAGAATATGTCGCGCGCGTATTCGATGATCTCCGCGGGCGGCTCGGTGGTTCGGAATGGCTTTTTGTTGACGACGGAAAATTGTCCGGGATGGTAGACCACTTCGGGGATGGATGTCACGCCGTCGCCCCAATTGGTGGCCATGCAGCGGTTGTATATGACGCTGAGGACGGCGCGGTAGGCGTATTCGCCCTTACCCCGCATCTCCCAATACGCCACGCGCGCCGCCAAATTCAAGTCCGTCTCCGTGACGCGCACCGCGTTCGCATAGGTATGCAGGGCCGGAACGGCGGCGGGTTCGGGACTGGGCTCGGGCGTATGATCGGGCGTGGGCAGGGGCAGGGGCGTGGGCGGCGGCGTGGGCGGGGGGCTGTCCACGACAACCTCAAAAACGGGCAAATATACCAAATCCAACGCGGGGGGAAACGCGCAGCCGCAAAAAAAGGTCAGGAGGGCAAGCAAAAGATACAAAAAGCAACGCTTCACAGGTCTTCCTTTCCGCAGGGAGAGAAAGACCCTCGCCTGCACTACAGAATGTATTTGTGAATGCTGTTTTCCGAAATCTCCCTTGCGAGGTGCTCTTCTACGTAATGTTCGTCTATGGCAAGCTCTATCTGCGGATGATCGCCGCCCGCGTGGAAGGAGATATCAGAAAGCAGCTCCTCCATCACTGTATGCAGCCTGCGTGCTCCGATATTCTCACTGCCCTCATTCATGGCGTGGGATACGGACGCGACCTTGCGCAGTGCGGCGTCCGTAAAGCTCAACTGTACGTTATCCGCGCCCAATAAGGCGGTGTATTGCTTCGTGACGGCGTTTTGCGGTTGGGTGAGTATCTGATAGAAATCCGTCTCGCTCAGGGCGTCCAACTTCACGCGTATGGGGAAGCGCCCCTGCAATTCGGGGATGAGATCGGTCACCTTGGAGATGTGAAAGGCACCTGCCGCGATAAAGAGCATGAAATCCGTCTTCACAGGCCCATACTTGGTCTGTACGGTGCTGCCCTCCACGATGGGCAGTATATCCCTCTGCACGCCTTCGCGGGAGACGTCGGGCCCGTGCCGCGTCGTGCTGCCGCAGATCTTGTCTATCTCGTCGATGAACACGATCCCGTGCTGTTCCGCGCTCTCGACCGCCTCCTGGTACACCTCGTCCATATTGACGCGGCGCTCGCTCTCCTGTTGCACCAATATACGCCGCGCGGACGCGACGCTCATCTTGCGGCGCTTGCGCTTTTTGGGGAGCAGTTCTCCCATCATATCCTGTAAATTGACGTCGACGCCGATGGCGAACATCGCGTTCGGCTCGCGCTCCTGAATTTCGACTTCGACCGTCTCGTTTTCCAACTCACCGCGGCGCAGTTTCTCCAAAATGGCACGGCGCTTCTCGTCCGCCTTCTCCATCTCCTCCTGCGACAAGGGCGTCTCCTGTTCGGGAGCGGCGCCCTGCGCGCCCCCCAGCAGCAGTTGCAGTGGGTTGGGCTGTTTCTCCGCTTTCCTGCGCTTTTGCGGCATCAGCAGATCGGCCAGTCTCTGCTCAGCGGCGGCGGCGGCAATGAGCTGAATCTCCTTCATCTTGCGGTTCTTGATCAGGCGTATGGATTCCTCCACCAGATCGCGCACCATGGACTCCACATCGCGACCCACATAGCCGACTTCCGTAAACTTCGTGGCCTCCACCTTGACAAAGGGCGCGTCCACCAGCTTGGCCAGACGGCGGGCGATCTCGGTTTTGCCGACGCCCGTAGGTCCCATCATCAGAATGTTCTTGGGCGTGATCTCATCGCGCAGTTCGGGCGTGAGCCTGCTGCGGCGATAGCGGTTGCGCAGCGCGACGGCGACGGCGCGCTTGGCGTCCGTCTGCCCGATGATATAGGCGTCCAATGCATCCACAATTTGACGCGGTGTCAACATAAATCAAACCTCCTCGACGATCACATTGCCGTTGGTGAACACGCAGATTTCGCTCGCGATGCGCAGGGCAGTCGTTGCAATCTCCCGCGCGCTCAGCTCGGTATTTTGCACCAAAGCCTTGGCGGCGGCGAGCGCGAAATTGCCGCCGGAGCCGATGGCGCAAACGCCCTCGTCCGGCTCTATCACTTCGCCCGTACCGGAGAGCACATAGGTCTCCTTCTTGTCCGCGACGATCAGCATGGCCTCCAAGTGGCGCATCACTTTATCACTGCGCCAATCCTGCGCCAGCGCGACCGCCGCGCGGCCCAATGACCCGCCGTGCATATCGAGCTTCTGTTCAAAACGTTCGCAGAGCGTAAACGCGTCGGCCACGGAACCCGCAAAGCCCGTCACAACCGAGCCCCCGTGCAAACGCCGCACCTTCTTCGCCGTCGCCTTCAAGACGACGCTGTTCCCCATAGTAACCTGCCCGTCCCCCGCAATGGCGCATTGCTCCCCGCGCCGCACGCAGACGATGGTTGTGCCCTTTATCTCCATGTTGTACTCCTTGTTAAGTATTCAATTTCAGCGATTGCGCGCGTGGCAATGGCCGCATACCGCTCCTTCTTATTCCGTGTATGCCGCTCCAAGGGTTCCATCAAGCCGAAAGCGGCGTTCATGGGCTGGAAATCGCGGCCCGGGTATTCCGCGACATAGTGTCCGAGGGAACCGATGACCGTGCGGCGGGAGAAGCTGATGGGGGGCAAATCTCCGATTTGCCTGGCCATATGGATGCCCGCCGCAAGCCCGCTCGCCGCGGATTCCACATAGCCCTCCACGCCCGTAATCTGCCCGGCAAAGAAGATGCCCGGCATATCGCGCAGTTGAAAATCGGGGCGCAACAGTTTCGGCGAGGGCAGGAAGGTATTGCGGTGCATCACGCCGTAGCGCGCGTACTCCGCGTTTTCCAAGCCTGGTATCATGCCGAAGACGCGCCGCTGTTCCGCGAAGCACAGGTTGGTCTGAAAGCCGACGATGTTGTATAGGGTCCCGTCTGCGTTGTCGCGGCGCAATTGCACCACGGCATAGGGCCGCGCGCCCTCCCGCTCCAAGCCCACGGGCTTCATCGGCCCGAAGGCAAGCGTTCGCTCTCCCCGCTTTGCCATCACTTCCACGGGCATGCAGCCCTCAAACACGCGCGGGGTCTCAAAGTCATGCAATGACGCGGTCTCCGCCGCGACCAGCGCGTGGTAGAACGCGAAATATTCCTCCCGCGTCATGGGGCAGTTCAGGTAGTCTTCGCCACGCCCATAGCGGGATGCGGCATAGACCTTGGTATAATCCAGCGAATCCGCCGTGACAATCGGCGCGGCGGCGTCGTAGAAATGCAGGGGCTGCCCCAGCTTTTCTGCGATATCCGCACAGAGCGCGTCACTCGTCAACGGTCCCGTCGCAATGATAGCAGGGGATTTGGGCAAAACTGTGACTTCACGGGAAACGATTTGTATGTTCGGATGATTTGTGAGCGCCGCCGTCACGCTTCGGGCAAAGCCCTCCCTGTCCACCGCCAGCGCGCCGCCCGCGGGGACGCGGGTCTCGTCTGCAACGCGCATGATCAGCGACCCGAGCCTGCGCATCTCTTCTTTCAGCAGGCCGACCGCGTTTTCCAAGCGGTCGGAGCGCAGGGAATTGCTGCAAACCAACTCGGCAAAAGCTGCATATTTATGCGCGAGTGTATATTTATGCGGTTTCATATCGGTGAGCTCTACCGAAAAACCGCGCTGTGCCAGCTGCCAGGCCGCTTCACAGCCCGCCAGTCCCGCGCCTATGACCTTGACGGGGCTATTCGTCACCCTTATCCGCTTTCTTTTCGCGCCGCAGAATATGCTTACAGGTCTCGCTCGTACACTGTACATAGCTGCCGTGCTGGCCTATCTTCTGTACCATCTGCGCGCCACATTGAGGGCAGGGCGTGGCGACGGGCTTATCCCAGCTGACATAATCGCATTCGGGATATTTCTCACAGCCAAAGAAGGTCTTGCCCCGCTTGCTTCGGCGCTTGACGACTTCGCCGCCGCATTTGGGGCAGGACACGCCCACCTTGTCCAGAATGGGCTTGGTGGTCTTGCAGTCGGGATAATTGGGGCAGGCCAAGAACTCGCCGTAGCGGCCCATCTTATAGACCAAGAGCGCGCCGCACTTGTCGCAGGGGATCTCGGATACCCTGTCCTCCATCTTCACGCGTTCCAGCTCGGTCTGCGCCTTCTTGATGGTTAGTTCAAAGGGTCCGTAAAACTCGGCGACCAATGCGACCCAGGCGGTGCTGCCCTCCTCCACGGTGTCCAATTTGTCCTCCATCGCTGCCGTGAACTGCACGTTCACGATATCGGTAAAGTTCTCCTTCATCAGCTTGGTGACGATAAAGCCCAGTTCGGTGGGATAGAGCGACTTCTTCTCGCGGGCGACATAGCCCCTGTCGACAATCGTCGAGATGGTCGGCGCATAGGTGGAAGGCCGACCTATGCCCTGTTCTTCCAAAGCCTTGACCAGCGTCGCCTCCGTATAGCGGGGCGGCGCCTGCGTAAACTTCTGTTCGGGTATAATCTTCGTCGCATGATGCACTTCGCCGACGCTCAGGCGGGGCAGACTGCCCTCGCCCTCGTCCTCCGCGTGGGCGTCCTGCCCCTCCGTATAGATCTTCGTAAAGCCCGGAAACAGGGTCGTATTGCCTATCGCGCGGAAGGTACAGGTATTGGCGTCTAAGGTGACGGTCTTGGTCTCCACAAGCGCGTCCGTCATCTGGCTGGCGACAAAGCGCTCATAGACCAATCTATACAGTTTATATTGATCTCCGGTCAGGTGTTCGCGTATGGCGCGGGGCTCCAATGTCAAATCCGTCGGGCGTATGGCCTCGTGCGCGTCCTGCGCACTCTTGCGCCCGCGATAGAAATTCGCGGTCTCGGGCAGATACGCGTTTCCATAGCTCTGCTGAATGTGCGCGCGCACCGCGTCTATCGCCTCGCCCGCCACGCGCACCGAGTCGGTACGGATATAGGTGATCAGGCCCGTCGCGCCGCGCTTGCCGACGCTGACGCCCTCATAGAGCTGCTGGGCGACCATCATGGTGCGCTTGGCGGTGAAGCCCAACTTGCGTGAGGCCTCCTGCTGCAAGTTCGAGGTGGTAAAGGGCGGCGCGGGATGCTTCTTCTTTTCCGCGGTCTTGATATCGGTGACAGTAAAGGGCCGTTTGTCTATCAGCGCGAGTATCTCGTCGGCCTGCGCCTTATTTTCAATCTCCGCCTTCTTGCCGTTGCGCCCGAAATATTTGGCCGTGAAGCTGTTTTTCTTGCCCTCACCGAACTGCGCGGTGATGGTCCAATATTCTTGCGGAATAAAGGCCAGAATCTCTTCCTCGCGGTCGCAGATGATGCGCGTGGCGACCGACTGCACGCGCCCGGCGGACAGTCCCTTACGCACTTTGGCCCAGAGCACGGGGCTCAGCTTATAGCCGATCAGCCTGTCGAGCACCCGCCGCGCCTGCTGCGCGTTGACCTTATCCATATTGACCGAGCGGACATTCTTGATCGCGCCCTGCACCGCGTTCTTCGTGATCTCGTGAAATTCGATGCGGCACTTCTGCGCCGGGTCGATTTTTAAAACCTGCGCCAAATGCCAGCTGATGGCCTCGCCCTCGCGGTCAGGGTCGGTCGCGAGGTAAATCTTATCCGCTTCCTTGGCCTGCTTCTTGATGGTCTCCAGCACCTCGCCCTTGCCGCGCATGGTCTGGTATTTCGGCGCGAAGTCGTGCGCCACGTCGACGCCCAGCACGCTCTTGGGCAGATCGCGCACGTGCCCGTTGCAGGCCGTGACGGCATAGTTCTTGCCCAAAAACTTGGCGATGGTCTTGGCCTTCGCGGGCGATTCTACAATTACCAATGTGTTGTTTGCCATGAAAAAATCCTTCTCCTAACTCTACGTATCCAAAAGCACCGTAGCTTGCAATGTGTCCAAGGCATAGGTTCTGCCGGCGGACTGCCTTATTATTCCCGCGAATTGCATGGCTGTCAATACCGAATTTAATTCCGAGACCGAAATTCCTGTCATTTCCTGCAAAATATCGATGTTTTTCTCGCCCGTATAGAGGGCATGGTACACGGCCTGCGC
>WREI01000041.1 GCA_009779405.1 Clostridiales bacterium
GACGGCGAGACTCCGGAATCGATACGCGAATACATCGCGGAGTTGGAGGAAAAGTTCAAAAACGCGCCCGACGTGGTACCCGAGAATTACTATGTCGACACCCCCGCGTATAACGACGAGGGCGATATCTGGCTGCGCATGGAGTATGGCGATGGGAGGAAAGAGGGATTTATTGCCGCGAGCCTCTACAGTGACTACTTCTGGTATGAACGCCGCGATAAGGGCGATCTGAGCATGCAGAGTTCCGCGCAACTGAACAGCGACAATGATATCGCAAAGTGGCGCAATCTCTCGCGCGAAAACTTAGAAAAGATGGAGCAAAACCCAATGGATGCAGGCACGGCAATGGAAATAGCCCTGCAAGTGATGGCCGAGCTCGGCATAACGGATATGCAGCTGGCCGACGTGGAACCCGAGCTCCTCGGCGGGGAGAAATATGACGAGCACGCCCTCCGCCTGACCTTTGTGCGGGAATGCGGCGGCATTCCCATAACGATGAAATGGTACCGGGGCTTCCGCGGGGATGTGCCGCAGCCCGAGATATCCTATGCCCCGTCTCTCGGCAATGAGACAGTGATATTCACGATCAGCGAAGCGGGGGTCGTCGAATCATTCGAATGGGAATACGCGGCGGAGATCATAGAGGCCATCGCCGCCGACACGCAGCTATTGCCCATGGATGAAATCAAGGAGCGCATTGTCCGGCAAATCTACTATGAGAACGCCTATTGGGACAGCGAGGGCTTCGCGCCCGCCACGTTCTCGCATTGCACTGTGCACATAGAAAAACTCGAATTGAAGTACGCCTACATCAGCGTGCGCCACGAACCGGAAAACGCGCTCATCGTACCCGTCTGGGTCGTATCCTACAGGGTGCTGCTCGCAGGCTATTCGAACGACTATGTGCAAGTGCAAACCATACTGATCCACGCCCTTGACGGCGGCACGGTAACGACATATCACTAAACAGGAGGTGTTTTGATGAAACGCATATTGGTATTATTAACTCTGCTGCTCTTGTTCGGCAGCTTCGCCTGCCAGCCCACGCCGGAGCAGGACATCGTGCACAGCCAGGCGGAGGATTATTTAAGGGATTTACAGTCCGTCTCCGAACACGAGAAGATACAGGCGCCGGACACGCTTGACGGCACGACCGTATCAAAGACGGGCAACCTGACGATACAATTCGAGGCCGCTGTCCAAGTGCCGGACGCGGCGGCCTATTCCGTATACGAAGTTGCCCCGCGCAATTTCTCGGACGAGCTGTTTCTGTCCATGGTCGAAGTTTTCTGTCCGGGCGCGGCCTTAATCGGAGAGCCTGTCTATACCAAGATGCAATGGGCGCAGCGCATACACGATTATCAGGAACAAATCGGCGATAAACAAGCAACGACTGCCGATAAAAACTGGTTAGAATATGCCAACGCGCAGTTGGAAGCGGCCCCGGTTTCGTATACGCCGCCCGCGTTTTCACTCGCGGACATACGGGACGGGCAATTCTTTCGCGCACATGCGGACAACCACGACGGAAGCTATACCCTGTTCGCGGCCAACAGGAACGGGAATGATTTCTACTATGGCCGGGACGCCGAATTGGCCTTCTTCAGCGAAAACCAGCTGTCGGCCGAGTTTGCGGAGGATCGCGTACTCCTGAAAGACTTCGCCGGAGAATTCGATTTCCGCCGGGAGGATGCCCTGGGTCTCGCGGAAAGCATCCTAAACGAGCTGTATCTCACCGATCTGCAACTGGTGGACACGCAGAAACTGTGCACCTATCAAAACAACAAGCTGTATTCTAAGGGTTGGTATTTCACATTCACGCACGGCATGAACGGATTGCCGACACTGTTTCATTTTGATACGTTCAGCTCTGGCGGATATACCGCGCCGCCGCCCACCCTGTGCTCCCCCTGGGGCGAGGAAGCGGTGCTTATCGCGATCGATGCGCAGGGTCTCATCAATATCGAAATCCGTAACCTGATTCAATATAAAGCGGAACTGGTGCAGAACATAGCCCTACTGCCCTTCGAACAGGTGAAGGAACGCATCGAAGCCTATCTCATGCTGAGCAACGTCTACGCGGCGGAAAACATAGACGATTCGGTGATCGTCATCACGCATATAGAGCTTTGCGCCGCGCTGGTGAACGTAAAGGACAATCCGTGGGTGGGCCGCCTGATCCCGGCCTGGTTTGTGCGCTATGAGTATCGCGGTTCCAACATGAATGCCTATACCGATGACGATGGGAATTTTCATGCGGCCACCACATTTGTTGACCGCAACAGCCGCTATTTCAGCGCGATAGACGGAAGCTATATAGAGCCCCGCATTATGCGCGATATGATAGAGGGACTATAGTTTTGGCATCGTATTTTGATTGAGAACGCGAGGTGAATACACCCGGCGAGCAATGACAACCGCACCCACATGATGGAACACGGAAATGAAATTCTTACTTCAGAATTGTTTTATGCAAAATCTTTATGAATATTTCAGATTATGCGACTAATTTCGTCGAAAAAACAAGTCTGACTATATGATGGAGGGGAAAAGGCGTGAAAAAGAAAGAGTTTTCCCGACATTGATGTGCCGCTCTTGAGTGGTTTGAGCACGATTATGACATTGAGGAAGTGGGGCTATGATTGTGCGCAGGAAGTAATAGTCCTTGTAAATATGACAGGGCAGTCACTCCATCGCTTTTGGGCGGTGGGCATTCACAAGGACAAACCTATTGTAACGCATTGAACAAAAAAAACAAACTGTTTTTGCAAAAGCTTGGGACTCCATTCGCGTTTCGCAATGAGCTTGCAGAAACAGGACACAGAACCCAAGCAACCAAAACCAAAAAATAGAAATTAAGGAGTTTCATTATGAAAACCAAGAAAATCGCTGCCACCGTATTGGCACTCGTTATGTCTCTGTCTTTTGCCGTATCCGCCTTTGCCGACTCTGCGTCGTTTAGTAGTAAGACCATCAAGGGTGGTCCTTCCCAGAGGATTGCCGCCGGGCTTGAGGTTACCAAAACACAAGTCTCCGTCACCGTCAGTTCGCTTACCTTCAATAAAATTACGAACGGAGCGAAAAGCGTTTCCTTTCGCGCATACTTTGGTACAAATGCATGCACGGGTCTCATAACCTTCACCGGTACTGGGATAAAAACGTCCGGATATACGGTTAGTGTACCAATGGGTGCGCCGCTTAACATTAAGGCAAGCATACCGAGTACCGAACCTACGGATTATGCCACTTTCTCGGGTAGCATCAGCAATTAGTATAACAAGTGTTGAATACTTTCCGTGGCTGCCGTTAGCGCAGCCACGGAAAGCTTAATCGGTACAAAAAGGACAGTCATAGTCTCCATTCATGCTCTGCCAAATATGGTGAAGGTGAAGTTGATAAATCTACAACTGATGAAAGGATAAACATATGAAGCGAGTATTCATTATTGCAACTGCATTGCTCCTCCTGCTGGGCAGCTTTGCCTGTCAGCCCACGCCGGAAAAAGACATTATTATCAACAAGGGCGACGCAAACAAGTTCCCTGTTACCGGGGATATAGGCGACGGGGAGAAAAACCCGGCCATTAAAGCTTTGCTGCAAATCGAGTCCGTGCCGTTTGCACCGTATGACGCCCCTAAGCGTGTGACTCGGGAGGGCGAAAAGAGAAGCGGTGTAACGGTTCGCTTTGACGCGGAGGTGGACATTCCACCTGTGTACGGCGGTTATGCCGTCACACTTGTTGAAAAGCGAGCGCTATCCGACGAAACAATACGCCGCTGGGCGCAGTATATTGCTGGGGACACGCAATTGGTGAAAATGCTGGAAAAATCTAAGGCGGATTATGTGGAAGAGTTGAAAGCCATCCAAGAGACGTTGGCGGAGTTGCAGGAACAATATGACACTGCGGTAAAATACGCAGAGACAGCGCCAAGTTGGATGGATCAAGTGCAGGAACTGGAAGGTTGGATAGAAGACTGCAAACAGGGCCTTGCCGACACCCAAAAGAAATTCAACCGAGCGCCGGATAGCGCCGTTTCCGTTCCGCTGGATTTGAACGACTATCCGAGGGGTGAATGGTTTATGTTTGAAAAAGCGGATGGGCGGGGTGTCTTCCAAACCATGCGTGGGGGAAACTGCCTGGCGTTCTGGTACAGCCAGACTACGAGCTATCAGTGGGAGAGCTGGTTTCAGGATTTGTCGAGCGTTCCGCAGGAAGACAGGCACTGGTATAATGTCTTACAGGAAAAGTTTTCCTTCACAAAGGAGCAGGCCCGCGCGATAAGCGACGCGGCGCTGGCAGAAATGGGTGAGCTCTCGGAATATGTGCAGACGAGCTTTGACAAGGGGCTGTTAATTGAGCACAACAGGGTACAGTCCCAAGTGTGGAGGGTCGAATATTCAAGAAACAATCACGGGTTGCCCTTTTATCGGCAACTGATAACGATAGAGCAAAATTCTTCCGCCCCGCCTGTGGTCGGCGCGCCATGGGAACCTGAATTTATCTATTTTGTCGTGGATGAGAACGGGATACGCTATTTCACCGCATGGGGCTTGGGTACGGAGACGATGGTTTTAGTTGACAACGTGGAGCTCCTGCCCTTTGATTCCGTCCTGCAGCGTATGGAGTCCCTTTTGCAGCAAATATACGCCGTGGGAACGGGTGGGGAGACAGAGGTTCGCATAGAAAGAATAGAGCTGCGCTCCGCGCTGATCAGCCTGCCGAATGAAATGAACCGCGGCATCTCCATCCCCGTATGGCACTTCTCCGGCACAAATGAATCAAACGGTGTGACGCTGCCATTTGCCTTCACCATAGACGCGCGCGACGGCGCGTATATAGAGCCGAGCCTGCCCACCACCGCGCTTGCCTCGTATGGATGAGGAACCGGAACTCTGCAATTGTGTCCTCCTGCACGCGATAAACTGCTATAATACCGGATATCTTAGATTTTAGAAGCAACAAACGAGGTGATACTCCTTGACCAACGCCCCCCGCACCCGCTTCACAGTCCTCACAACCGACCTGCGCCGTGCCATCCTGAGCCGCAGTTTCGTCCTGGCCCTGCTGGGCATGGCGCTCTGCGTGCTCTTCGGCGCGCTGAACGAAATGCTGTCCGTGTTCAAGATGGAAAGGCCGACGGTGTTGTACGGCTTCCATGAGGATCTGTTTCAGACCGCCCTACGCAGCGACATTATACTCCTCGTCGTACCGCTGCTGGCGGCCATCCCGTTCGCCGCCGCCTTTGTGGAGGATGTGAAGAGCGGTTACCTGAAGCAGTGCCTGCCGCGCACCACGACCACGCGCTACCTCGTCGGCAAGAGCGTCTCCTGCGCGCTCTCCGGCGGGCTGGCCATCTTGGGCGGCGCGCTGCTGGGCTTCCTGCTCTTCACGCTTATCTTTTCGCCAATGGAAATCTATGTGGACTTCGCCATCCCCTCGCGCATGGGGGAGATTGGGTTTTCGCTGCTCCTGCTCTTCCTCTCGGGCGCGCTGTGGGCAAGCGTCGGGCTGCTGCTATCCACGCTCACCATGAACGCTTTCCTCGCCTATGCATCGCCCTTCATTCTCTATTACGTGCTCGTGATTATGCAGGAGCGCTATTTCCGCGCGGCCTTTATGCTCAACCCCAAGAACTACCTGACCATGCAGGGAGCCTTCCCCTTGGAGGGCAAGAGCGCCGCGCTGACGCTATTCATGCTGGTGATGGTGTTCCTGCTGCTCTTTTATATCATCGGGCAGCGGCATCTGCGGGACGACAATGCGCGGAAGACCATACGCTCCCTCTTCCCGCCGCGCAAAATCAAGGCGGACAAACCCTTCAAACCGCGCAAGGAATGGCGCCCCCTGCGCGAATTGCGCCAAATCGGCTCCGTCGCGCGCTATAACTTTCGCATGTGGCGGGGCAACACGCGCATCTTTCTCACCTTCGCGCTGGCCTTTATCCTCTGCTTTCTGCTCTCGGACAAGGCCGCCCGTTTCGCTTACGATATGGGTACAACCATGCAGGCGTTCGAGCCGTTTGTGTGGACTTTCGGCGACGCGAACTCCGTCCTCCTTATCTCCCTGCTGCTCATCCTCCTCTTCGTCGACATGCCCTTCCTCGGCGCGGGCGCGCCCTATTTCCTCTCCCGCATGAAGCGCAGCACCTGGGCCTGGGGGCAGCTCGTCTATGTCATCCTGACCACCGCGCTGTACATGGCCTTTATCCTTATCTCCACCACCCTCATCTGTATGCAAAACAGCTTTATCGGCAACCTCTGGAGCGAAACCGCCGCCATACTCGGCTATTCGGGCGCGGGCAAGGCCATCGCGCTGCCCGCTCTGGTCAAAGTGCTGGAAATGTCCCGCCCCTTCCAGAGCGGCGGCGTCATATTTCTATTGATGCTTCTCTACACCCTCCTGATGGCCTGTTTCATGCTCTTCCTGAACATCAAGCGCGGGCGCAGCGCAGGCATAGTCGGCGGCTTCGCGTTCTCGCTATACGGCTTCCTCCTCAATCCACAGCTCTTCACCCAGCTTTTCGACCTGCCAAAAGAGCTGACCTACAAGGCGAATGTCGCCACAGGCTGGCTCTCGCCATTGAACCACGCCACCTATCACATGCACAACTTCGGCTACGACCTCCTGCCCAAGCTCTGGATGACCTACGCCATCTTCGGGGGGCTGATTGTGGTTCTGTTTATCGGTATACAACTCGCGATGCGGAAATATAGTTTCAATTTCATCGGAACGGAGAATACATAATGCAAGCCGCCATATCCCTAAACAACCTAACCAAAGTTTTCGGCCAGGACACTGTCCTCTCCCACGTCACCCACGACTTCGCCGCGGGCCGCATCCACGGCATCGTAGGCAACAACGGCTCGGGCAAAACGGTCATGTTCAAATGCATCTGCGGCTTTTTGCAGCCCACCGAGGGCTACGCAGAGGTACATGGCCGCCGCGTGGGCCGTGACGTCGACTTCCCGCCCGACCTCGGCCTGATCATCGAAGCCCCCGGTTTCCTGCCCCAGCTCTCGGGCATCAAAAACCTCGAAATCCTCGCCGCGCTGAACCGGCGCATAGGCTTAAAAGAAATAGCCGACACCATACGCCAAGTCGGTCTCGACCCGCTCTCGCCCAAGCCCGTGGGCAAGTATTCGCTCGGCATGCGCCAGCGCTTGGGCATTGCGCAGGCGATTATGGAAAAACCGCGCCTCTTAATCCTCGACGAGCCGATGAACGGCCTCGACAAGCACGGCGTGGCGGAGATGCGCAAGCTGTTCCTCTCCCTTGCCACCGACGGGCGCACCATCCTGTTGGCCAGCCATAACATACAGGATATCGAAGAGCTCTGCGACACTGTCTGCGAAATGGACGCGGGCGTGATGAAAATATTATAACCCTCCACTGTATATCGACAACCCGTAGGGGCGAGGCATGCCTCGCCCGCGCAATCCCGTAACGCCGACCGCCTCATCCGGGCGACACACCAACACAATAAAGGGGCTTACACATGAAACGAATACTCACCACAATCCTCACCCTCGCCCTAATCCTCCCAACTCTCGCCTGTCAACCAACCCCGACAAGCGAATTCGTACCAAACAAAAACCACTTAGAGCAAGCAATCCAAACCACCCCGGCCCCAAACACCGAAGACGAACCCAAAACAAACGACGCCCTTCTCGTCAAGCTGAACATGCCGGAAAGATGGGTTATAGAAACAACAGCCCTAAACGGCAAACTGAACATAAAAGCCGACGTCCCCCTGCAACTGCCGCCTGTCACAGCCCTGCCCGCCGCAACGGCAAGCTTGGTCGAATTCACAAACGAAGACCTGCAAGCGATAGCACACGTCCTCGGCATAGAGGGCGCGACATGGACAGAAGTAAACAATCGGCAAGCCCGGCTATTTCCTGCTCACACCCACATGGTTCTTTTGGGTGACGACAGAGAACAATCTGGAATTGGTGAAAACAGGGCAGTTGTTGCCCGCAATCATCGCCATCAACGCCGTAGACGGCAGCCGCATCGATTTGGACGCCCGGTTTGACACCGATTAACCGTAGGGGCGCGCATTGCGCGTCCGTGAACACCCACGAACCCGTAAGGGCGGATATGAAACGGCTCCGCAGGAGACGTTGCGCCCGTCAAACACAACAAAGGAGCCCGCAAAATGAAACGCATACTCATCCTTCTCCTCGCCCTAACCCTCCTCCTCGCAACCCTCGCCTGCCAGCCCACCCCTGACGGCGATATCATCGTCAACAAGGGCGACGGCAGGCTGGACGCGGCCATCCGACAAACACCCTCTACTACCATAGGCACGCCGCTGCGTGAAAGCCTGCAATTCCCACAAAAATGGCAAGGCGAAGTGGATACAAAAACCAACGTGCTCGCCTTGCGCTTCGACGCGGAAGTCGTTATACCGCAAATCGACAAGGCCCCCGTCGCGCAGGTTTCCATGCGCGAATTTACGCAAGAGGATCTGGACACGGTGAAGGCCGCCGTGTTCGGCGCGGAAGCGCAGCTCTATGTGCCGTATGGCTACACGCGGGATGAAATCACGCAGGCAATCCTGCAATTGACAGCCGAGCTCGAGGAGGAAAGAGAGCACCCCTCCAATTTCAACGACCCCAATTTTTGGGCAAACAAAATAGAAAACGAAATCGACAGCTATAAACGATTGTACAACGAAACGCCTGCAAATGTTGAAAAAATACCGACAAATCTGAAATTCAGAGTTGAGAAAAACCGCAACAACGAGGAATACCGCATAGCGACCGCAACGGGGAGCGTGGGCGAACGCAATCTTATGCTGGAAGCCTATGCGGATGGGAAGATCAGCATTGGGGTGCCCTTGGATGGGGGGGAGTACCCGGAAGAATATCAATTATGGACGTATGAGTCGGCAGGGCTTGCGAAAATGCTGGATATAAGCAAGGAGGAAGCTGCGCGGCAAGCCATGACCTTGGCAAAAGTGATTGACCCAAGCTTTGATCTTGCCTATGTGGGTACTGCATGGAGCAGCAGAAATCAGAAAGCCGGATGGCATTGCATATTCACCCGCACTGTAAACGGAGTGCCGACCGCTTTTGAATTTACTGAGCGGCAGGGAACGCAAAGAGGGGAAAGCGAGTTAATTGAAACTTACGCACCCGATGTCTATCTGGAGCGGCTCTGTATCACGTTTGACGATTACGGTTTGGCCGCCCTGGAATGGATAGCGCCCATGCAGGTGGATGCCATCATCAATGACAATGTGAAGCTGCTGGATTATTATGTGATCAAAGAAATCGCGGAAAGGCAGCTTTCCCTGCAAATCCCCCTGTGGAGACCGGAGGAAATCAGACAGAAGACCATATTCATCCGAAAAGTGGAGCTATCCCTTATGCGCGTGCGGAAGCAGGGCGCCCTGCATGAATTTACATTGATTCCGGTTTGGGATTTCTACGGGGTAGTGGTGCTGGAATACTTCGACGAGAACAGGACGGATGACAGTGAGCCACTGGATTATTACTCGTTCTTAACTATCAACGCCATCGATGGCAGCGCCATCGACAGATTCTTAGGGTACTGACACAACACAAACCGCGCGCACTATGATATAATAAACCGCACAAAGGAAGGTATACAGACATGAAAAAACACATTTGGGGCATCCTCATCATCGGCCTGATTCTATTAACCCTCCTGCCCTTGCCCGCCTTGGCGGAGGAGGGGGAGGAGCTGCCGCCCACGACCGCGCCGCTGGTGATCGACACAACGACGATCTATGAAGGCATGGCGATGAGCTATAAAAATGGCTATATGCCGACCGTCGAGAATGGCGTGGCCACCTTTGTGCTGCCCCTGCTCGGCAGCACCGCGGGCAATATCCTCCGCGTTACGCCGAACATCCGCACGGACGGCCCCTTTGTGTACGGCAATTATCAGTTCGAGGTGAGCAGGCGGACGGTCAACGATACAAGCGGGAATCTGCACGAGGTATTTTTGATTCAGCTCACCATACCGCTGGCGCCGGGCAGAATCAACGGCATCTATCCCGTGGAGTTTGTGATCGATTACAGGGACAGCAACGGTGAACAGGCACAGCAGAGCTTCACCCTGCAACTGTCCATCACCGACGGCAAAAAACCGCCCTCCCAGGGCGGGGGCGGCGGGCAGGCGGCCGCGCATAAGCCCGTGCTGTTGATCTCGCAGTGCAATATTGTCCCGTCCGCCGTGGATGGGGGCGGGGCGTTCTCCGTCACCCTGCATGTAGAAAACGTGGGCGACCGGGAGGCGAAGAACATACGCATATCCTTCGCGCCCCTGGACGGTGAAATCAGCTTCGAGGGCGAGATGAACGCGCTCTTTGTACCCATTCTACTGACAGAGGAGTTCACCATCGCCAACTTCAAACTGAAGGCGGAAGCCGTGGCGTTGGCGGGCGAACATTTCTTCACCGCAAGCGTCACCTACGAGGATAAATACGGCGCCGCCTACACGGAGGAGGGAAACTTCCGCATCCGCGTCTCACAGCCCGTCTCCGTCGATTTTGACCGCATCAAACTGCCAGAAAGTTTGGAGAGCGGGACGAGCTTCGAACAGCCCATCGCCGTCTACAACACGGGCTTCGCGCCTGTCTACAATGTGAAGTGCTCTGTGCAATTGGACGGCATACTCGCCGCCACCGCCTATCTCGGCAAAATCGAGCCGCAGAACAGCGCGGATAAGATCATATCCATGTTCGTAACGACGCTCAACAGCCGCAACAACCTGTACGGCTATACTTCGGGCAGTCTGATTATCAGCTATACCGATGCGACCGGGCAGGAGTATACGGAGTATCTGGAACTCTCCACGAGCATTGCCGAGCCGAACATCCCGACGGACGAGGAATTGGAAAAGCAGAAGCAGGCGCAAAAGGAACAGCAAACCCTGTCCCAATGGTGGATATCCCTGCTTATAGGCATCGCCATCATCGCCGTCTTGGTGTCGGTGATTATCATCGCGAAGTTCTCGAGGATGATGAAGATGAAATAATTATATACAGGAGGTCGATTATGGAACATGATGTATATATCGTCACCGGCGCTGCCGGGCATTTGGGCAGCGCCGTTACGCAGGCACTGAACGGGCAGGGGAAGACCGTATTCGCCCTCTGCCTGCCGAACGAACAATATCCGCCGCAGGGCGAACATGTGCAGGTGTTCACCGGGGATATCTGCGACCCGGACAGCCTGACCGAACTGTTCGCCGCCTGCGTCAACCAACCCGTCACGCTGATCCACTGCGCGGGGATCGTATCCATCGCGTCCAAATTCGATCAGAAAGTCTACGACGTCAATGTGATCGGAACAAAGAACATCGTCACCCTTTGTGAGAAGCACCGCATCCCAAAGCTCATCTATATCAGCTCCGTCCACGCCATCCCCGAATTGCCCGACAACCAATGCATTACAGAGGTCGACCGCTTCTCTCCCGACGCCGTGAACGGATTGTATGCCAAAACGAAAGCGGAAGCCACACAATGCGTTCTGGACTACGCAAAGCGCGGGTACCACGTCTGCGTGATCCATCCCTCGGGCATCGTGGGTCCGGGCGACCATGGCCGGGGCCATATCACCCAGCTTGTAATCGATTATTGTAAGGGCGGACTGACCAGCGCAACCAAGGGCGGTTACGATTTTGTCGACGCGCGGGACGTTGCAAGCGGGGTCTTGTCCTGTTGCGAAAACGGCAAAAGCGGCGCCTGCTATATCCTCTCGGGGCAGTATTTCGAGGTGTATGAACTGTTGGAGCTGCTGCACAAAATAACGGGCAAGAAGAAAATCAAGCGCGTGCTGCCACCGTGGTTTGTCAAGGCGACCGCCCCCTTGGCGGAGTTGTACTATAAAATCCTAAAGCAGCCGCCCCTCTTTACCGCGTATTCCGTTTACACCCTGCATACCAACGCGAACTTCAGCCACGAAAAGGCCACGCAAGATTTGGGCTATACCACCCGCCCCATGGAAGAGACCCTGACGGACACCGTAAATTGGCTGAAGGCATGCAATCGTCTGTAACAATCAGATCGCGGGCGACCAATAGAGATAGTAAGAAATATACCAGTGATCGTTGATTCTGTCCGGGTCGTCCTCGCTTATTTCCGATGCAGTGTACCACAGCGTCGCCTCCACCCTGTCCGCCCTATTGTAAATCTGCGGCAGCGCGAAGGGAAAACGGATGGTAACTCCAAATGATTCGCACTTGGCCTCCATGTACCTGTTCAGAGGGGAATCCGAGCCGTAATCGCCTGTCATAAAAATCAAGTCCAGCTCTGCTTCCGTCAAACCGTATATATTGATGGCACTGTCGTTCAGAATATCAATGTATTCCCGCACGGTATTATTTTCCGCATCCGTTTTTGATATAAAAAGCGTATACTTTGCGTCTTCGTTATTGTCGTTGTGAAATCCATAGTTCCCCAATGAAATGGTCCAATATCTCTCGATATCCTCCGCGGCGGCGACATAGGCATGTAAGGTCTCGGCTATCCTGTTAAAAATCTCTTCGTTTTCTGTAAAGTGATCGATGATGCGCTGTTCGTATCTCTCCCGATAGTCTTGCATGCACTCTTCCTGACTTAAGCCGGACAGGCATGCCGTAAGCAGCGCCATCGCAAAGGCAAGCGCAACGAGCGCGAGAGACCGGACAAATCGATTCCGCTTTTTCATATATATATGCTCCTATTCTTGTACAATAATAATGGTATAGGTGCAGGTCTCATGATATTCCTCTTCGTCAATGCGTCCAAAGCGCATTTCGATACTGCACTCACCCGGCGCCAGCGCTTCAAAATAGAACCAGCGGTTCCCACTGTCGCCCCCGGGCAAGGGCCGCGACTGCGCATCATCCCTGTATACGCTGTAAATATAAGCGGCCAAACTGTCGTCGGAGATGTGCCAGATCCAGCGGTAGGGGATGGATTGCTTCTCGTACAGATCGAAATGCACGGCTTGCCCCACCTTGACCGTATACACCCCTTCGCTGTTTATTCGCACGCTGCCGTTCAGCTTTTCCAACAACTGCGTATCCTCAATATCCCTGGCGCGGAAGCGCGGACTCCCCTGCGCGCAGGCGCTGCATAGCAATACCAGTGCCAGCAATAAAATGATAATCCGCTTTTTCATCGTATACCTCCCTTAGTTGAAGCCACCCGGCAGGCGTGTGACGATGCCGTTTTCCACAAAGAAACTGGCCTGCCCGGACTGATAGTGATTGCCGGCATAATCGATCATCTCAAAAATCAGCGCGAAATAGCCATTCCCCACAGTTCTGTCATAGAAACGGGTGTCCTCGCTCACCACGGCAAAGCCCATCGGCAAGGGCGGATAGTCTATGTACCACTCGCCGAAGGCGTTTTGGAACATGATATAGTGAAGTGGCTTCACCTCGTCCCCCAACGCAAGCTGGCGGAAGGTTTTGCTGGCCATGCCCTGCTCCGCGTCATCGGCCTTCCAAGCGCCGAGTATCTCGTACTCTCCGTTGCCGCCGATATCGTAGGTGTAGCCTACATGCAGGAAATACTCCTCGTTGTTCAACAGTATCGGCACGGCATACAGGATGCGCCCCGGTTCCATATCGATGGGCTCCATATACACATTCATGCCGTCTATGCTGCCCCAGGTATCTCGGAAGTCCTCGATGAACAGGCCGTTCGTATAATCCGCCGTCAAATCGCGGTTGGTGCCGAACGATGCGCGGAACACTTCTTCGCCGTCATCATCCATGGATATCCACATCAGCTTGACGAACACTGCGGCTATGTTGGAAGCTCGGTCCGGCCCCAAATCCATCTGCCAGCGACCGCTTGGGCCGACGGTGACCGGGAAGCCGCTGAGCCCCATCTCATCCAAGGGGGGCAGCGGATCAATCTGCGGCGCGGGCTCTCCCAGCTCTGCCGCGAGCCCGTAAATATAGGTCACGGCTTCGTCAGGCAACACGCTCCCGGCGGCATAGGCGTGGTAATAGGTGAACGGCAGGGCAGTATCGAGGGTTTGGTAGCGCGCCGTGGAGCCCGCTTCCCCGGTCAGGTTGTAATAGCAGGCCAGCCCGCTCGCCCGCGCGCGGTAATTTCCCTTGACCTGATAGATTACGCAATCATTGCGCGCGTCGCGCAGCGCCTGCCCGCTCTGCGGCAGCAGATACTCTGCCTTTGCCAGCAAGTCGCCCAAATCGACCATCTCATAGTCGCCCTTGCCGTACACCTGCGCGTTGCGGGCCGCCCGCCCGAATTTGCTGAAATAGGTATGCTTTTCCTTTACGGCCATCAGCAAGGCTTCGTCGCCCACGGCCTTATATGCGGCCAAAAGCGCGTCGGCGCGGCTCAAATCGGTCACCGAGAGAGTGATCTCATTCGCAGCGCCGTATTTCGCAACGCAGGCGGCATAATAGCTGTCGCAAATGGCCCTGCCCAATTCCGCACCGTCCATGGCCGGATCCACCGCCAGTGCCCCGAACAGGCCGCTGTAATCCCAGCCTATGCCCGGCTCAATCTCCTGCGAGGCCACCAGATAGCGCGCATGGCCGTGCAGAACCTCCACAACTTCCACTGTCGCCATCAGGCAGGCATCCATGCCGACCAGCTCATAGGCCCCGGACGCGGCGGGCGCGGCTGCCAGCGCGGCCCCGAGTTCCGGCAAGGTCAAAAAATCGTTGTCGTGGAGCCTGTCAAATTCCATGCCGTATATACTGCCGCCGCCGTGATCCCAGAGTATAAGCGCCTGCTTATCGGCGGGATAGTTCTCGTTGCAGTAACGCAGGAACGCCGCCAGGGTCTCGGGATCGCCCATACTGGCCAAAGGAATGGATTCGGCCCATGTAAATTCGTCCCCGCTGTAAACATAGCGTTCCAGCATCGTCGGATCCACCACATCGTTGTCCCAGCTTTCCGAACCGCCCGTTTCAATGACGACGGTCACGTTTTCGGGCAGGGTGACCTGCAGCATTTCCACCAGATCGGCCGTAGCGAGCCCGTATTCGGACTCCAAATTGCTGCCGCACAAATACCAATAGACCGCCCATGTTTCGGGCGTGTCGGGTACAGGCGTTTCGCTTTTTTCAACGGGAGATTCGGTTAAATCCGCAACGGGAGGATTTGTTGCATCCGGCGTTCTTGCCGGGGGCGTACAGCCATAGATGAGGAGCACCATCAAAACCAGCGCGATAGCGCGCAAGATAAACGGAGCCCTGTTTTTTCTTTTGCCATTTGGCTGGGTGTCGCAGTTTGAACAAGATCTTGCCATATCGTCCACCTCCATGGCTTAATGTCTATTAACGATAAACGGTCCGTGCCGTTCCTCATTACGATAGTGGAAGGGTGCCAATACTTATCTTAAATTTTACTGCTGATATGAAGGTCTCATTACCCCAAATTGAGTATACTCCAAATGCAAAAGCGGCGCAACAGTTTTACATCAATTCATAAAAAAGAGACAGCCCCAACTGTCTCTTGTCCATTCGTTTTACCCGTTCCCTTTCGGCTTCATCGTCGGGAAGAGCAGTACATCCCGTATCGTCGCGCTGTCGGTCAGCAGCATCACCAAGCGGTCTATGCCGATGCCGATGCCGCCCGTCGGGGGCATGCCGTATTCCAACGCGAGCATAAAGTCCTCGTCCACCATCATGGCTTCGGCGTCGCCCTTCGCGCGCTCGCGCGCCTGTTGCGCAAAGCGCTCCCGCTGGTCTATGGGGTCGTTCAACTCCGAAAATGCGTTCGCGTATTCATGCCCCGCGATAAAGAGCTCAAAGCGCTCGGTGACGTCGGGGTCGCCCGGCTTGCGCTTGGCAAGGGGGGAGATTTCGACCGGATACTCCGTGACAAAGGTGGGCTGGACCAGCGTCTCCTCCGCAAACGCGTCAAAGGCGGCGGCCAGCACCTGTCCGCGGGTGGCGGTCTTGTCTTTCAGTTCCAAATGCAGGGATTTCGCCAACGCGCGCGCCTCCTCGTCCGTGGCACAACCCATAAAATCGGCTCCCGTCACGCCCTTCACCGCATCGTTCATCGTCACGCGCGCAAAGGGCGGCGTCAGGTCTATATCCTGTCCCTGATAGGTGATGCGCGTTCCCCCGCAGACCCTGCGACAGCAGGCGGCCATCAGTTCCTCGCAAAGTTCCATCATGCCGTTGTAGTCCGTAAAGGCTTGGTATGCCTCGATGGTCGTAAACTCGGGGTTGTGGGTCGCGTCCATGCCCTCGTTGCGGAAGAGACGGCCTATCTCATACACCCGCTCCAAACCGCCGACTATGCACATTTTCAAATGCAGTTCCGTGGCAATGCGCAGATACATATCGATGTCCAGCGTATTGTGCCGCGTCACAAAGGGCCGCGCCGCCGCGCCGGAAGCGACCGTGTTCAGCACGGGCGTCTCCACCTCGATAAAACCGCGTCCGTTCATAAAGTCGCGAATCTCGGAGAGTATCGCACTGCGCTTAAAGAAATTCTCCCGCACCTCGGCGTTCACAAACAAATCCACAAAGCGCTGGCGATAGCGCAGTTCGGGGTCTTTGAGCCCGTGGAATTTTTCTGGCAAGGGACGCAGGGACTTGCTCAACAGCGTAATCTTTGCAGCGTGCACCGAAGTTTCGCCCGTGCGCGTCTGAAACACGGTACCCGCCACGCCGATAATATCCCCAATATCCATCTGCTTGAACGCGGCATAAGCTTCCTCGCCCACATCCTCGCGCCGCGCGTAAAACTGCAAAATGCCGGTCTTGTCCTGCACATGCGCGAAGCTCGCCTTGCCCATAATGCGCCGCGAAAGCATGCGCCCGGCTACGGACACTTCCTTCCCCGCAAACACATCAAAATCCGCCAACACCTCCGCAGCATGCTGGCTCTGCCCAAAGGTAGTGATGGCAAAGGGATCCGCACCCCCCTCCTGCAAAGCCGCCAGCTTATCCCGGCGGATTTGCAGGAGCTCGGAAAGTTCTATTTGATCGATGTGCATGTTTTCTTCCATGGTAAATCCTTATATTTTTATAGCAAATGGAATATACCATGTTCATTCGCAAAGTGCAAGGTCATTTTTTTCCGGGCAATGAGACCACTATTGTCGTTCCCTTGTCTCTCTCACTTTGCAAAGATATTTTCCCGCCATATATGCCGACAATATGCTTGACGATGGCGAGGCCCAGTCCGGTGCCGCCCGCTTTTTTATCCCTGCCGTAGTCCACGCGAAAGAAGCGTTCAAAGACCCGCGCCTGATATGCGGGCGGAATGCCTATGCCGGTATCTGTTATGGTAAGGGTGGCGTTTCCTGTCTCCGCTTTCAGGGAGATGTCCACCCTGCCACCCGGCTTGTTGTATTTGATCGCATTTTCGATCAGATTCACGCAGAGCTCGTAGAACTGCCGTTTGTTTGCGCGGATAAGGATATCGTCCAAATCCAAGTTGATTTCGACAGTGATTTGCTCAGCCAACGGGGAAAGGGAACTGACCGCTTCTCGGATGGCCTCGCTGAAATAGAAATCCGTCTGTTCGGCATGGCTGTTATTCGATTCCAGCTTGGAGATAGTCAAGATATCGTGAATCAACTCTGATAACCTTTTTGTCTCGGTTTCAATCCTGCCCATAACGACAGCTTTTTCAGATTCGCTTGTCACAAGTCCCCGATTCAGCATTTCGGAAAACCCCAAAATGGAAGTGACGGGCGTTTTCAGTTCATGCGAAGCGTTGGAAAAGAAGTCGCGCTTTTGCTGCTCCAATCGTTTCTCGGCAGTCATATCCACCAGCAGTATGGCCGCGCCAAATGCCTGCTCGGTTGTTTCAGCAGGGGACACATAGATATTAACAATTCGCCTTTCGGCAAGCTCCAAATCAAAGGCTGAGGATTGTTGGCTTTCTATTGCAGATTGTATGGCGCGACAGACAGTCTGACTGCGCGTCAGATGATAGATATTTTCAGGCTTACCATCGCTATCACAGGAAAAAAACTCTTTGGCACTGCGATTGCATAGCAAAACATCCTTTTTACTGTCTATCAAAACGAAGCCTTCGGACATATTGGACAGGATGTAGTCAACCTTTTCGCGTTCCTCTTGCAGTTTTACGTTCGATTCGGTGATTTTCCGCAGTAACTCCTGTAAGCCCTGCATAATCTTATCGATCTCATAATAGGGGGAACTGCCGTGTCGCAGTTTTTCGTATTCATGCGCAGACAGCGCGTCTACCATGTTTTCAAATGGCCGTGTAACCGCTTTGGAAAACTTCCCCGCTAAAATCAACGATAGTACAAGCGCCACGACTATCGCAATCAGAATGGCCGGAAGTTGAACCCCCAAGTTGGATAACACACCCGAATAGCTGTGTGCAAGCCTTAATATATTGCCACCCTCGGTTTTGATGGCCGCGTACATAAACTTTTCCCCCAGGGTGGAACTGGTGCGCATGGCAATCGCCACGCTGCCCTCTTTGGCGTATTTGACCTCCTCCCGCTCCGCATGGTTTTCCATTGCGGCGGCATCGCTTTGAGAATCTACCAATACCGTCCCATCTGGGGCGATGATGGTAATTCGGTTGTTCCCCGCTGCCTTCGATACGGAAAGCACATCGGAATCATAGCTGTAGTTTTCCGCCACAGACAACGTAAGCTTTGTCAGCCATTCCTTTGTCAGATTTTCCGTATAAACGGCATAGAGCATAGCGGCGACCAGACTGCAAATCAAAACCGCTGCGCAGGACAGCACCATCAGTCGGGTATAGATTGCTTTTTTCATTGCTGCTGCTCCCCAATGAATCTATAGCCTACATTCCGCACGGTTTTGATATAGGTGGGATGTTCTGCATCGTCGCCCAGCTTCTGCCGCAAGGAACGGATATGGATATCCAAAGTGCGGGATTCGCCCACAAAATCAACTCCCCATATTTTTTGCAGAAGTTCCTCGCGTGGTACCACCCTGCCACGTTCACGAATGAGCAGCAGGAGCAACTCATATTCCTTGTAGGTGAAGTCAAGCGGTTGGCTACTCAGAAGCACCTCCCTGGTGTCAAGATTGATATACAAATTTCCAATAAAAATTTCATTTACAGGCGAAGGGACGCCTTGCCCTGTTCTGCGAAAAACAGAACGGATGCGCGCGCCCAATTCCATCACGCCGAAGGGCTTGGCGAGGTAGTCATCCGCGCCGCAGTCAAGACCGATAACCTTGTCCAACTCCGTATCCTTTGCCGTGAGCAGGATAATAGGCACATGCCGGGTTTTGGAATTATTTCGGATTTGCTTTATCGCTTCCAGGCCGCTTATGCCCGGCAGCATGATATCGAGCAAAAACATATCAGGCGCTTGGGTCGCAGTCGCCGCCAGCGCGTCCTCTGCGTTGTCAAAGGCAACGGCGGCGTAGGAAAAGGAAGTCAGCGCCATATTCACCAACACGCGGATGTTTTCATCGTCCTCGACAATAAAGATGGTCTTACTCAAATTGTCCTCCGATAGAAGATTTGTGTATCTTTATTTTACAGTGTTTTATCCGAAGCGTCCAGTGATATAATCTTCGGTGCGCCTGTCTTTCGGCCTTGAAAAAACGGTCTCGGTTTTGTTGCTTTCAATCAGCTCGCCCAGCAGGAAGAACGCGGTGTAATCCGAGATACGCGCCGCCTGCTGCATATTATGGGTGACAATAACGATGCTGTACTTCTGTTTCAGGCTCGTTACCAGTTCCTCGATTTTTAATGTGGAGATGGGGTCCAGCGCGCTGGTCGGTTCGTCCATCAGCAGCACCTCCGGTTGTGTCGCCAGTGCCCGCGCGATGCAGAGCCGCTGCTGCTGCCCGCCCGAAAGCCCGAGCGCGGATTTTTTCAGCCTGTCCTTCACTTCATCCCAAATGGCAGCGTCCATTAGGCTTTTCTCTACAATCTCATCCAACACAATCCGCTTTTTCACGCCGTGCATACGCGGGCCAAAAGTGATATTATCGTAGACACTCATGGGAAAAGGATTGGGCGCCTGAAACACCATGCCGACTTTTTTACGCAAGATGGTTACGTCCACACCTCTTCCGTAGACGTTTTCGCCATCCAAAAATACATCCCCTACAATCCTTACACCCTGCACCGTGTCGTTCATGCGGTTCAGCGTTTTGAGGTAGGTAGATTTTCCGCAGCCGCTGGGGCCAATCAATGCGGTCACCTGCCGGTTTTCAACATCCAAGGCGACGTTTTTCAGTGCGTGCACTTCTCCGTAGTGGAGATTCAGGTTCGCCGTGTGTATCTTTATGCTCATTTTTTGTTCAACTTTCTCGCAACTGTCCGCGTCAACAGATTCAATGCAATTACAATCACAATCAGCACCGCCGCGATGCCGAAGGCAATGTCATTTCTGCCTCGGGAAGTGGCATAGGTATAGAGTTCCACGGAGAGCGTGGAGCCGGAGCCTGCCATCTGTGCAAAGACATTGGCCTGTGGCATATAATTGGCCGAGTTGCCCGCGACCAGCAGCAAAGCTGCGCTTTCGCCCACCATGCGCCCGATGCTGAGGATTATGCCTGTTAAGATGCCCTTCAATGAAGAGGGCAACAGTATGGTGCGCACCATATACCACTTTGTCGCGCCGATGCCGAGCGCGCCCTCGCGGTAGCTCTTGGGCACGGCGCGCAAAGCTTCCTGCGAGGTGCGTATCATGATGGGCAGTACCATAATGGTCAATGTAAGGACACCTGCTATAAGCGATACTTTCAAATCGAAAAGAATACAAAAGGCGACATAGCCAAAGACACCGTAAAGTATGGAGGGAATGCCCGCGAGGGTTTCCGTCGCGAATTCAATGATGCGCACCAGCCGTTTGTTTGCGGCATATTCGTTCAGATAGATCGCGCCGCCCACGCCAATGGGGACGGAGAGCAGAAGCGTGAAGAAAATAATGTAGAGCGTGTTCGCGATACTGGGGAATATGCCTGTTGTTTGCTTGATCGGATTGGACGCAGTGGTCAAGAAAGTCCACGAAATGGCGGGGATGCCGCGTATCAGAATGGTGGCGATAAAATACAGAACCAGCGCAAGCACGGCTATGGCGAGCAGCCAAATCACACCGTAAACGATCTTTTCAAAGGGACGCCGCTTTCTATAGGTGATCTTTCGGTTGTTGGAAAGTTTATCTGAAATCGTTTCCATGCCCTACTCCCTATCCCCTGCGCCCTGTTTCAAAATGCGGTTCAGAACAACATTGATGATCATAATAAATACAAACAGAACCAATCCGATCCCGTACAAGGCCTCGCGGTGCAGGCCGCTGGAATAGTCCCATTCAAAGGGGATGGATGTGGTCAAAAACCGGACGGGGCGCAGGAATTCGGGCATAATGGCGGCATTGCCCGCCACCATAATGACCGCCATCGCTTCGCCGATGGCGCGCCCCACGCCCAGCACCATACCTGCGACAATGCCGCTCTTTGCGGCAGGAACCGTGACACGGAAAATGCTTTGCAGCTTTGTCGTGCCCAGCGCGAGGGAAGCGTCCTCATATTGTTTGGGGACGGCACGTATGGCAGTTTCGGATACGCTGATGATGGTGGGCAATATCATAATGATTAAAATGATAATAGCCGCAAGCAAGCTCCCGCCCATGGGCAAGCCCATCTGCTCCTGCAAGCGGAAGAGCAGGGGGGTGATCAGGATCATCCCGAGAAGCCCGTAGACGACGGAGGGTATGCCCGCCAACAGATCGAAAATCATACGCAAACCTGCGGAAAGTCGACCGGGGCTCAATTTCGCAAGAAATACCGCGACCAGAACGCCCACGGGCAGCGCGATCAGAATGGCGCAGAAGGTGGCGAGTATACTGGACAGTATCATCGGTGCAATGCCGTATTCGCCGATCTGTGGCTTCCAGATCTGCCCGAACAGGAATTTAGTTACGCCGATCTTGGCAATGGCAGGACCGCCGGATACGATCATATACAGCGTCATGCATATAACGCAAATCACTGCGGCCAGGCCGCAGACGAGAAAGACGATATGCATGGTTTTTTCAACAGCGGATTTTGCCTTTTTGCCGCCGATGATGGAGATGTTTTGTTCCATATTGTATGTTTGCTCCGAACGCTTCAATTGCGGCGCGCCATGAAGGAGAACGCGCCGCAATCATTTGAGGAGGGAAATTTAATCAATGGTCAGAAGTTTGTTGTCCTGAATGATCTGCTTTCCCGCCGCGCCGAGCACGAAATCGATAAAGGCCTGTGCCTCAGCGGAGAGCGTTACACCTTCCTTTACAAGGAGGAAGAATTCGCGCTTCAGCTGATAGCTGCCGTCTTTCAGGGTGGCAACAGAGATGGCGACGCCTTCATAGGGAACGGTTTTCACAATGTCCTCATCCACGTCCGAGAAGGACATGTATCCGATGGCGTTCGGATTGTTCGAAACCTGCGTTTGGATGGCACCCGTGTTGCCC
>WREI01000042.1 GCA_009779405.1 Clostridiales bacterium
ACCTTATCCGAAATATCATGCCTATGTTGTTCTCTGCTCATAATACCCGTCCTTGCACTTGTGATTATGGGTCTACTTTATCATTATTATGTCACCGCGTCAATCTTGTGTCGACACTGTCTACGAGCCCCGCCACCTGACCGGAAGCGGTTCCATACTCGGTCATCCGGTGAAATGCCCGCCGCCGGACGTAATGGTCACCTTTCATACCGGATATGAAGTGGACGAGGATGATTACCGTGATGTGAAAGCATTGTGCGAGCGTTTCGATATCCCTCTGCCAAATGACTATGAAAATTTCGCAGAACAAAACCACTAACCTCTTGACTTTGACGCCGCGTCAATCGTTATACTCTGTTTTGGAAAGGAGTGTACATGGAATTACAAACGATCAGCCAAATCTCCAAGCAGTTCAACATCTCGACGCGAACGCTTCGCTACTATGAGCAGATCGGCTTGATCCGTTCAACCAAGAAATCGGATTTTGCCTATCGCATGTATGACGTGGAGACAATTGCGCGCTTACAGCAAATCGTGGTGTTGCGTAAGCTTCGCATCCCGTTGCGCCAAATCGCCGAAATTCTGCAAAGTGAGGATGCCGCCGTCGCGATTGCCGTCTTTCAGCAGAGCATTCGCGAGATGGAGACGGAAATTGCGGCCCTGTCCACGATTAAGAGTGTCATACAGACCCTGCTGGAACGCCTGCAAATCCAAAGCGACCGTTTGCGTCTGCCGGATGACGAGAGTCTGCTGACCATTGTAAATGCCCTGCACAGTCCGCCAATCAAGAGCAAGGAGAACAAAACCATGGAAGAACTGCACAATGCCGACGAAAAGCTGAACAAACTGACCGACAAGGATATCCGCATCGTATTCCTGCCGCCATCATTCGTCGCGGCCTATCGTTATGTCGGCGAGGAACCCGAAAATCATACCCGTGAAGTCATCGAGACCTTTGTGCGCGATGCGAATCTGCCCGCCGTCAAGCCCGACCTGCGGCATTACGGTTTCAACGCGCCCAACCCGGACGAGACGGGCCACTATGGCTATGAGATGTGGGTGACGATCCCGGAGACGCTGGAAGTGCCTGCACCGCTCCTGCGTAAGCAGTTTGCAGGCGGTCTGTATGCTGCGCACATGATACCCTTTGGCGCATTCGAGGAATGGGCCTGGCTCGACGCGTGGCTGCAAAGCAGCGAAAAATATGCCTATAACGGCAGCGGCAGTCCCGAAGACATGTTTGGTTGCTTAGAGGAATCGCTGAACTATGTAAACCGCCTGCAACTGCCCAACCCGCTTGCAGAAGGCTTTCAGTTGGATTTGCTGATGCCGATCCGCGAAAAAGAATAGCCGATGAACCGGGAACGCTTTCAAACCGCCTGTCAAACCATCCTCAACGCCGAGCGCGCCCGAGACGGCATAGGCACGCTCGGCGAAAAAACCCTGCACGCGGTTCTGAAACATTACTACGCCCCCGACCCCGCCAACCATGAAATCCGCGTGGGCAGCTTCGTCGCGGATATCGTCACGGAAAGCGGCATCATCGAAATCCAAACCCGCTCCTTCGAGAAACTCACCAAAAAGCTCACAGCATTCCTGGCAAACGCCCTCGTCACGCTCGTATACCCCCTCCCCAAAACAAAATGGCTGCTCTGGGTCGACGAACAGACAGGCGACATAACAAAGAAGCGCAAATCCCCCCGCCAAGGCAATATAGCGGACGCAATCTATGAACTCTACAAAATCAAACAGCTGTTGCAGCATCCAAACCTCAAACTCTGCATCCCCTTTATCGATGTGGAGGAATATCGCTATCTGAACGGTTGGAGCGAGGATAAAAAGCGCGGTTCCACGCGCTGTGACCGCATCCCCGTCGCCCTCGCAGAAGAAATCCACCTCGAGACGCCCGCCGACTATGCCCAATTCCTGCCCGAAAAGCTCCCGTCCCGATTCACAACCAAGGACTACAAAACGGCCGCCCGCACAAATCAGCCAACCGCGCAAAGAGCACTACATCTATTGTACCAAATGGGCGTTGCGGCGCGAGTGGGGAAGCGGGGGAAATCCTATTTATACGAATGCATCATTTCTTGAATAGTTTATTTCCCGCTCTTTCTCCAAAAAAGAAAACGTCCCCCCGCCCCGTACCGACTGTTTGTCGCTTAGGTTAGCGCGGGCGGGTATCCGTCCCTACGATTATTGTTGTTTCGCTGCTCTTACCAATCCGACAAACAACGGGTGCGGTCTGTCGGGTCTGGACTTGAACTCCGGGTGTGCCTGTGTGGCGATAAAGAACGGGTGATTGGCAAGCTCCACCATCTCCACAATGTTTCCGTCGGGCGAGATGCCGCAGAGGGACAGACCCGCCGTCTCAAAGCGTTCGCGGTAATTGTTGTTGAACTCGTAGCGGTGGCGATGGCGCTCCGTGATATGGGTTGTGCCATACAGCTTCGCCGCTCTTGATCCCGCTCGCAGTACGCAGGGATACTGCCCCAAACGCATTGTGCCGCCGAGTATAACGCCGCGCTGGTCGGGCATCAAATCAAATATGGGATCCGGTGCCGCGGGGTCCATCTCCGTGGAATTCGCGCCCAATAGTCCCAACACATTGCGGGCAAACTCAATACAGGCCACCTGCATGCCCAAACACAGGCCCAGATAGGGGATTGCTTTCGTGCGCGCATAGCCCACCGCCAATATCTTGCCTTCAATGCCCCGTTGCCCAAAGCCGCCTGGTACTACAATGGCCTGCGCACCCGCAAAGATTGTGCTGAGGTTTTCGGGTTTGAGTGTTTCGCTGTCTATCCAACGGATCTCTACTTTTCTGTCTTCATGTATGCCCGCGTGACGCAGGCTTTCCACCACGGAAATATATGCGTCTTGCAACTCTATATATTTCCCAACTAACGCGACAGTCACATTCTCTTTCAGATTGCGCTGCCGCTGCACCATATCGCACCAGGCCGTAATCTGCGGGCTGCCGCAGACGATGGACAGGCGGTCAATCACAATCTCCGCCAGCCCCTGCTTCTCCAAGGCTAGCGGCACCTCATACAAACTCTCGCAATCCGCATTCTCTATCACGCAACCGGTCGGTACATTGCAGAAGAGGGAAATCTTCTGCTTCATATCCTCGTCCAGCGCATGCTCCGTGCGGCAGACAATCACATCCGGGCTGATGCCCATATGCAGTAATTCCTTCACGGAGTGTTGCGTGGGCTTGGTTTTCAATTCGCCGCTTGCGGCAAGATAGGGCAGGAGTGTCACATGGATAAACATACAGTTGCGCCGCCCGCGTTCCAGCGCAAACTGGCGTATCGCCTCCAAGAAGGCTTGCGATTCGATATCGCCCACGGTGCCGCCTATCTCCACGAGCACGACATCCGCGCCGTCCATCTGCGCGATGCGCCGCTTGATCTCGTCCGTGACATGCGGGATAATCTGTACGGTCTTACCGCCATAGACGCCTTCGCGCTCGTTCTGCAAGACCGTACTGTATATGCGCCCACTGGTGCAGGAGGAATGCACGGATAGGTTCTCGTCGATAAAGCGCTCGTAATGCCCCAAATCGAGGTCCGTCTCCGCGCCGTCCTCGGTCACAAATACCTCCCCGTGCTGCATGGGGTTCATGGTTCCCGGATCGATATTCAAATAGGGATCCATCTTCATGGACTTGACTGAAAGCCCCCGCGCCTTCAAGAGTCGCCCCAATGCCGCCGCCGTAATGCCCTTGCCCAATCCCGACACCACCCCGCCGGTTACAAAGATATATTTTGTGGACACAGTTCGTCCCTCCTTTTATCGGTATGGGGTATTATAACAGATAATGCGAAGGAGGGGAATGCGGAACTTGCGCAAATCATTGACTTGCGCAACGCTTTGCTATATTCTAAGCAGCAGATAAAGACTATCGATAAGGAGTTGCGATAATATTATGAAAGCAAAAAGGAAAGCCCTCGCGTTGCTGCTGATTTGCGCGTTGTTGCTCGGTCTTTCGTCTACCGCCTGCGAAGCGCCGATATCGGGCGAGCCGGATCCGATCGCAACGCCGATTGCGGTGGAATTGCCCGAGTTGCCAAACGGAACGGAAGTAACGCCGGACACGCTTATCGAAACCGTGGATCCGACACAGGCACCGGAAACGGTGGAGATTTGGGTCGAAGAGCGTCTGCTGGTCGACCGGGACGGCGTGAAAATGACACTCGAGTCTGTACGGAGAGAGCAGGGTTATTATGATTTCCTCGTTCTGATTGAGAACGACAGCGGGCAGCCCATCACGGTCCAAACCCGCGATGCGTCGATCAACGGATATATGGTGAATTTCACCATGTCCGACACGGTGGCCGTCGGCAAAAAAGCGAACTGCGATTTTACCGTCTTTGACTCGGACTTGCAGAGATGCGGCATAACGACCATAGCAAACTTGGAACTGCGCTTTTATGTTTTCAACGCCGAAAACTTTGGCGATGTTTTTAAGACGGATATTATAACCATTGAAACGAATGCGGCGCAGGGCTTCACGCAAAGTGCGCCGAAGACTTCGCAGGTGCTGTTAGAGGAACAGGGCGTGAAAATTTCATTGATAAGCAAAGACGCGGACCCGTATTATGTTGGATACCGTGTATGGTTCCTCATTGAAAACAGCGGTCACGAGAACATCACCGTAGCGGCGGAGGATGATTCCGTGAATGGCTTCGCGATCCCCGGTCTCTTGTTCGAGAGCATACTGGCGGGGAAATCCGCCGTTACATCGCTCAGTTTTCCGAAAGATAAGTTAGATGAACACGGTATATCGATCGTGGAAAGCATAGAATTCTTTGTCAAAATAAATAATAACGATACCGGGGCGCTTATCCTTCAATCCGAGCGCATAATTCTTAATCTCGCGTCCTAAACAGTACCAAAAGCAACGGGGCGGAGTTTCCGCCCCATTTCTTTTTGCACGCTTTACCTCGGGCAGCCGCAGCCGCAGTTGCAGCCGTGTGCAGCGGCGGATGCGGTCGTGATGCCACCGTTAAAGCCGCCGAAGCACCTGCTCAGAAGGAGCAGCCAGATGATGCTGTCGCAGGAATCGCCGCAGAAGCCGCAGCCGTCATTAAAGAGCAGGCTCAGTATCAGCAGGGTCAGAATAGGGTTATCGCCACCAAAAATCATAGTATTGCCTCCAATTACTTTTTTTCACAGCCTGCGCCCCGGGCAGCAGGGCCACGAATACTGTATAATACGCGCCGTTTCGGCAAAATGTGATTTCAGGCCGCCGGCAGCCCCTTTTTTCATCACTGCACCTGCTTTTTTTCGTATATATTCCATGGTTTGCGGCGATATGGGTAGCGCACAATGATCCGATATGATATAATCACGCATCGGAATCATATGGAGGTATAACTATGCACCCGACCTTTGACCTTGGCTTTTTGCAGCTGCCCGCCATGGGCGCCTGCATCCTGTGCGGTACGGTGTTGACTTTCCTGCTCCTCTTCCTGTTGCGCAAAAAGACCACCTTAAAGCCCGAGCAAACCTTGGACGGCATGATTTGGGCGATACTGCTGGGCTTTGCGGGCATGAAGATACTCTATTGGATCGTCTCCCCCCCGGCATGGCCGACCAATTTTAGTGAAGTTTTAAGCCTGTTGGCCGAGGGCATGGTCTTCTATGGCGGTCTGATCGGCGGTCTTCTGGGCATCCTGATCTGCGCGTGGCGCAAAAAAGTGCATTTCTTTGAATATACCGATTATTTCGCGCCGGCATTCTGCCTTGCCCACGCGGGCGGGCGCATAGGCTGCCTGCTGGCGGGCTGTTGCTATGGCATGGAACTGAGCCCCCTGCATCCCCTGTCTATCCGCTACCCCGACCTGCCCGTGTCGGAGATCAGCGGCACCTGGCGCCTGGCCGTGCCGGTGATGGAAGCTGTGTTCCTGGTGTTGCTCGCCGTCGTACTCTCCCTGCTGCTGATGCGTCGCAAAAAGCGCGGGTTTGTCGTCGGGATGTATTTGCTGCTCTATTCCGTCTGGCGTTTCGTCATTGAGGCATTCCGCGGCGACGTGGAGCGCGGATTTTTGGGCGCACTCTCCACCTCCCAGTGGATCAGCCTTGCGATGTTCGCGGGCGCAATCGTGTTGATCATCCTGTCCCGCCGCTGGGATCTGCCTTCGCTTGCGGAAAAGGACGAAACACCCGAAAAAACCGATGAAGCGCCCGAAACAACGGAGGAAGCGGCGCCCGCCGCGGAAGAGGAAGCATCGGCAGCGGAATCCGACGAACCCGAGGGCGCGACTGAGGAATGAACCTGTCGTTTGTCCGAATTGTAAAAACGCGATAAATAGTATGCACTGCAGCTCCCGAAATCGGTTTGGCTGTGGTATCATATGCGCGGTACGTATCAAATACTGAATTTTGGGGTTCTATGTTGCAAAGCGTTAATGAAATCATCGCTGATCTGCGCAAAAGTATACACGGCGCGATAATCGGGAAAGACGAAGTGATAGACCAAATGCTCTGCGCACTTCTGTGCGAAGGGCATATTTTGATTGAGGACGTGCCGGGCGTCGGCAAGACCTCGATGGTGTCCGCCCTAGCCTCGGCGGTCGGCTGTTCCTTTGCCCGCATACAGTTCACGCCCGACCTGATGCCGGGGGATGTGACGGGCTATACACTCCCCGATTTGAAGACGGGGGAGTTTATCTTCAAGCCCGGCACCCTGCACGCGCAGATCGTGCTGGCGGATGAAATCAACCGCGCCACCGCCAAAACGCAATCCGCGCTCTTGGAAGCTATGGAGGAGCGCCAAATCACCGTGGAGGGCGTGACCTATCCGCTGCCACGTCCCTTTATGGTCCTCGCGACGCAAAACCCCATTGAATTATCGGGTGTATACCCCCTGCCGGAAGCGCAGATGGATCGCTTCATGCTACGTGTCTCCATCGGCTATCCGACGCCCGCCGAAGAGCTCAAAATCCTGACCCTCTACGGCGACGGCGGTAAGAGCGTCGCGGTGCGGCGCGTGGTGACGGCGGAAAACATTCTGAAGCTCCAGGACTATACTAGGGATATCTATATCGCGAACTCCGTGCGCAAATATATCGTGCGCATCGCGAACGCCACCCGCGAGAGCAAGGAACTGCGCTGCGGCGTGTCCCCGCGCGGTACGCTTTTGCTGATGAAGGCGGCGCAAGGCCTGGCTGTGGTGCGCGGCTATGAATATGTCACCCCGCAGCATGTGCAGGATATCGCGGAGGTTGCGCTCTGCCACCGCCTGCAAGTGACGCCCGAAATGAAAGCGGCGGGCCGCACGCCCCGCGACGTTCTGCGCAAAATCATAGCGGCGATGCCCGTCCCGCAGGGCAGAGAGGAATAGCACGCCGTGAAAGGGCGGCTCCTCTCGCTCATATTCCTCATGATGTCGGTTGCAAGCTTGGGCATGTATACGCAGAGCCGCGTGTTTTGGTTTGTCTTCTGGCTCCTGCTTGCAACGCTGCTCTTTGCCGCCGTTGCGGCCATCATACTTTCCCGTTCCCTAAAATTTGAATTTCAATCGGATGATTCCACTTTCGTAAGGGGCGATAAGGTGGCGCTACGCTTGCAAGTCAACAACGGGTCCGGCCTGCCCTATTGCCGCGCGATTCCGCTGCAGCTCCCGCAATCCGGCGCGAAAACGACCGGAAGACGTGCCGAGCCGGTCGGCAACTGCATGCTGCCGCCGAAGGGCGCGCAAAGCTTGGTGATTCCGATAGATACCGCCCACTGCGGCGTATACCGGGCGGAGGGCCTGCGCATACGCGCCTCGGAACCCTTTGGTCTCTTTCATGTGCGCGTCAAGGGCGCAAGCGATGCGCCGACCGTTTATATAGTACCCCGCCAGCTTCCGAACGCGGACTTCCTCCCGCCGGAGCAGACGGAACTGCGCCCCACGCAGAGCCGCGAAGAGTTGGCGGATATCTCCGATTTCCGCGAGAACGACAGCACGCGCAACATACATTGGAAGCATACCATGCGCCGCCAAAAGCTGACCGCCACGCATTATGAGGAGACCATACGCGGCAAAACGGCGCTCGTGATCGACCTGCGCGTCCCGCAGTCCCTGTCTAAGCAATATGGCTTGCAATTGAGCGACCTGGCGGGCGATTACGCGTTCACCGCCATGAAACAGGCGGAGTCAGAAAATCGCACGCTCTATGTATGGATATTCCACGGCGACGGCAAAGAGGAGAGCTTCCGCGTGGCGGATCCGGGGGCCGCGCGGAATGTACTGCTGCATTTTGCCACCCTGTTGCCGGAAGTGGCGCAAAAGGGGAACCACTTGCAGCGCTTCCTGCCCGATACATTGGTGGATAACCCTACGGGCGTCTCCCTCTGCTATATCACGCATCACCTAACCCGACGCGCCGCCGACGCGCTGCATGTATTGGAAGTGGGCGGCGCGGCTGTCCGCGTGGCAGCCTTCCACGCGGACGCGAATCTGTTCAGAGAAGGCAGGGGCAATCTGTATGCGGGAGAGGTGGGCAGCTATGGATAAGACCGGGCCTTCCCGAAGCTTTCGGGAAAAATTTACGGAAGCCCTCGCACTGTGGCCCGCGCAGAGCATCGGCGCGCTTGCGGTCGCCATCTCCTTTTCCCAGGTGTTTTCCGTCCCCGTCGGCGCGATGGAAGTGTTGGTGCTGATATTACTGCCCCTTGTCCTGTCTCTCTTAGAGGGCCTGCACCGCGGGTTTGCCCTCCTCGGTTTCTTTGTATGGACGGGCGCGCTCCTCCTCGTGTTTTGGAGATACAATCCGGGCTATCCGCACATCTTCTTCGCGGTGACGGCGGCTGTCGGCGTGATCCGCATTTTCCGCCGCCTGCCCGGCGGCCTGATAGGTTGTGCCATCGCGCTGATCTCCGCGGTCGCCGCGCCGGATATTTTGGGTACACCGAACGTTCCGGCGGTCGTGCTGGCCTGCATATCGATCTTCCTAATGTTTCCCGCGTATGGGGACGCCAAGGTCTCCGCGCGCGCCAAGGGCAGACTGCGCGGCATATTCACGTATTTGGGCGTAATGGCGGCGCTTTTTCTCGTTGCGTTCGGCATAACGGCAGCCGTGAAGGAGTACCCCAACACGGAACTGTTTGATGAAATCGCGGAGACCTTTGAGGGACTCAACCGCATCACGAGCGCCTATCCCGACTTTGAACTGTATCAGACGGGCTATCGTTTCGGCGGCCCGGCCAATCCCGGCAGCGCGTCGGTATTCCGCGCCAAATCCGATATCAGCCTGAATCTGCGCTGCAAAATATACACCGAATACACCAGCCGGGGCTGGCAGCGCCCGTATACGACACAACAATATCCGCTTTCCCCGCTGACTTCGGGCAGGCACGACACAATCTTCGATAACAATCTGCCCGCGCAGCGGAATCTGCCGGAAGGCTTCTTCCGTGACTATGAGATACAGATCACGCCGCTGGCCGTTATGCACAGCATCCCCGTACCCGTCCGCTTCGACGCTCTGCGCTTTGCCCAAGGGGAGAACCCCTTTCCCGTGTTCAACAATCTGGGCGATCTGTTCACCGACGATATCTATAGCACGGTCACCATCACGGGCAGGGTTCCCAATGTGAAGAGCAAGGCTTTCTCGGATTGGATGACAGAAAACGCGGACAGTTTACGGGAGAATCCGCAGAAGATGGCGGAGCTTCGGGAAGTCTATTGCCAGCTCCCCGACGGATTGCCCACGCCCGTGCGGCGGGCGGCGGGGGAGCATGCGGGGACGGGGAACAGCTATCAGAAAGCGAAAAACATCGAGCGCTGGCTCTCCCAAAATATGCATTACACATTGACCCCCGGCTATCCGCACGGACAGGACTTCGTGGAGGATTTTTTAGACACGGGAGAGGGCTATTGCGTGCATTTTGCCACGGCAATGACCGTGCTGTTGCGCTGTCAGGGCATACCCGCGCGCTTTGTTACGGGCTATGCCCTGAAGAGGACGGGGGAGAGCATCGTCACGGAGAAGGAAGGGCATGCCTGGTGCGAGGTGTATTTTGAAGGCATAGGCTGGATCCCCTTCGAACCGACCGCGCCCGGTTATTCGGACGGACAGCCCTTGCCGGAACCGTCGCCGGAACCGCCCGCGTTCCATCCCGAAACACCGACCCCATTACCCACGGAGGAACCTACCCCCGCCCCGACGCCGCAGACAGACAGCACCGTCATCCCCGGCTTGCCCCAGGGCGACCCGCGCGAGACCGCGACGCCCAAGCCCGTGGTTGCGGGCGCAAGCGCGCAACCGAACGACCCTGCGGAGGACGGGGAAGACGATATAAACAACGAGAAAGACAAGGGAAATCCCGCCTGGCTGTTTTTGCTCCTGCTCCTGCCCGTCGGAGCGCTTGCGGTGCTACTGCTGCGCAGGCGCAAGTTGCGCTGTGGAATAACGGACGACTGGCGTTGCGTCGAGTATGCTCTGCGGTTATGGGGTCTGCGCCGCCGCAATCGGGCAGAGCCCTTCCTGACCTATGCCGAGTTCGTGCAAGCTTCTATGGAGCAGTTGCGCGATTGCGGTCTTGCCGCCGCCGCCGTGGAAGTGGAAGCCCATATCTTCGGGAACCGTGCGGCGCAGAGCACATATATACAGCATACAATGCAGCAGCTCGGCAAACAGTTGCGGGAAAAGAAGCCCGTCAAATACGTTTTCTATCGCCTATACTGTGCATGCAACGCGTCCGAGGTGAAACAGTGAAGACGGCGGATTTTGATTATATACTCCCGCCCGAGCTGATTGCGCAGAGACCGACGGCGGCGCGCACCGCATCGCGGCTACTGCGCTATAGGCGTGCGGATAAAAGCATTACGGACGGCCATTTCCCCGATATCATTGACGCCCTGCGCCCCGACGACGTGCTGGTGCGCAACACCACGCGCGTCATCCCCGCCCGCCTGTTGGGTAAGCGTTCCGATACGGGCGGCGCCATGGAACTCCTCCTGTTAAAGCGCATAGAGGGGGACGAATGGGAAGTGCTTGCCAAGCCCGCTCGCCGCGCGACCATCGGGCGCGTATTCTCCTTTGGCGGTGAACTGTCCGCCGAAGTGTTGGGTGAACTGCCCCTACATGGGGGCAGGCGCGTGCGGCTGATTTACAGCGGCGTATTTGAAGAGGTATTGAACCGTGCGGGCAGTTTGCCGCTCCCTCCCTATATCCGCGAGAGCCTGCCCGAGAGCGAACGGGAACGCTATCAAACGGTCTACGCAAAGGAACGCGGCAGCGCCGCCGCGCCGACCGCGGGCCTGCATTTTGACGAAGATACCCTCCGCAAGATTCAAGAAAAGGGCGTGGCGATCGCGGACATACTCCTGCACGTCGGTCTCGGCACCTTCCGCCCCGTGGAAGCGGAGGATCTGCGCGACCATAAGATGCACGCCGAGTGGTATGAAATCTCCGAACAGGCCGCGGCCACGATCAACGGCGCGGCGCATAGCGGCGGGCGCGTGGTCTGCGTGGGAACGACCTCCCTGCGCGCCTTGGAGAGCGCGGCGGATGCCGATGGCATCGTGCGCGCGGGCAGCGCGGAAACGGATATTTTCATCACACCGGGCTACATTTTCCGCCGCGCGGACGCGCTCCTGACCAACTTCCACCTGCCGAAATCCACGCTCCTCATGCTGATCTCCGCCTTCGCCGGGCGCGAGGAGATGCTCCGCGTCTATGCCCACGCCGTCGAGCAAAGATACCGTTTTTTCAGCTTTGGGGATGCGATGCTGATCGAATGAACATTTGACAAGGCGCAGGCCGCGTGTTATATTTTCCACGTAAAAGGAGTGTCCGTCGATGAAAAAAACCCTGGCCTTGCTGCTCGTCTTCCTGTTATTCTCTGCCGCGTTCGCTTGCGGCGCGCCGGATGTGCCCGATCCGCCCACGCGCACGGAGAGTCCTGCCACGCCTGCGCCAACGCCGGAACCCACGGTTGTGCCAACGCCGGAGCCCCTTGCCATAGAATTGACAATCTTCGCCGCCGCCAGTATGACCGAGGTATTGGAAGAAATCGCGGAAGTGTATAGGAAAATCGCGCCGAACGTGACCCTGATTTTCGATTTTGACAGCTCGGGCACCCTGCTGACCCGGTTAAACGAAGGTGCTTATGCGGATATCTTCATCTCCGCCGCGCAAAAGCAAATGGATGCGCCGGGCAGCGGGATTTTGTCCGATTCCCGCATCAATTTGGTCGAAAACAAGGTCGTGCTGGTGGTACCGGCGGGCAACCCGGGAAATATCCAAAGCTTCGCCGATATCGCCGAGTGTAAGAGCCTGGCCATCGGCAACGCGGATGTACCCGTGGGGCAGTATGCCCAGGAGCTTTTGACCAACCTGTGTATCTGGGATGATGCGCTCTTTATGAAAACCACCTATGGCAGCAATGCCAAGGAAGTGACGACCTGGGTTATGGAGGGTGTGGTGGAATGCGGCATCGTGTATGCCACGGACGCGCTCAGTGCCGGGTTGACTATCATCGATTTCGCATCGACGGAACTGTTGCAAACGCCCGCGCTCTATCCCGCCGCCGTGCTGAAAATCACGGAGTATGAGGAAGCCGCGCGCGAGTTTTTAGCCTTTCTGCAAACCCCGGCAGTCTCGCAAATATTCAGTTATGCAGGCTTTATGATCCCGCAGCGCACCCCGTAATTTGCGCATGCATATATTTTACCCCAACAGACAGAATAGTAATGAACCACAAAGAAAGGGAAAAATATATGCAACTGACACAAAAGGAAACTTCGCTCCTGAAAGATTTGCATTCACAGGAAAAGCTCTGCGTGCAGAAATATCAGGAGGCCGCCCAGCGCGCGCACGACCCGCAATTGACCCAAATTTTCAACGAGATCGTCACGGAGGAACAGAACCACGGCAAGACCCTGCAACAAATGCAGGATGGCATAGCCCCCATGCCCGGCCAGTCCGGGCAGCAGAAACCCCAGCCCCCGAAGCCGCAGAAAAGCCAATGCGACGAGCAGCAAAAACAACAGGACGGTATGCTCTGCCAGGACCTGCTCGCCACCGAAAAATTCGTGTCCGGCACCTACAACACCAGTCTCTTCGAATTCCGCGACACCGGCATGCGCGACGCACTGAACCACATCCAAAAAGAGGAGCAGGAGCACGGCAAACGTCTCTTCGATTATATGATGGTGAATGGGTTGTATCAGGCGAGCTAAAAGCCGCCGTCATAAAAGAAACCAAAACCGCTTAACACCAAGGCGGTTTTTATTATGCGCTTGCATTTTGCGGGCCGAAGCAGTAGAATTTATGCGAATTATCCTCATAATTTGCAGAGAAAAGGCGGATCAAGATGTATCGCGAACGAAAGAAAAACCCCGGCCCCAAAATCATTCTTGTTACCTGTATGACGCTCATTTGGCTGCTCATCATTTTTTTGTTTATGAATGGTTCCGCCACTTACGATCCCTATTATGATTGGCCGTCCGTCCACACCCAGGCGATCAATAGCTTGCTGGGCATTTCAAACACCACCGGCCCAAACACCATACTCCAAATGGAAGAGGACGATTTTGGGCGCAAGATGTATGTATATTATCACTCTCCCGGATGGGATCCCAATAGAGAGTGGCTGATGGCAATTTTGATAGAGCAGAAGTCGGACAGAAAAAATGTATATTACTATCCCGATTATAGTTTTATCGTACATCCAATCCCTGATTTTGAGGAGATTTGGGACGATGCCTATGAAGAAGAATATGATCAATTGCTGCATGATGCGCAAGCAATGACGCCGAAAGAGACAGATGTTCTGGAAAAGGAATTAAGAGATCGGCAGCTCGTAAAAAAAGCACGCGAAATTCTGACCGAAGAAGCAATTGACGAGCTCAAAGTCAAGAACAACTGGAATAAGCCCATCGATGACAGCAAATTCATAAAAAATCGGCATCCAAAGCTGAACAGACCCAGGCGCAAACCGGGGAAACTGGTTCCCATAGGCGTGTTGCGAGAGGTTTACTATACATTCTATCCAAACAAAGGCAACGTCGTAGACAGTTATATTGAATGGAATTATGATTATTTAACTTCGGATGATTATGGTCGACACATTTTCTTCCTCCAAACCGAAGATGATGATCGGAATGTCACGAACTCCTATGTAATCTTATTTCATCCCGACAATACATACGATATCGCAGAAATCACAGACATATGGAATTACCAGGATGAATTAAAAGCTTTCAAAGAGCGGAACGGTTGGAATAAACCACAATAGCAACACAACCCTTGTATTCCCCCAAGCAAATATGCTAAAATATAGTGTCGCATTACGCAGACAGGGAGTGGGGGAGAACAAAAGAGTGGAAGCACCGGGGCAGAAGGCCAAGCTGAAAACCGAATCCGTAGACCTTTTTTACGGTTCCTATCACGCGCTGCGGGATATCACAATGGATATCCCCGCCTGCGCGATCACCGCCATCATCGGCCCCTCGGGCTGTGGCAAATCTTCGCTGTTGCGCTTATTCAACCGTGCAAATGACCTGATACCCGGCGCCCGGGTGGAGGGTCAGATTTATTTGGACGGAGAGCCCATTTACGGGAACGCGACGGATGTTGTCCTGCTCCGCAGGCGGGTCGGCATGGTCTTCCAAAAGCCGAACCTCTTTCCCATGAGCATATACGACAACCTCGCCATGGGCCCGCGGCGTCACGGCATACGCCGCCGCGCGCAGCTCGATGAGATCGCCGAGCGCAGCTTGCGGCAGGTCGCGCTCTGGGATGAATTGAAAGACCAGCTGAAAAAGCCGGGGCAGGAACTGCCCGTGGGGCAGCAGCAGCGGCTCTGCATCGCGCGCGCGCTGGCCATCCAGCCCGAGGTGATCTTAATGGACGAATCCTGCAGCGCGCTCGATCCTGCGTCCACCATGAAGGTGGAGGAGTTGATGGAGGAACTGGCACAGCAGTATACGATCATGATCGTCACCCACAACATGGAGCAGGCCGTGCGCGTCTCCGATATGGCGGCCTTTATGATGATAGACGAGGACAAGGTGGGGCGGCTCGTGGAATATGCCCCCACCGTCGAGATGTTTTCCCGCCCGGCGGACAAGCGCACCGAGGATTACATCACGGGTCGCTTCGGATAGATTGGAAGAGTGTTTATGAAACATATACGAAAAATCGCGATAATTAAGATCCTGCTGCTTGCCTTCGGCATGTTTGCCGCTTGTAACGGGGCGGGCAATTCAGCCATCATCATCGCCGGGTCCACCTCGGTGCAGCCCTATGCCGAAATATTGGCGGAGGAGTTTGAGCGTCTCTATCCCGACGCAGGGGCGGCGATCAATATACAGGGCGGCGGCTCGGCCGCCGGACTGATGGCCGCCGAAAACGGTTCGGCTGAGCTTGGTATGTCCTCCCGCGCCCTGAAGGCCGAGGAAGCGGCACGGCTCGGCTATGTCGTCGAGATCGCCAAGGACGGGCTGGCCATCATCGTCCACCCCGACAATCCCGTGTTCGACCTCAGCTTGGAAGAGATCCGCAAAATCTACACCCGCGAGATCACGAATTGGAGTGAGTTGGGTGGGCGCGATGCGCAGATACACATCATCGCGCGTGAGGAGGGCTCAGGCACACGCAGTGCGTTCGAGGAGTTGGTGATAGGCAAGGGCTATGAGATCAGTCCCAAGGCCATCGTGCAGGCCAGCAACGGCGCGGTGCGTATGCTGGTGGAGAACGACCCAAACGCAATCGGGTTCATTTCATTGGGCTTGGTGAATGATCAGGTCAAGGCCCTGCGCTTGGACGGCGTGGCGGCCACGCGGGAGAACGTAATCAACGGTACATATTGCCTGTATCGGCACTTTCTGTTCGCCGCCATCGAGGAGCCCACCGGCGTAGCCAAACAGTTTATAGATTTTATCCTATCGAGCCGCGGACAGGAGCTCCTGATCCACGAAGGCTTGATACCGGAATAGGGCGGGGGAGAGCAGCATGAAGAAATTCAAGGAAAAATTATCGGGTCTCGCATTTTTGGTGCTTGCCCTTTCCTCCATATCCGTACTTCTGTTGATTACGGTATTCATCGTCGTACAGGGCGCGTCGAGTATAGGGCGAGAGGGGCTCCTTAATTTCGTTTTCGGCATGAAATGGGCACCGAGCCAAGATATATACGGCATCTTCCCCATGATAGTCGGTACCCTCTCTGTCACCTTGGGCGCCGCTATCGTCGGCGTACCCATAGGTCTCTGCACCAGCATATTCCTCGCGGAGTTTGCGCCGCCCTTTCTGCGCAACATTTTCCGCCCGGCCATACAGCTGTTGGCGGCCATACCCTCCGTGGTCTATGGTTTTGTGGGCATCCTTTTCGTTGTGCCCTTTATCCGCAACTTCCTCGGCGGGCCGGGCCTCAGCATCTTGGCCGCCTCCATCGTATTGGGCGTGATGATACTGCCCACCGTCATCAGCATCTGCGAGGTCAGTCTATTGTCCCTGCCGCGCCAATATAAGGAGGGCGCGTTGGCGCTGGGGTTGACGCGCTGGCAGAGCATCCTGCACGTGCAGCTGCCCGCCGCGAAATCGGGCATCGTCGCCGCCATCATATTGGGCATAGGCCGCGCCGTCGGCGAAACGATGGCGGTTATCATGGTCGTAGGCAACGCCACCGCCATGCCAGAATCCATTTTGGACTCCGTGCGCACCCTGACCACCAATATCGGCATCGAAATGGGCTATGCCTTCGGAGAGCATCAGGAAGCGCTCTTTGCCACCGGCATCATATTATTTGTCATGATCATGATCATCAATGGTTTGGCGCAATCTGTCGTTCGGAGGAAATCCAAATGAGAAAGAAACCACGTGTCGGTGAGAAAGTAGTCGTCGGCATCATTTGGACAGCCGCCGTTTTGGTGCTGGCCGTCTTGGCCGCCATCATCGTCTATATATTGGTCAAGGGCCTGCCGCAGCTGAGTTGGGAATTCCTAACGCAAATCCCGCGCAATATGGGGCGCGCGGGGGGAATCAGCTCCACTATCGTCGGAACCCTGCTGGTGACAGCCGTTGCCATCGTCATCGCCGTCCCGTTTGGCGTCGGCACCGCTTTCTACCTCGCCGAGTATACGAAGGAGGGTATCATCACCCGCATTATCCGCTTCAGCGCGGAGTCATTGGCGGGCATACCCTCCATCGTCTACGGTCTCTTTGGCTTTATCTTCTTTGTTATCACGCTCAAGATGGGCTACTCCGTACTCTCGGGCGGGCTGACCCTGGCGATTATGATACTGCCCACCATCATACGCACCGCGGAGGAGGCCATACGCACCGTACCGAACTCCTACCGCGAAACAAGCTATTCGCTGGGCGCGACAAAATGGCAGACCATCATCAAGACCGTGTTTCCTTCCTCGCTGCCCGGCATCGTCAACGGCATCATTCTGAGCGTGGGCCGTTGTGTCGCCGAAACGGCCGCCGTCATGCTGACCGCGGGCTCCATCCTGCGCATGCCCAAATCGTTGGGCGATTCCTCGCGCACAATGGCGGTGCACTTCTTCATACTCGCCAGCGAGGATATATCCATGGAGAAAGCTTATGGCACCGCCGCCCTGCTGATCCTGTTGATCTTCCTGATCAATGTCGTCGCCAATATTCTGGTCAACCGCTTCGCCGCCAAGAGGAGATAGTATGGACGCCAAGATCGTTATAAAGGATTTCAATCTGTATTACGGCAAAAAGCAGGCCATCGAGGGCTTCAATTTATCGATTCCGAGAAATGAGATATTCTCCCTGTTCGGGCCGGCGGGCAGCGGCATCACCTCGCTGTTACGCGCGATGAATCGGCTCAGCGATCTGACGCCCGACCTGCGCGTGGAGGGTGATATATTGCTGGACGGGAAGAGCATCTTCGCACCGGATCTGAGCATGACGGCCCTGCGCCGCCGCGTGGGCATGGTCTTCGATGTCCCAACGCCCCTGCCCCTGTCCATCTTTGAGAACATCGCCTACGGACCCCGTCTGCAAAGCAAAAAGAGCAAGGCGGCCCTGCAAGACATCGCGGAGCAGGCCCTGCGCGCGGCGGCGCTGTGGGAGGATGTCAAGGACAGATTGCAGGCGCCCGCCATGAGCCTTTCCGGCGGGCAGCAGCAGCGGCTCTGCATCGCGCGCGTGCTGGCATTGCAGCCCGAGGTTATCCTGCTCGACAGGCCCTGTTCGGGTCTCGACCCCATCTCTACCGCGAAAATCGAAGAATCGCTGATAGAACTGAAAAAGAATCTCACCGTCGTTATCGCCCCGCACAGCACACAGCAGGCGGGCCGCATCGCCGACCGCGTGGCGTTTATGCTCCTGGGCAAACTGATAGAGGACGGCACGAGCGAGGATGTATTTATGCAGCCCAAGGATCAACGCACCAACGATTATATCACGGGCCGATTTGGATAATATTATATAGGGAGGACACCACACATGCGCAGAAATTTTGACGAACAGCTGAACCACCTCAACGAATCCCTCATCGAGATGGGCGGCATGGTGGAGCGGGCGATCGCGGATGCCAACCGGGCATTGGTGGAGCAGAACGTCGCCCTCGCGAAAGAAGTCATCCGCACGGATGACGAAGTGGATCACAAGGAGAAGGAAATCGAGAGCATGTGCCTGAAGATCATCCTGCAACAGCAACCCGTTGCGGGGGATTTGCGCCAGATCTCGTCCGTCCTGAAGATGACGACGGACCTCGAGCGCATAGGCGACCATGCGACCGATATCTCGGAAATCACGCTCCTGTTGGCGAACAGACAGTATCGAAAGCATCTGGAACATATTCCGCAGATGGCGGAGATCACTGCGCAAATGGTTGCCAAGAGCATCGACGCCTTTGTCAAAAAGGACTTGGACCTTGCGAACGAAGTCATCGCCATGGACGACATAGTGGACGCCATCTTTATGGAGACGCGCCAAGAGCTCATCCGCCACATCAAGGAGCATGCGGAAAGCAGCGACCAGGCCATCGACCTCATGATGGCCGCAAAATACTTCGAACGCATAGGCGACCACGCAACCAACGTAGCCGAATGGGTTGTGTTCTCGCTGACTGGCATGCATAAGGATAGCAGGATTATGTAATGAAAAAAATCCTCCTCCTCGGCACGGGCGGCACCATCGCCTGCGAACTGTCCCAAAGCGGCAGCCTTGCGCCCGCACTGGCCACGGCGGATTTGTTGCGCTATGTGCCGGGCATACGCGAACTCTGCGAGGTGGAGAGCCGACAGGTGCTCCACCTCGACAGTACGGATATAGCCCCCGCGCACTGGCTGATTCTGGCCTGCGCCATCCGCGAAAGCTATGCGGATTACGACGGCTTTGTTGTCACCCACGGCACGGATACCATGGCCTACAGCGCCGCCGCGCTCTCCTATCTGATTCAGAATTCAAGCAAGCCCATCGTCCTCACGGGCGCGCAAAAGCCCATCGGCGCGGAGACCACGGACAGCAAGAGCAACCTGTACGACAGCTTCCTGTTCGCCTGCGACGCGCAGTCCCACGGCATCTGCGTTGTGTTCAACGGTGAGGTGATACTCGGCACGCGCGCGCGTAAAGTGAACAGCAAATCCTTCCGCGCCTTCGCCAGCATCAATTTCCCCGCCATCGCACAGATCCGCGACGGGCGCATCTTCCGCTATTTCCCCGAAGAACAGCAGGGTGATCCCATATTTTATGACGCACTCAATCCCAAGGTCGCACTCCTGAAAATGTATCCCGGCCTGTTACCCGAAGTATTGGAAACGATACTCCAAACGCACGATGCACTCCTCCTCGAATGCTTCGGCACAGGCGGTCTGCCGAGCATACAGGGCCAGCCGCTGCTCTTTGAAGCCATAGAGCGCGCGGCAAACGCAGGCAAAACCATAGCCATGACCACCCAAGTGCAAAACGAAGGCTCCGATCTCTCTGTCTATAGCGTCGGCTCCTCCCTCATAGGCCACCCGCGTATCCTCGAAGCCCACGACATGAGCAGCGAAGCCGCCCTCGTAAAGCTGATGTGGGCCCTCGCGCAATCCTCTGAAGCAAAAAAAATAGCAACCCTATTCCAAACTCAGGTCGCACATGATCTAATGGTAGAGCCATAAAGTTAGAATCCCTCTATCTTTTCACTCTCCTCTTTTCTCTTTCCTCTTTCCACTTCCCGCACCGCCGCCAACCAAACAGCGCACTCAATCCGCTTACAGAAAAGCCTACACCCCAACTCATAAATCCCCGCGATATTGCCCGTGACATGATAGGCGTTCGCCGCGCAGCCGCCGCTGCAATAGAGTCGCGCAAAACAGGCGCGGCATTCGGGCTTGTTGGTGAAGCGGTTCTCGGCAAAAGATTGCCGCAAATCGGGGCGCGTAGTGCCCTGCCAAATATCGCCCATTTTATAGGCCGCATCCCCCGCGAACTGGTGGCAGGGGTATAGCTCACCCGACGGCGTGACGGCGAAATACTCGGTGCCGCTGCCACAGCCCGCTACGCGCTTGTGCGCGCAAGGCCCGCGCCGTAGATCCAAATTGTAGTGATAAAACCGAAAATCCCGTTGCAACATCTCCCATGCCAATCGCTCATATTGTGCGTATAAAACAGGCAAATCCTCTTCACGCAGAGCGTGGGACTCGTTGGGCTCGCTCACCACGGGTTCCATCGACAGCTCCGAAAAGCCCAGCTCCGCCATATGCAATATATCCTCGCAAAAATCGAGGTTGTGCCGCGTATAGGTGCCGCGTATATAATAATTCCGCCCGCCACGCTTTGCGACTAAGCGCTGAAACTTGGGGATCACCGCATCATAACTCCCGCACTCCCCGGAGCCACGGCGGTATTTGCGATAACGGTCGTGGGTCTCCCTGCGTCCGTCGCAGGAAAGGACGACGTTCACCATCTCCGCGTTCAGAAAGTCCATAGCCGCATCATCCAGCTTAAGCCCGTTGGTGGTAAAGGTAAAGCGGAAACATTTGCTCGCTTCCTTTTCAACAGAACGGGCATAGGCGACCAACGCCTTTACGACATCCAGATTCAGCAGCGGCTCGCCGCCAAAGAAATCCACTTCCAAATTGCGCCGCGCGCCCGAATGCGCCAAAAGAAAATCGAGAGCCCGCTTGCCCACGTCAAAGGACATCAGCGCACTCTCGCCCGAAAATTTGCCCTGCCCCGCAAAGCAATAGGCGCAAGTCATATCGCAGGCATGCGCGACGTGCAGGCAGAGGGCTTTTATGGAGTTCTCGGTTCTCAGTTCTCGGTTCTCAGTTTCTGTACGCCGGGTTGCAGGCAGTTTGTCTTCCACAGGCGGCGCATACAATTTGCCCGTGCGGCGCAATGCGTCCAATTCGGGAATCAACTCGCGCAATTCAATTTCATCCGCATCAGGATACGCGCGCAGTGCCGCGGCAACCGCCCTCTCCGCATCGTCATCCTCATATGCGACCGCCAAAACAAGGCTCACCGCCGTGGGCAGCACATGCACGGACGCGCTGCCCGCATCGATCAAAATATGGGTGTTGTGCAGGGTGTAGGCGTGTGTCATTCTATACGCGCCAGCGCTTCCCGCAACTCTGACAGAGCGCCACCGTGTGGTGCCGCGTCTTGGTACGGCTGTTGGTGATGGCAGGGATAATCAAAATCAAACCACAGGTACATATGGCAAGCAGTATCCAAAAAACCCAGCCTATGCAACCCCTGTGCTTGGTTTTCACATCGCTTACAATCTGGCAACTCACGCGGTCACTGCCGCAGCGTATACAATTCATAGCCAACCTCCGATACACAAATATAGGGGCGCAATATGGTTCGCTTTCGTTATGGAAGTAACATCAAAACTAAAACAGCCGTCAGAACATGGATTTGTAGCAATGCAAATAACACAAAATGATTATATTTTGCAACAGGGCAGAAAACAAGATAAATTCTGCCCTGTTGAGACATGTTTTCGAGGTGGGCTTGGGGTAGAACCCGCAGCGCGTTCTGATTTGACAACATTCTATCAGCCTTACCCTTCATCCCCATAAAACCTCGGTTGATGCGTCACTTCATATTCCAGATAGACTGCCGGATCGGCCTTCACCTTTTCAAAGTATCTTCGGAAGGCTTCGACATTGTATCCTATATTTAAGCCATTCGACATAATATCTTCTTCAACTAAATTAACCTTATTTAAGTATGCCGCATTTAATCCGCTATAACCATGTATAT
>WREI01000043.1 GCA_009779405.1 Clostridiales bacterium
CGGGAATAATTGCAAAGCCGTAGCCCGTAGCTTTTTGCGCATTATAGACGTCGGTGACGTCCCATCGCAGGGTCTGCGGAAATGCGCCTGCGGGTACCGTAAGCTCCGGGTATGCGATCGTGTCCACCGTCGGTCTGTTGTTCCAATTGACTGTTTCCTGGCTCCACGCCTGGCGGATCGCCCGTACTTTCAACCAAACGCCATACGTTGTGGGGAAAATGCGGTTTCCGTCCGGCGCGTCAAAAACGGAATCCGGCGCGTGCAGCACCAGTACCGCGCTCTGCAGATGCGCGCCCGGTGGCAGCGCCGGGAATGCGTACAATCCCCAAAACTTCCAGTTGTTCCCCGAGGCACCTTGCGAAACGCCAAGTCGGATATAATCCACGCCGCGCGCGCCGCCGCCATAGGTTCGGTTCCCCTGGGCCTCGTAGGCCATAGCGGACTGCGACACATTAAGCTTTTCTGTCATGTGCTTGCCACCTGAAAATAGACCTCGCCGGGCCGGAGCGTCACCGCCGACGGGACAGCGGTTCCGGCCTTGAAATTGGATCCGCTCAGGTTGAAAATGCGGCAGTCGGTCAGTACGGATATACCGGCAGCTGCCACGGTATAAGACCAAATGGGCAGATATGCGAGCAGATCCGTTGGTTCCGGAATCTCGGGCAGCACCGGGGTCCCGGTCGTCACCGCCCCCTCGAATAGTTCAAGCGACAGCTTCCGTGCATTGGTGCTCACCTTCAGCACAACATAATCCGCACGGCGGTCTCCGCTCGGCAGCAGCTGCGGAGTTAACGGCACATCGCCCTTGTTTAGCCCGTGATAACCGTTTAGAACGACGGCTCCTGACTGCACTATTATGTTTGACCCGCTGAGCGTTGCCCGAAACTGGTTACCGTAGTGCGCGGCCACCCCGTCGCTTATCAGAAGCTTTACAAACTCGGCATATTCCTGCGAATTATAGTCGTAGGTATCATCCGTATCCGTCGCGGTCTTATAGAAAAAACCGAAGGTGTCTAAATCCGGCATATGAAGCCCTCCTAATCCGTTTCGATCCGCAATAGTGCGGTCACCGGCCTGCGCGCCCGGCGCAGGCTGTCCTTAAGCGTTTTGCGCGCGTAGCCGAGTACGACTTCAAGGCTATGGACATTGCCTTCAAAGGTGTCAATAATCTCGGTTACCCGCAAGTCCAAATCCTGCCCGGCGACAATATCCTGAACCGTTACGATATCGCCGAGATCCCAATAATCGCCCATGCTGTGCACAAGATGCTGCGCCACCACAGCGCGCACATCCAACACATCGCCGAATTCGGCAAGCGCGCTTTGCCCCTCGGCAGGTAACTCCGGCGCCGCCTTATCGCGGGCATCCGTATAGATCTCCCACCGATTAAGCGCGGTGCCGCTGCCTACCGTGGCGGTCACGCGGTTGGTATCCTTGCCTTTACCGGCCACCAGCGTCCAACCGGGCGCGCGCAGCGCATAATAAACCTCCAAACGGTTAAAGCTGTCGCGATCATGTGACCATACAGCCGAGCCGCTGCCGCCTGTGCCGCGATCTGTCCCGCTGTATATCTCCCACTTTATCGCGCCGTCTTCCACATAGGCGCGCCACCCGACTTGCGCGGTCGTCGCCGCGTCTTCAATCATGGGTCCCAAATCGTCAAAGCGCGCTTCCAGCTTCAAATCTCCGGGGACGCTCGGGGGTGCGGAGATTGTGCCGACTACCATACGGCTGCCGTCCTGCGGATCCGTAATTTGTGTCTGAATAAGCTGCTTGATATAATCTTCAGGGCTGAGCTTGTCCCCTGTCAGCTGTGCTTGCCCCGTCGGCGGGAGGACGATGCGCAACGCTGCTATCCCCTTCAGTTCCAGGCCGGACACCGTCAGCACGCATTGATTGTCATCATATTCCCAGTCCCGCGATAGAATCAGCCCAGATTTTTTGGATCCGAAGCTGATAATATCGGCGTTCATCAGCCGCTCCGCATTTGGGGAGGTCAACGCTATGGTCAACTCCCATTCGCCAACAGAAGAATAAGTATTCGGATATTGGAAGGTTATAAAGTCGTCCACGATACCGGCATCTATAAGGCTGCCGTTATCATATCGGTACAGGTTTATATCCATACTACACCGCCAAATATAAGTTGCGCCAGTACACCCATACGTCCGCAAGATATGCGTCGTCGCTTGTATACACAAGCGTCTGCCTGCCAAGCGGCACGGAGAAGAAGGTGCTTCCGGGTGCCAGCAGGGAAAAGGCGTCCGATATCTTTTCACCTGTAACGGCATCCACCAATATGGCGGACTTGTTACCGTACGCCGTATTTATGATCATCTTTTTCCCGACCGGGACGTCCTTGTTTACTTTGATAAACTCACCCGTGGACGTCAGTCGCACCTTGGGGTTGATCGCGCCCGCGCTGATCTCAATGCGAACCGGCATGGCCTGATCCCCATCATTGTCAATGGTCACCCGGCTTTGCGCAGTTCCGAAATTGATACCAGGCTCCCCACCCATGAAGTTGAACGGCAGCGTCCACCCGCCCACGATTTCATTCATTCTCGCGGCGTGTTCCACATCGCTCTCCCAGAAGGCGGAGCTTGCCGTGAACTCCGCGTAATACTGCCGGAGGGTCCCGAAGTGCGCCTGCTCTTTCGGCAGCTGTGTGCAGTGCGCGCGTATACGCCGCGCCCTGTAATCGTTCACATAGCGGATAGTACAGTCGCCCAAAAGCGGGTTTGCAACCTTTCCGAACTCACGCCGATATCGGTAAAACTCCTCGGCTTCCTGGTCATGAACATAGAACGAGAAGCCTATGATGCGCTCATCGGCGTAGGTTCCCAGCCAATCCGCGCCGTGTTGCTGGTATCCGCGCACGGTGGCTGGCTCCAGATCGCAGTCCGTCAGACCTCTTATATTCTCCGGTATCAGATAAAATGGCGGAGCATAATAATCCAACACAAGCGATTCGCCCCGCGCGTTTACAATTTCAATCCGTTCCATAGCATCACCCCACAAGCCCGAGCAATTCTTCGCTTAGTTTGCGCGTGTATCTGCTCTGCTCCGCCAGCGTCATTCTGCGGTTTGAAAAGTTCGGCGCGACGGTCAGCCTTGTATTTTTGCTGCTGCTGTTATTGTTGGTTGTGGAAATGTTGTGCAGTACCTGCGACGTACCCGTCGGAATCGTGCCGCCGTGTATGCCGCCAATGCTCGCCTGCAGCCCGGTAAACCCGGAATTGTATGCAAATCCAAACGTCGCACCGGCAGCTTCTACCTCGGCAATGCGGTTTTGCGTCTCTCCCGTTATGCCTGCCGCATAATAGCCGATGTTGCGCGCAGCCGCGCGCGACGGGGAAGCGATCTCCAGCGCATTCTTGAATCCACTGTTCATGGCGTTGGCCAGCGCAGCCCCCGAGTTGTATGCGTCGGCATGTTTCGAGTTCGCTCCCGCCACAACGCCATCGCCATAGGCCGCGCCGCCGCTCTGCCCGGCAGCGTTGAACTCCGGATCGGCTTCCATCATGGCATCTGCCATAGCTTCCGCTTCCGCTTTTACCTGCTGCTTTGCAAGCTCCGCCGCGCGCAGAATCTGCTCGCTCAGCGGTTCGCTCTTCTCCACGCCCTTCTTTTCCATTTCGGCAACCAGTCCGCGATATTCGACGCCCAACCCCTTAAGTGTCTCTACAACCTTCGGGTCGAAGCCCTGCTCTTCCATGCTTTTCAGGTTTGCGCGCCAAGCTTCCATATCGTCATTATTGGCTTTCAAATCCCTGGTCGCGGAATTGAAATTGACGCGCTCGCGGCCTATGCGCTTAAAGCCGTTAATGATGCTGTCTGTATAGGCGTTCATCTTCTCGCGGGCTTCGTCCGAGACCATGTAAGCATCTACGATCGCTTTTTTATTTGCTTTGGCGGCGGCGGTATTATCCTCTATGGCTTTGGTAGCATTTTTTGTTTCCCCGGCGAGCTCTCCCTGCGAATCTGTCAAAAGACCGTTGGAATTGGCTACGCTGTCAATAATTCCGTCTAATTCGGTCAATCGCGTTTGGCTGCCGGCAAGAGCTTCATCCGCAGCAATCAGTGCCGTCAATAGCAGGTTATGGGTATCCTCCGCTTCTTGCAAGCGCCATCCGGCTTGCAAGCGCTCCCACTGTCCGGCACCAAAAAGCTTTCCGCCGGTCGCTTCGTTGTACGATACGGCCAGACCCTTTTTGATTCTTGCCGCATACAGTGCGTGTTCCGCTTCATTAAGTGCATTCTGCGCGGCCTGCTTCTGCTTTGTCAGATTAATTTGCTCTCTCAGCATAGCGACATATTCGTCTTCATACGCCTGCTGCAGCGCCCGTTGTTTCCATAGAGCAATCTGCTTAGCTAAGGCAGCCGCACCGCCTTCCAACAATCCGGTCTGCTCGTTTAGTTTCAGGTTTAATCCCGGCATAATTTCATTGAGCGTCCGAACTATCCGCGCATACTCACTCTGTTCGGCCTTGGTTCGGTTCGTTATCTGCTCAATTTCTTTCAGCCTGTCAATGTACGGCTGCGCCCGCACTGCGGCTGTTTCCAGCGTGCCTATGGTGTCCTTAGTTGCTTGCGTGACTTGATCCTGTGTCTCTTTCAGCTTTTTGGTCGCATCGCGCAGGGCAAGCGCCTCTTTGTTCTGCTCCCGGTACTTTGCTGCGCACACCGCAGCAATTGCAACGACCGCGCCGATCGCCAGCGCAAGCAGTCCAAGCCAACCCATGGCCGCGTTTGCGCTAACGCCCATAGCAACAAGCGCGGTTTGGATAGCGTTAATCGCGCCAACGGTCTTGCCCAATAGGAGCAGCAGCGGGCCGATCGCCGCCGCAACCAGCGCGACGGTGACAACGTTCTTTCGTGAGACATCATCTAATTCCGACAGCTTTTGTGCAATGCCGGAGATCACTTTTGCGCCCGTCTCGATTATCGGCGCAAGTGCATCGAAAAATGATATAGCCGCGTTCTTAGCTTCGTTCAATGACATTTGCAGACGCGTGGATGTGTTATCAATCATGAGCTCATACGCATCGTTCAGAGCGGTCGTATTGGCCTCCATTTCAGCGAGCGCCTCGGCCATCAGCGCGCCGCCGTTGTTTGAGGTTAGCGTCAAGATACTGTTTAGGGCTTGGGTCGATCCGAATAGTTTGCCGAGGGAATCCAGATTTCCCTCTGTCTTTGTATTGACTTCATCTAAAAACACAGCCCAACCCTTTGACTGCAGTGCCGCAACAGAGAACTCGAGCCCCAGCCGTTTTGCTTCATCCTGTGCCTGTTTGCTTGGCTTTATAATGTTGCTCAATGCCGCCTTAATCCCAACCATGGACGTCTCCGTCGCGATGCCCATGCTGGTCAGCGCGGTTACGGATGCGAGAAGTTCGTCAATCGACATTCCCGCACTGTACGCCGTCGGTGCGACCTTTCCAATATTGGCCGCAATATCATCAAAGGTAGTTTTGCCAAGGTTCTGCGTGATTAAGAACTTATTGGCAAGCTCCTCCGAATGTTCGGCGGCGATGCCGTATGCATTCAACGCGTTCGTCAGTCCGTTTACCGCATTCAACGCATCCGTGAACCCGCCCTTGGCGGCTTTTGCGGACGCCATAAGTATGTTATACGTCTGATCCGCGGATACGCCGGATGATAGGGCCTCGAGCTGCGCCTCGGCCAGCTGCGCCGCTGCGATACCCGTAGCATTGGATATATCTAAAACCTCCTGCCGCAGCTTGCCCATATCCGCGCCCCCGGCAAGGGTGGCTACCTTCGACATGGCATATTCAAAGTCCATGCCGAACTTGGCAACGGCGGTTCCGGCAGCAATAATTGGCCCGGTTACATATGTGGTGAGACCTTTGCCAACCTTGCTTAGAGTGGCGGACACTTTGCCAAGCGTTTGGTCTACCTTATCGACCTTTTTGCCGCACTCCTCACCGGCCTTGCCCAGATTCTCCAAGCGCCCGGTGGCATCCGCCACCGCTGTCTCGAAGGCTTTCAGCGCGGATACACTTTCTTTTGCATCTATTTCTATATCTGCGTGCAGTGCACCCAAATCCAATGTACCCATTGCCGTCTGCCTCCTTTCTCAATCCCATATTTCTCCGCGCATGGCGGCGCGTGCCGCATCCATATCCGGCTCCTCCGCATTCAGGCGCTGCCAGTCGTATAACAGCTCCTGCCCTTTTTCGGTCTGCATGAGGTCATCTATAACGGAGCGGCGCAGACAGCATAAAAACAGGTCATACGACAGCTGCAATACGCCGTGCAAATCTAAGCCGGAGTAAGCAATCACCCGGCCCACTGCTGCCATTATTTCGTTGTGCGTTTTCGGTCGCGCTTTCTTCCCGTCACTCGCGTCGGCGGCCAGCGACGGGATTTGGAGTTTGGGCGGGCTTCGATCTCCGCTATCCATTCTGTAAAGCGGTGCAGCAAGGCGTTTTTCGCGGCTACGTTTAGGCCCTTAATCTGCGTGTCAGAGATGACGATACCCGCGTCATTGTTATTTAGGATCACCTTCACGCAGGCATGCAGCGCCCGCATTATCAGCTCTGCGCCTGCATCGTCGCTCAAATCCTTAAGCCCTGCCACTGCCAGCACAATCGCCTCTGTCGGCTTCAACAGGTTCAGTTCGGTTCCGTTCGGCATGCGGACGGGCATAGTCTCTTGGTCGAATGCCGACAAATCAAAAATCTCGTTGCTTTTCATATCGCCTCCGTGATAAAAGTAGGGAGGGGCTTGCGCCCCTCCGCCTTATTTGTAGGTTTCCGTTATGGTGACAAGCTCGCCGCCGCCGCCCTTGCTTAAGGCGGAAAACTCCGCATCCGGGACGGTCGGGTTCTCCGGGTCAAACTTCAGCGAGAAGTTGTTCGTCGGACTGCCGATGATCTGCACACGCAATTTTTCGCCATCCTCAAAGGTATGGACAAATCGCAGCAAGAACTCTTTCTCCGCGACCACGCCGCCCTTGCCTATGGAGAGCGTGCGTTTCTTCAGAGTGGTATCATCCGTGTAGGTGCTGCTCGAAATGAGCGTGGACAGTATGCCAAGACCCCAGGTCATGATCCCCGTCTTGAAATTCACAAGCTCCTCGAGCGTGAATACCCGCGTCACCTTGCGAAGATCGTCAAATATCTTCTTGATGGTGCGCTCATAGGTGAGCTCCGCGCCGCCCTTGATCCAGCCCGCGACATTGCCATTGTTTTCGACGGTTGCGTCATCCGCGGGGATTTCTCCGGTGTAGGGCATGATATACAAAATGCCGCTGCCCAGCGTTATGCGTTTCAGTTCTTTTTTGATTACAGGATCATCCATTATATGCATCCTTTCTGTGCCCTGCCGGACACGTCAAAATATAGTATGGTGTGCGTCTTTTTGCGCTCTTCGTCCGTTAGGGCGCCACCGCCGTTCTGGACGCATTTCAGCACGGCACCGCCAACGCTTGGGCGGTCGTCTTTGGTGATCAGCATATCCCGCAGCCGCTGCTCCACGGCGCGCGAGGTTTCCATGTTCCCGCATATGACCGTACACTTGAATCGGCCAAGTTCCACGGCGCCATCGTTGCGGGTGGTCGTGTAGTCGTAGAGCATGGAATCGCGCAGGTCTGCGGTTGCGCGCAGATACAGCCATTTCTCATTCTTTTTCTTGCGTCCCAGCATTTTGGGCAGCGTCGTATCCGCCAGCAAGAAGGCTACGATTGCTTCAAGCATCTGCTGATCACCTCCGCAAGTTTTTGCAAAATTGTCGGGCGTAGTTCGTTGATAGCGTCTTCCAGAAATGGCTGTGCTTTCTGGCCCTTCCTATCGGGTTTCCCGTTGCCCTGCCGGGCCTGCTTCCCCGTGCCCTCGTGGACATAGGGGGCATACACTACGACAGTGCCCACGCGGCCCGTGACCTTATCGCCCTCTGCAACCACATTGCGCTCGATCCTGCTTTTTAAGTGGCCGGTGTCGACCGGGCACTTGTCCTGTGCCCTCTTTACGAGTTCGTCACAGGCTTCCGTAACCGCATACTTCATGGCTGCCCGTAGTTGCTGCGGCACCGTTTTTACGCGGGCGTGCACCGTGTCCCCGCGGGATTCGGTTCTGACGCCTATCTTCATAGATCCTCACCGTCCTCCTCGGGCATGGGTCGGGTCAGAGCCGTTTGCGAAGTCAGCGCCAGCACCGTCCGCCGGAAGTGGGCGACCGCGTCTACCGTGTACTCCTGTTCATCTTGCACAATAAGGTCTTGATTTCGGATATCCGCATGCGCGGTCACGCCCGTATGCGTACTGTTTTGGGTTTGCACATTGTTGATCGCGCCGGGCGCGGACGTTTTTACGCCTATCGCAATTTCAATATCAGCAATGGGCTCATACTCGGTAATGGTTTCGCAGTAGGCGCCTTGTCTCAATTTGGGACGCCAAAGCTGGGCAGGGCGCATGTTCTGTTGCATATCAAAAGGTCCTCAATCGCTTGATTCTGTAGGACAGGATGGCCGCTAAGAGATCCTGCGGCAGCCCGTCCACATAGCTCTCGCTAATACCGCTTATGGATATCCCGGTCAGCCCTTCGGCCTTCAGTCGGTTCCACGCGACCGCGACCATCTCATCCAGCAGGGGTCTGGCATCTATCGGGATATCGCTCCGCTTGGCGAGCGCGCGGAATTTAGTACAGGCCAAATCATAGAGTGCCAAAAGGAGCTTGTCACGCTCCTTTGGCACATCCGGGATCCGCACATGCAGCCGCTTCAGCGTGACGCTGTTCTGCGCGGGCATCCGGGCTTACCCCTTCGGCACGGCGGTGCCGTAGCCGATCGTCGTGACTTTGCTCGTGGCATCCAGCGCAACTACCTCAATGATCGCGCCCGCGCCCGCCGTGATCTGCGTGGTGCCGCTGGTCAAAACCGTGAAGTCATCGGTGCTGCCGTCCTGCCCGAGTTTGGCCCGTTCCGCCGGATTAACGCGGTACGCAAGCGTATTCCCGCTCGGCGTACCCGTGACAGTCGCCACCGTGGTACCCTTGGTGCTGCCCGCGGCCAGCACAACTGTCAGCGGTGTGACACTGTACGCCGCGATGATGGCCGCCGCGCGCAGAACCTTGTGGCCGTAGACCATGCGCCCCTGCACGGCGCTCGCGCCGATGAACCGGCCGCTGCCCTTCAGGTCGTTCACATCGATGCGTACCGACCATTCCCGCACGCGGGTCGCAAACTTGGGATGGCCCGCAATCATAACGAGACCCGCGGTCTCGTCCAGCCACTCGAACACCAGCATCCCGGCAATCCTGCCGACAGCGCCCGTCTGCTTGACCTCGTCACCCAGAGCGCTTGCCGCGATGAATTCGGGGCTCTTCAGGATGTGCGCGAAAACGTCCGGCACCACCAGCAGATAGCGCTTGCCGTCGTTCGGAACTTTGGCAAGGGTCATCCGCTTGCGGATATTGATGATTTCGGCATATACCGTGTCCTTCGTGGGCATGACGACGGTTATCTTGGTACCCTGCGCCAGCAGGACGTTCCCGCCGTCCGTATCAATCCGAGTGGCGAGGGCTTCGCCCGCGCTGTTCAGACGATCGGCGACAAGGTTGTCCGGGACAGACGCAGCGTCGTGGCCGTCAATGATCTCGTTGACGCCCACATCCTGATTGATCACGAGCGTCTCAAAGCTGCCTTCCCCGGTTTCGGGGGCAAGGCCCGATGCCTTGTTATAGTTGCGCGCGGTGACTTCCTGGTCGCGGTTCGGGATTTTCACAGCGCCCGCCGTCGGAGTTCCCTCATATTCATTGTTGAAAATGACGTCGTCTTTGAGCAGCAGTTCCGCCCGCATCTTTGCGAGTACAAGGGCGGAGTATCTTTCCTGCAGTTCGTATGCCATGTTATGTGCTTCCTTTCGTTGCTAAATTATCAAACCGGGGTTTTTCGCCTTGAATGCGGCGGTAACGCCGTCCTCGGCGGCAGGGGCGCTCCCGGCTGCCGGGGCACGCCCGCGCAGCCGTTCCTCGACGCCCGCCTGTATGGCGGCGTCAATTGCGGTTTTGACCGCCTTGATATTCGCCGTCGTCTGCGCGGTATCCGCGCCTGTCAGCATCGCCGCCAGCTCCAACGGCAGCTTGTCCGCCGCCAGCAGTTTGGTGGTCTCATGCAGGGCGCGCTCGTGGGCAAGGGCGGCCTTGTCGGCCTCAAACTTAGCGCGCTCGGCTTTGTCCGCTTCCGTCTTCCGCTCCGCATCCGTCAGCTTGGCGAGGCGGGCAGCTTCCGCCGCGTCCTCGTCCCACTTTGCCTTGGCAGCCCGCAATACCTCTTCCGTGTATCCGGCGATGCCTACGGCGTAGGTCTCATCCTTTCGCACGTCCTCCCATGCGGGCTTGGCGGGGGGCGTCGATACGCCCTGGGGCGGTGTTGCGCCCGCGGGCGGGTCCACCGGTGCGCCGGGGGGGTCTGCGGCAACGGGGGCCGCGCCGCCGCCGTCCGCGTCATAATAGGGGTACAGTCTCTTGTGCATTTGTGTAGTCTCCTTTCAAAATCGCATATGACCGCGTTATAACGCGTTATAACGGGGGTGTATGGGCTTGGGGGTACCCAAGTTAGGGGTAACCAAAAAAGACGCCTTATTTTGCGTCTTTTGGATTAAGATTGGTTAGGGGAGTTCGGCACAGCTATGCGCTCAATAAAGCCTTTGCGTGTTCAGTTTCGCGCACACGATAGTTAGACATCGGAGGCAATCCGACCCAAAGAACCACAGTATCAGCAACAACAACAGCTGCTGCGTCAATTGCGGCTTCAAATATAGTATCCTCCGGTAATGTATATCCCTTCTCAGAAATATACTCTTGAACGGCTTTTTGGACGTTAGTATCCGTTTGCGGATCCCAGTTCCACATCTGAGAAGTCCTCCTATATCTTAAAGATAACATATTTGCCTAAGGCATTATATATTGCGCTTCTCCGTTGTCTGAACAGGGCCAGTATCTTCTTGTCGCCGTCTGAGGCGATTAGATCCGCCGCTGTTCTCCCGACATGTGTGTGCCCGCTCCATCGGTAGCCTGCATTAAATAGTTTTAACGCATCTGCTTTTCTTACAGGAACGGTTTCAATATCGCCTCGCATGATCAGCCGTTTGCCCTGTCTGGTAAACATTGCGAACTCGTTGCCCGTATTCGCCGTCAATGCGGCCAAGTCCAGCATGGAGACATCGCGCTTGCTTACAATCGCCTGCGAGCCGTATTTCGGCAGCAGCTCTAATATTGTTTGCTGGCGCCGGTTTAAGTCCTTGTGTCCAAACACGACATCCACCGGATGCGGTGTTTCAATCGGTGCGTTTATTATACCACTTTCTCCTGTAGTTGCAAGCGGTTTTTCCGGTGTCCACGTAAGATCCACGCCCTCCGGCAGCACCGTGTAACTTGTCACCGGCGCATAGCGGCAATGACAGCGCGGGTGGATAGGTATAACCGGGGCCTCGTCTATCGGGTATATGCCTCCGTTCTGCCCCGCGTGGTCTATGCAAACAGGGCAGGGGGCGGAGTCCAGGATATACTGCACATGCGTATAGCCCGATTCCTTGTATGCCGCGATATTCGCCGCGCCGGTGGCGGCCGATACTTCCGTTTGGATCAGTCTGTCGGCCACTTCATAGCTGACGCCATAATCCTTCATGATCTTCGCCTTGACCTTTGCGGGGTTCTCCCCGCGCACGAGCAGATCGCGCATATGCCCCTCAAGGTCGGATGCCAGCTTGTTGGTGTTCTTCCATATGCGCTCGCTGTAATCCTTGCCGCTCCACGGCGTGGCGAGGTAGGTGTCCAGCAACTTGTCCGGCACCACAGACCAGCGGCCCGGCCCGCGGATCGCGTCCATCGTATCGCCGAAGGTGGCTATATACCCATTGCTGACCGCCGCCCGCACTGCGTCTAACTGCGCGTTTTGCGTTGCCTGCGCGCCCATCCGCACGGTCGTGAGCAGATTGTCCCAGCGGGAGAAGTTATATAGCTGTGTCCTGGTCAGGCTTTCTGCGCCGCTTTCCTGTATCTGCGCGTACAAGCGGTCGATATCGCGCAGGGTATCCTCTTGGATCCTGCGATAGACCTCCATCACATACTTTTGCCTGTCGGCGGCATATACCAAAGCGCGCGCCTCTTGTAGCGCAAGCTTCTCTGACCAGTAACTCATGGTTATATCCCCTTACGACATAATGCCCCCCGCGCCGGTACGGATCGGTTTTGTCAATCGGCCCGGCCATCTATTGCGCCCCCCACATAGGGAGTGTGTACCCGGCTTCTGCCTCCGCCCGTTTCTTTTCAATCTCGGCTTTCGCGTCAATATCCAGCGGCAAGATCCCGATCGCCGTTTCATCGCTTACCAATCCCGATGCCTTCACGGCCACGTCAACCAATTCCAAAAGATTGCTTGGGATATTTCGGGTAAACGTCATGCCGATTTGCGTATAGTCGTATTTCACGCCATCCAGAACGGCCAGCACCTCGCAGATCAGTTCCATGCGCCGCTGCAGGCCGAGCCGGAAGCCGCGCTCCTTGCGGGATGCCTTGTTTTCCAAACCCTGCAGCTTGAACTTCAAAGCTATACCGGACGCATCCCCCGCAAACGATTCATCCGTCAACGCCGGGGTCATGCTTAATTTGTGGATGTCTTTATCCAAACGATCGCGCAAATGCTCCAGTGCGGTATCGTCCTGCGGCTTGACCAGCCAGCTTGCGTCTCCGCCCTCCGGGAGGTTCAATACGCGATTTTTGCGCATCTCTTTGACGTCTGTCTCGTCCGTATCCTCCATCCCCAATAGCTTTAGGTAGGCGTTGCGGAAGTCCTCCAGCTCACTGACCGCATTGGACTGCGATCGGTCATATGCGTCTATCAGACTCAAGATCTGCTCAAAGTCGCCGATCGCGCGGCGGTTGTTCAGATACGAGTTTATAGGCACCTGCCGGAAATGGTGGGGCGTCGGCTCACCAATCTGCACCCAGCTGCCACCACTTTGGCGGGTGTATGATGTGATGGTTGTCGCATCATATAAGTCCGCGTACTCGGTCTCTTTGTCCTGTAAGATATCTTTATCTTTGTAGGTGCGGATTGCGTATAGCAGCGCATTCTCCACTGTATTGTCATAGACGAGGATGATCTCGCGCGGATCCACGGCCTTAAAGCGGATTTTTGCGTCACCGTCCATATACAGCAGTTCCTGCGCGATTCCGTATATGCTGGCATCCTCCGCTAACTCGGCGTTAGCGTTCATCTCGTCCGTATACGCGAATATCCCCGACAACCGTTCCAGCAGGGTGTTGGCTCGTTCATCATCACCGGCACTGTACTTGATGGCTTCGCCCATGAAATAGCCGACATTGATATCCGTGATATAAGCGGCGTAACTGTGCCGCAAAAGTATGTCCCGGCGCCCGCTCTGTGGGTCCACTGTCACAGACTTCTCGTCACTTGGCATATAACGCTTGTCAAGATTGTCCATGCGCGGCAGCACGGTTTTCTTGTGCGCCGCTATATACTTGTCCATACGGTCGACAGTCATCTGCGCAGATATTGGCATACGGAACATATCTTAATCTCCTATATCCCCAACGAGGATCGTTTCATGGTTTTCAGCTTTCGCTCTTTTTTGCCCTGTATCATCTCCGCCAGTCCGGTCGTGGCGTCGGGCGCGTCATCGTGCTTATTTTTGCCTTCGGCCATGTAATTTTTCATGGCACTTGCGTATTCCGGCCAACGTGTCTCCCAATCCTTTGGCATTAGGATATTGCGCATAACAAATGTGCTTTCGGCGCGAATGCGCGCGACTTTATTGTGGGTTTGTGTAAACCACGATATCGGCACGCGTCGGTCTTTGTAGCGCTCCCACAGATTGCGCTCCACCGCCCGGGCAAAACCGCGACCGCCGTTGTTGCTCTCAAACTGCGCTTTGCCATGCACCTGATATACGTGCAGCTGCTCGGCCACCATCGGCTCCGTTTGCTCCATGGGTTTCTGCGTATAGATCACATCCAGCATATAGCCTTGGCCGTCTATTTCCTCCGCCACAAGTGAGCATAGATAGTCGCTGCCTGTATCCGCCGTGTCGGTATAGGATATAACCCTACCGCGCTTGCCTTCCGGCAGCCGGTCGTATGTCGAAAATGAGGTGTATAACCGCCCCTTGATATCCATAGGCGTCTGCTGGAAGTTCGCGTCTGCTATGGCATCGCTCATTTTGGCACGCTTGTCCCGATAGCTCTTTAGGCTCAATATCTCGGGGCAAAGCATAGTACCCAACTGCTCGTTATACGCCTGTCGGCAAAACACATACCATTCGTCCGGCTCATTCTCGAGCAGCTTGCCGCACAAATCCTTGGTGCTCCACCGTGTATGGTTGACAATCTGCAGGCCGCCCTCCTCGACACGCGACAGGAAGGTGTTGCAATACCAGTCCCACTGATCGGCCAGCACGTTGTCGTTATATGCCTCCTCGGCGGACTTGATAGGATCGTCTATAATGCCGAGACTGCAACCTATTCCGGTCATAGTACCGCCAAAGCTGGTGGCCAAATAGGAAAAGAATGTACCTTCCAGCGACCACATCATCTGGCTGGCATCTCCATACTTGATATGGACGCTCGGGAACACATCGTTGAATACAAAATACTTTGGATCTATTTTTGTCGCGTCAATGTCGTCGCGCACGTAGCGCGCGAAACGCCGCGCTAATATTTCATTGTAAGAAACGGAGATGATCTGCATCCCCACGGGATCCCGCCCGAAGCACCACTCGCAGAATAGCGTCAGAATGTAGCTCTTCCCGTGGCGCGGTGGGATATTGATCATGAATTTAGTGTATGGTTCTCCCGTTTTCGGGTTTATAAGCCGCCGTTCGACAAAGGATTGCAGGGTCTCGGCCAGTTCTCGCAGGAACTTTCGGCTTTCCTTGAAAAACTTTTGGTTCTTTAATTTGCAGTACTCCCAGAAGGAAGAGCGGGCGGCGACGTATCTCGGATCGGTAATCCCGTCCGGAGCAATTATTTTTTCCAGCACCATGCCCGCTTTTCCTCCCATCTTATTACTGCCGGGCAGGCTTTCGCCTGCACCGGCTCCAAACATGGCAAATCACGCGTGATAACGGCGTTATTTCCCGCGTTCGGGTTGTCATCGCCCTATCGGGCTTCATTGAATTCATATGGCTTATTTGGCGCGTATGGCCGCGCCTGCTGTGCGCGCTGCCGGGCCGTCTCAGCATAGCCCGCGTCCAGCTCCATGCACAGTTGGATTGGTACCGTATACCATACGGCGGGTCGGTCAGGATCAGGTCAACCGTCCGATCCGGCACATCTTTCAGCAGCCAGAGGCAGTCGCCCTCATAGATTCGGTTTCTTTCAATAATTGCCTTGGCGTTCACCTCTTTCTTGATATTTGGGTTAAGTCAGCGATATTGTCGCGAGAATGCAAATAATAGGGCTGCCCGGATCGCCGACAAACTAATAAAAACGGCAGTTGTCCGGGCAGCGCCCATCAGGAGGCGGAACGAAGAAAAAACACTAAAAACCCCGTTCCCTTTTGCGCAGTTGGCGTGCTGCGCCATTTGGCTCCAGCGATCTGGTCGTCTCTTAGGGAGCCAAAGATTTAGGAGGGCTATAGGCATAACCCCCCATTTAGGCCCGTCTTACGTTGGATTGTCCAATGCGGCCTAAACGATTTATCTTTATGATCATCCGCGTCCGACACCGGGAATACTCAACCGTGCGCCTTATTCGGATTGCTTTTAGGCCTGTTGTCCGCGACATAGCGAAGGGCGTATGTCAGGTAGATATCTTCATCATAGAGCCGCAGGGTTGCCTGTGCTTTTCTGGCACGGGCGTCCACCTTCATTATGGCCACACCCGGAGGGATAGGGCTTGTGATCTCCACACCGTCCGCCCAGCGGACTGCGTCCAGCAGCAACGGGTGTTTGGACCCTCCGAAGCGCAGACGTTCCTCCCGGAACGCCGGAAGATATCGGTCATAGTTCTCATACAAGCCGAGGATAACCTGCATCTCCTCCGACGGTACAGGCATCGGCATTGCCGAACCCGTTTTGCCAAGCAGCCGCAGTACGCCGGGGCACTCTTTTAGCAAGTGATACGTTTCTGCGGTGAGCTTTGCAATTTGCACAAATACGTATCCCGGAAACAGCAAGCGGCTTTCCGCCATCAGCCGATTGTTCCGTCGGCGGTATATAATCTGCTCCGGTGCTGCTACATTGTCCGTAATTTTTGACAACTTGCGCGCCGCGTTCTGTTCAGCACCCGCCGCGACAGACAGCACGTACCAGTTACTTGTCGTCATCCCGCGCCGCCTCCTCACGCACCGCATCCTGCACTATAGCCGTCAGTTGTTCCAGCAGCTCGGGCTTTTCCGCAAGCTCTGCGCGGATCTTGCGCAGGATATTGGCTTCGATCGCTTGGCACGCCTTTTCCCGCGCGCCCTTCATGCGTTCCCGGTAAACGGTGGACCGCTGCAAATCAATCAGCAGCTTGCCCGCCTTCTCAATCGGTATTTCGCCGATCTCGTCATCCGCCGTGGATATGCGCCGCGTCAGGCTGTCCATTAGGATGGACGTCGCAATCTCGCCCGCTGCCACGTCATTGTTTTCGCGGGAGTACTGGATCAGGGCCATTGTTTGCCGCCTTGATTCTTCCAGCCTGACCGCCACCGCGTTCATACGGTGCGCTTTGCGGAAAATGGTCGAACGGCTGATTTCCCATCCCCGCGCCTTCATGCGCTCCGCGATATCCGTATATGTGTTCGCCGGGTCGAGGATCTGCGCTTCCAAGAAGTCCTGCGCCTCCTGCGGCAAACTGTCCACCAGGGAGTGGACGCGGGAATATGCGCGCTTGCGAGCCATATCAGATGATAATGCCGGGGTCGTCCGGGATACTGCCTTCCATGAGGTCAATGCCGTGGGCGGTCAGTTCCACCGTGTCCCCTGTGTTCAGAATGGAGTTGCTGTCCGCACCAATTATGCGGATATACTTTTTGTCCGAAAGGTAGGTTAGATGGGGATAAATATCCGTAGCGATACTGACCAGCGCATTCTCCAAGGATTTCTTGCTGATTGGGCGCATTCCACCGGTCGAGAGGGCGCGCAGGATAGCGCCGCGCGTTTCGCGGTTCTTTATGGCTGTCATCTCATTGATTTTTCCCATATCGCTTACTCCTTTGTCCCACTTCTTGCGATGAGACGGTCTAATTTCTGGTCAATTCTCTCCGTCACTCGGATAAAATCTTCACGGAGCGCGTATACCATAGGGGCCTTCTGCGCTTCGACTTGCAGCTCCGCGATTTGCCTATCGTGCTTCGCAAGCTTTTCGTCCACATGTTTGCGGTCCTGCTTCCAAAGGAAGCCTAAGATTCCGATTACGATAGCGACAGCGCCCTGTATCGCCCAGGTTACCCATTCGTGCATATTGTCTCCAAAACACAAAGCCCGCAAGAGCTTCTCTCTTGCGGGTATTGTACAATTAGACTTATGTGAGGTGCAAAGTAATCAGTCTGATTACTTGTGGTTAATCAGTCAAACAGCGGGATGGATGCATAGTCTTTTTTATCGGCGCGTATGATCTCGTACACGGTATTCGTGGCCAGATCATACTTGCGCACCAACGCAGATACATCCCCGGTCTTCCGATATTCCTCCTGTATCTGCTTATTCCGGTAGTTGCGCAAAACGGCATCCAGTTTAGGGACGTATGCCATCTCACCGCCGTAATTTTGGCATAACCGGAGCGTCGTGTCAATCCCCAACGTTTCCGCATATCCGCGCAAGGCTTCCGGCAGATCGGATTCCTGCAGTTCAGCTATCCAGCCCGGCAGTTCTTTCACGGTTCACCTCCTTGTCGGTCTCCCTGGCCGCGATGGCCTTCATGCCCTCTATGACCTTGCGCGCGATCGGCATATCCAGCCACGCCATGCGCGCCACGCCGAAGCGCTTGCCCAGGAAGCCCTCCAGCCGCTCATCCGTCCAACCCAGCTGCTCTTGCAACTGCCGAATCTTCCATGCGGTTTCCGTTGTAAGGTGGCGACTGATATCCGTCTGCTTCGGTTGCACCTGTGATTTCAGCCTGTCAATGACATATGCGGCCTGCCGCGCGGTCAACTGCTTCACGCTGCTGCGGCCCGTCATGGCATGTATCGCCGCATGCACGTCCTCATTATCTATGCCTAGGCTGCGCGCCGTGGCGTACAGGCAGCCGATCTGCGCTTTTGTGATATACTCTGTTGTACGCGGCATCTTACACCTCCGCCGGGGGATCTTCCCGCTTAACTTCCAGCCAGAAGGTATCCTCTATCTTAACGCCAACGCCCAGTTCGGCAACCTCACCAAGCGGTTTGCTGTGCAGAGCTTCCTTGTTGACGGTTATGGGCGTGATTTTCAGGCAGTCGAGCCAGCCTATTGCGCGCAACCGCTCAATGACGGCGGCCTTTTGCGTCGGATCCGACGGCACCTGCAGCTTCGTACTCTTGCGGTAGCCAACCTTTCCGAACACCAGTTCGCGCGTTTTCTTAGTACCGAGGTCTGCCCGGTTAGCCTCCACAAACGCATGTATCTGTTTGAACAGCTCGTCCTTACGGGTCTTATGCGGTTCGCGCTTGATCTGCGCATCCAACTTGATTTCATCCAGAGCGGCATTCTCTGCGTCTGTAACGGCGTTTATCGCGCGTTTGTGCTCCGCCATTTCTGCAAGCGACAGGTCAACCTCGTCCCAGTTCTTCAGCACCGGGATTTCGGGTTTTGCTTTAATTCTTGCCATATGGTCTTCCTCCTTAATTAAAACATGAGCTTGTATTTTTGTGCGGCGCGGACGGTATCGCCTGTGATGGTTCCGCCGTTCGCGGTCGACAGGCACATATCCAAAATCTCGCACATGGTACCCAGTCCGCCGTGGGCGGTGTCCGCGCCGATTTTGGATAGCATTTGGCGGGCGTCTGTGGTACAATCGTATTGGCGCAGGATTTGGATGGCGGCTCCCATAGACAGACCTTTGAGTGGCAGCTCGTATTTCCGTCTATATAACTGGGCGAGGTTGTCCTTTCCCGCGCCCCTTGTCAGTATGGTCGCCAGCTCCGCCGTACCCGCGAGGATGATGGGTATCCCCGTGTTATCCCATATCTTGCGCAGGTACTCGAACTTATCCACGTCCCACTTTTTCAGATACTCGGCTTCATCCACAAGGATGGCAAAGTCGCTGTGATTGCGCAGCCCCGCCAGCAGCATTTTGAAGCGTGTGTAAGCGTTCCCGCGCACAGACACGCCCGCGCCCCGCGCTATGCTGTCTATGAGATCGCCTACGCGCATACTCGGCATGGCCTCAATGTACAGGCTGTTCGGATATTTGCGCATGATCTGCTTCAAGATTGTGGTCTTCCCCGTGCCGGGCGCACCGATCATAACGCCCATCTTCCGGTGCTCCACCACATAGGTGCACCAGCCTATGGCGGTCAGGTACTCCTCGTGCTCCCACAGTTCCAACTCCCGCTTATACTGCGGGGCCTGCGGCTCGGGAGCGTACAGACGCTCCACTTCCATGATTTCCTTGACATAGCCCTCCAGCGTCGTGAGAATGCTCTCGCCAATGAGGATGTCCCCGCTCGCAAAGCGCGAGATCGTCGGGCGGCTGACGCCTGTGTCCCTCTCCACCTGTGCAAAGGTGACGCCGCTGTTCTTCAGCCGCAGCAATGCGGCACGCAGGCCCGCCATGCGGTTCTCCATGCTCTCGTGTTCGTTCCCGTACAAATCCTGCTGTACGGTGTCCAAGGGTCTTGCTTCCATTTTGTCTTCCTCCTGTTTTTTAGTATTCCGCCGCCGCGATTTCGCGGTTAGACTCCTTTCCTATTGCCTGAAACATATCCCGCACGGCGTCGCCGCTCTGCTTGTCCGCCTTTGTCTGCCTGCGGGATTCCTCCAGCGCATCCCGATCTTTTGCCGCCCTGCGGTATTCCGGTGTAGTCAGCCCAGCAGCCGCGCCCGTGACATCCTCAAAGACCGTATTATGCGTCAGTAACTCTGCCGCCCTTTGCGCAGAGTGAATCCCGGCCACGGCATCCGCCTTAGTCCGTTTTTGCAATGACATATGCGCACCCAGCTTGTCCGAATCCTCGCCGACAAGGCGCAGCCTGTCTTTTTGCGGCGCGGTGCAAAGGTAGTGCCCGCCCGCGACAATCGTTACGCAGCTGTCGTCATCCTCGTCATAGCGGACGGTTACATATTCCCCGATACAGCGCGCCATGCTGTCGTGCCAATAGAGGATTTTGTTCAGCTTGACGCCCTGGGTGCTGACCTTGCGCTCACAGATACTGGTACGCAGCAGCCCCAGCATATCCATGCTCGCAATATCGTCCGGGCGTGCCTTTTCGCTCGACTGATATATTTCCAACGGGCTCTGCGCGTTTTCAAATCGCTCTGCGTGATATGCGGGCATGATCTCACTGCGCAGCTTTTGCTCAAACTGGCGCAGGGTCAGCAGCTTCCCGCGCACCGCCAGCTTCTCCAATGCCGCCCGCGTTAGGTCTTGCGGGCGCGCCGATGGCGTCCCGCCGCACCAGCCGGGCAGCCCGCGCAGGAAACAGTTTTCCAGTGTGCCGAACAACCGTTCGATTGTCTTACTCCATGCCTTGTATGGAAGCGCGTGCGTGACGCCTATACCCATGGCCTGCACCACCGAGCTCTTTGTCAGCCCCGCGTTCAACCGGCCTATGCTGTATTCCACCTCCTTATCCCCCTCCATGCGCCTGCCGCGATAGTCCTTGCCGTTGTCTATGTAGATCATGCTTGGCATACCCGAAAATGGGCTGTACGGGGTTTCCATGCAGGCGCGGATAAGGGTCTCGGCTATGGTCTTGCTGTTCGGCTTGTCCGTAACGCCAAAACCAACAAAGCACCCGCTCCGCGCGTCCGACCACGCGGTGATCCATGGGCGGATAATGCGCCCGTCATCGTCGATCACGAACAGATCGCACATATGATGGTCGCCGAAAAAGCATTCATTGGCCATTTGCGGCTTCTCGCGCTGGGCCTTTGGCATATACCGTGCTTCCCAATACCTCTCGCCGTGCCGGGCATATGCCAGCTCACCCTTAGGAATATTACGTACATATCGGTCTATGGCGGACACGCAGTCCGTCACCTTCATCCCGCCGCCCGGCTCCGGGCAGGGTGCGTAATTATGGTTACCGTTGGCGGTCAGCTTTGCCCGTGCCAGCGTCCCCTCGCAATGCGCGCAATTGTTGCATGCGGATTCGCCCAACCCCTGTGCCACCTCTAACAGCTGCCGGTGTACGGCCCGGTGCGTGGGCTTGTAGGGTATACACATCTTTGCTTTCACAACGTCCTGCGCCATATAGCACAGGCTGCGGCTCACGCCCTTGGTCGCGCGCTCGGTGTTGTCCATGAGCCCGGCATACCCGTCCTTTTCGTAGCGGTCATACCAGCGGTAGATCGTCCGAAGGCTCACGCCTATGCTGTCCGCCAGCTCCTGTTTGCGCTCGCTCGCTTCCTTGCCTTTGTATATGCTGTCTATGATCTCGCACCGGCGGCAAGCGTCCATACGCTGTTCCAGCTTTTGCATACCTTCCTCCCCGACTACCGCGTAATACGCGCCGATCTCCGCGTCCGACACTGAACCGTCCTGCATGCGCCAGTACCGCTGCTGCGCTTCCGGCGGCAGCGCGGACAGGGGGATGGAATAGGTCGGGCCTCGGTCACCTTCAATGCGGGACGCTTGCATCGTCCCGTTGGCGCAGTAATGCTTCACGGTTCTAAATGGAATTCCTGTCAGCATAGCGACAAAAGACGTCCCCAGCCAAACCGCGCCCGCATCCGGCACCGCCCGCAGTTCCGGCGGTTTGCGCTTTATATTCGGTTCAAATAATCTCGCTTGTTCCATATCTGCTTCCTTCTCTGTGTGCTCACAACGGAGCGATCCCACCGTCTCATTGGCA
>WREI01000044.1 GCA_009779405.1 Clostridiales bacterium
CCAGAAACAGGATGGCCGTTACGCAGGCAATCAAAACAAAGAAGACCAGCGCCTTCCAAGGCGCCCGCACAACACTGCGCAGGCTATGCAATAAATGCCGCTTCATGACACAAAGATCCCGTCGCGCATACGGTGCACCACATCGGCGTGCTGCAAGAGCTCGCTATCATGCGTCACCAAAATCACGCAGTGATTGCGTTCACGGGCCAGTTTGGCGAGTATGCCGATGATAATATCCCGGCTCTGGGTGTCTAAGTTGCCCGTCGGCTCGTCCGCCAAAATCAAGGGCGTCTCTGCGGCCAGCGCGCGCGCAATCGCCACGCGCTGCTGCTCCCCGCCCGAAAGCATGGAGGGGAAGCGGTTCACATAGTCAAGCGACAAATCCACCGCTTCCATGCATTCAATCGCGCGTTCCTTCGCTTGCTTGGCGGGCATATGCCGCAGTTCCAGCGGGTACATAATGTTCTCCAATGCGGTCATCAAGGGAAAGAGCCGGAAATTCTGATAAATCACCGAGATATTCTTGCGGCGGTAGGCGAGCAGGTTGGATTTACCGACAGCCTCCCCGCGGAACAGCACCTCGCCGGACGCGGGCGTCTCAATCCCGGCCATCAGCGCGAGCAGGGTCGACTTGCCGCTGCCCGATTTGCCGATGATCGCGCTCAGCCCGCCCTCGTCAAACGAACAGGAAACGCCGCGCAGTACCTCGGCCTTGTCATACGAAAACCGTACGTCTTTGAGTTCTAATAGTGGCATTTTGAATTCCTCCTTATATTTATTCATCCGTAAACAGCGCCCGCACCGACACTCGGCACTGCGCGGCAATGGACACGGCACAGCCCAGCACATAACAGGCGCAAACAATGCCAATCCCCATCATACCCTGTAAAGGCAGCGCTCGCCAAATCGCAAAGCAAATCAGCAACCCATCTGCACCGGCCAAAGCCGCCAGCATGAGTTGCTCAAAGAAGAATGAGAAGAACATGCGCAAGCCCCCGGCCCCGACGCTCTTCATCAAAGCCAGCTCCGTCCGCCTGCCCGAAATCAGCAGATACGCCAGAAACAAACTCACGGCAACTGAAAGTCCATAGAGCAATACCGAAATATTCTCCAAGTAATTCCTTTGCCGCGCCAAAGCACTGCGCGTCTCCAAAAACGCGCGGTCGTGGAGGTAAACAAAATCGTGTTCGCGGCGCATGCCGGGATAGCCGAAGCCGTTCTCGGCCAGAAAGCCCTTGAAAGCGTCCAAGTCGCGCGCGTTTTCCAGCGTGAAATACACCCCGTTGTATGAATCCTGAAAGGGCTCGTAGTCATACCATTCCATATAATAGCCGTCATCCGTATAGCCCGTCCGCCGGATGGGCCGGGACAGATGCTGCGCCGCCGGGAAATATACATTGTCCATAATGCCGCTCGTCCTGAAACTGCCGACGATCTCTGCATTGTACAGCATCTGCTCGCCCTGTATATAGGCACCGAGCGTCAGGTTTGTGCCGAACCCGAAGGATACATATACAGGTTCCGGGACGACCATCCGGTAGATGTATCGATCTCCGCTCGGGGTTTCAATGAAATAGTATTGAAATACACCCTCTTCATCCTCGTACACGTTCAGGTACAATTCGAAGGGCAGCAGTGCACCGTCTTCATCCACGAGCGCATCAAACACTTTCTCGCCGTCTTCGTTCACGAAATACGGAATGGTTGACGAGTTCACATCCGTCATGGTATGGCCCTGCATCCAACGCTCGGAGACCAGACAAACGCGGGGGTTCTCGGGCGTTTGCGCGGCAAAGCGTTCCATGTCCCAGCCCTCCGCCCAGTTGACGCGCGCCCCGGCGCTGCTGTTCACAAATTCGGGCGCCGCCGCAAGGTCGTTCACCAGCATCAATTTATTCCAAAAGAGCGTTTGAAACCGCAAGACATCCGGCTCAAACCAACCCCAGAAGTACGAATCATCCATGCGCGTCAATATGGGATAGACGGGTGTGGGGCGGGAGACCATGCGCGCGCCGCGGATAAATCCCGAGTCGCGCAATATGTCCACGTTCTCGGGCTGCACAGAGGTGTTTGTAATCGAATTGCCCAGATAGTTCGAAAACGCGCCCTCTAAGATTGTATCATCATACAGCAGTGCTTCCTGCTGCGCAAAGCGTACGGCGGCCGTATGCACCGCGCAGACAAAGACGGCCAATACCAAACAGGCCCCGAAACTGACCAGGAAGCGTGCCGCACCGCCCCGGGTCATGGAAAGCCAGGCATACTTCAAGGCCCCGCCGCGCGCGGCAACGCTCCGGCGCTCCTTTTGCGGCACATGCCCGCCCGTGCGCCGCTTTTTCTTCCTGGTGCTGATACGTATCGAGATCGCCCGCTGCGAGAAGAAGAGCAAAAACAATATGGCGCAGAGTAAAGTGCCCAATATAACAAGCAGGAACAGATATACCGGCACCTCCGGCACGGCCTGCAAGAAATCTTTCTGCAAGCCCAGCGCGGAATCGGAATAACGGCAGTCCCAGGGGTTCACCGCGCGGGTAAAGAGCAGCTCGTTCAGTCGCCCCGACAGGAAATAGCCGAGGGCCGCGCCCGCGGCGGAAGCCAGCGCCGCCAAAATCGCCGCACCGAAGCACAGATACAGGCGCACCCATGCGCTCTTCGCGCCGAGGGTCAGCATCGTATCCGTGCTCTCCCGCTGGCGGTAGGCAAACAAGAGCCCGAAGACCGCCAGCACAATCAGAAATGCGGCCAAACTGCCCAAAGCCAAGATGGCCCCCGTCTTAATCGCGGATAAAAAGGCCTTCTCCGCCGAAGCATAGCCCTGGTCATAGATGTTCACGCACACCCGCGCGGGCAGCAGGGGTTCTATATATTCGGTAAAAGCATCCCCCTGCCCGTTTTGCAGCACCGCCTGTCCCAGCGTATAGCCGTTGGTTCGGGCGAGCGCATAGGACTCCGCCGTGCCGGGCACATAGATATTTCCCCACATCTCCTGCTCGGAAGGCTCGACGATCCCGATGATCGTATAGGTCACGTCCTCGCTCGCGCTGCCGCGCAGGCCGCCGATGAGGGCAGTGGAGGGCTCGTACAAGGTCAAATCGAAGGCATCGCCCACGCCCAGCCCCGTCATGCCTGCGATGCGCTTGGTGATCACGCAGACCTTCGCCGCCGCTGCCACCTCTTCCTCCGTAAAGCTGCAGCGCCCCACATTGTTGCCTATGATCTGATTCTGGTGAAACTCGGGCAGGGCGACCATATCGTGCGTGACAATAACATCCAGACCCGAGTTCTCACGCAGGAGGAAGTTTGCAAGCTTCTTGTAATCGGGCGGCAGATCCGCGAGGAATTCATATTTGAAATCGGTGATATCCAGAACATCCGAGAGGGTATCTGTGTCTGTGGCCTCAGATATCTGATAAAGATTCACACAGCGCACCATCCTCTCCATGCCCCAGATGACCGTATCGCCGAGGACGGCATAGGTATGCCCGCGCTGGAACTCAAAACCGGAATAGGTATAGGTATCATCCAAAAAGATGAACGCGCTCTTGTCCTCCGGCTGAAAATCGGAGGGGAAGAGCGCCTCCTCCAATACAAAGGCCCACTTATTTTCACCGTAGTGATCGGTCTGCATCACGCAGTATAAAATCAAAACCACATGGTTGCGGTAGGGTGAAAGTGACCACTGGCGCGGCGTCGTGTATTTCATGGTAACGCCCGTCATCCGCAAAGCGGGTGCAACTGACACGACCCCCGGCGCAAGCCGGACTTCCTCCCAGGGGAAGGCGGCAATCGCGTCGGCAATCTCCTCGTCGGCTACGGAGGCGTCGGGATAATTGTCGCCGATAAACTGAAAATCCGCGATGGTCACATAGTTCGCGTCACCCTCCGCGATCGCGAGGTTGCCCGCCGCATACGCCCCCAGCCCCAGAAACAGGATGGCCGTTACGCAGGCAATCAAAACAAAGAAGACCAGCGCCTTCCAAGGCGCCCGCACAACACTGCGCAGACTATGTAAAAGATGCCGCTTCATAACACAAAGATCCCGTCGCGCATGCGGTGCACCACATCGGCGTGCTGCAAGAGTTCGCTGTCATGCGTCACCAAAATCACGCAGTGATTCCGTTCGTGGGCCAGTTTGGCGAGTATGCCGATGATAATATCCCGGCTCTGGGTGTCCAAGTTGCCCGTCGGCTCGTCCGCCAAAATCAAGGGCGTCTCCGCCGCCAGCGCGCGCGCAATCGCCACGCGCTGCTGCTCCCCGCCCGAGAGCATGGACGGAAAGCGGTTCACATAGTCGAGCGACAAATCCACCGCTTCCATGCATTCAATCGCGCGTTCCTTCGCTTGCTTCGCGGGCATATGCCGCAATTCGAGCGGGTACATAATGTTCTCCAATGCGGTCATCAAGGGAAAGAGCCGGAAATTCTGATAAATCACCGAGATATTCTTACGGCGGTAGGCCAGCAAATTGCTCTTGCCAACCACCTCCCCGCGAAACAGCACCTCGCCGGACGCAGGCGTCTCAATCCCGGCCATCAGCGCGAGCAGGGTCGACTTGCCGCTGCCCGACTTGCCGATAATCGCGCTCAGCCCGCCCTCGTCAAACGAACAGGAAACGCCGCGCAGTACCTCGGCCTTGTCATACGAAAATCGTACATCTTTCAGTTCCAATAGTGGCATAATGGAAGCCCCCTTCACATGCCTGTAGACTACATCTTTACGTCGATTATGTCAAGCAAAATTTATCGCGAAAATAATTCGTAATAATAGCATAAAGCAGAGTTCCATGCAAATTTTCTTTTACACTTGAATCTCGCCCCCATTTCGCGTATAATTTCAATGAAACAGTCTGTGTCCGCTTTGAAAGGAATCCAACATGGCAAATATCGTAGACAAATATCGCAACACCCGCAGTTCCGTGCGCGAGGCCATCAAGACCGTCCGCGCGAATATCCAGTTCGCGGCGATGGACAAAAAGATCCAGACCCTCGTCGTCACCAGTCCCTCGGCCAGCACGGGCAAGAGCACCATCGTCGCGTTTTTGGGCGTCGCGTTCGCGGAAGCGGGCAAGAGCGTGCTCTTGGTGGAAGCGGATTACCGCCGCCCGAACCTCGCGAACATCTTTCGCCAGCGTCCGGGCAACGGGCTCTTGCAGGTGCTGAGCGGCGATTACAGTCTGGAGGACGCCATCGCCGAGACCAAGCAGGAGGGTCTGTATATCCTCGACACGGGCGGCAAGGTTCTCTCCCCGGCAGAGTTGGTGCAGAGCAAGCGCTTCGAGAAGTTCGTCGAGACCGCCCGCAAGCTCTTCGATGTGATCATCTTCGACACGCCGCCCATGGGCGCGTTTATCGAGCCCGCCGTCCTGGCCAGTCAGGCGGACGCGACCATGCTCGTGCTGCAACCGGGCCGCGTGCAGGTCTCCGTAGCGGAAGCGACCATGGAACAGCTCAAAAAGGCCAATGCCCGTGTCATCGGCTGTGTGATGAACAACTGCGCCGATGTCGGCAGCGAGCATTATTATTATTACTATCGCTATTACAGCCAGTCGCAGGCGGAGAATCGCAAGGAAATCCAAATCGAGCGCCCGCGCCCGGTTGGCGTCGAACGTGATTGACCTGCATTCCCATATCCTCTACGGGGTGGATGACGGCGCGGCCACGCGCAGCATTTCCCTCGCCATGCTGGATGCCGCCAAGAACTGCGGCTTGCGTATGATCTGCGCCACTCCGCATTATCGCGGGCATTGGAAGGACAGAGATGCCGCGCGCGCGGCTTTTGCCGACCTCGCGCCCGAAGCAAAGAAGCGTGGTCTGCGGCTCAGTCTCGGCGCGGAACTCTATACCGCTTCCTTCGACCGCGACCGCCTGCAATGGTATCTCTCGGAACTCTGCTATACAGGCACCAACTGCATCCTGTTTGAATTGAAGACAAGCTCCAAAGAAACGGACGAGGAAGAAAAGATATTCCTGCTGCAGCGCGCGGGCATGGACGTATTGATCGCGCACCCCGAACGCTGCACCGAAATCCAGCAGAACCGCAAGGCGGTGGAACGCTATGCGCAGATAGGCTGCAAATTCGTCCTCTCGGCAGACTCACTCCTGATGCCCCCTTGGGAAAGCCGCCGCAGAAGCGCGGAATGGCTCCTGAAAAATAAGTATTGCGCCGCCATCGCCAGCGACGCGCACGAAGCCCAAGGCTATACGGACTTCGCCAAACTGCTCACCAAGCGCCCCGAACTGCGTGCATACGCAAAGGGCGTGTCGTTTGAATGATATAACGTCGAATGGCTCACGTACAGCGACGAAACGATAGGCGGCAAGAGCAAATCCAAGGCATACGCGCTGTTCGACAGCTCTCTGCTGGATACTTTGGAGGTCGGCACTGCGCGTGGCTTGCAGCAAATTCACGGCTATCTCTTCGGCGGGCTGTACGACTTTGCGGGGCATATCCGCAGGCTGAACATCGCAAAAGGCGGCTTCCGCTTCGCTCCCGTGCAGTTCCTGGATAACACGATGAGAGGAAAGAGGAAAGTGGAAAGATAGAGTGAGCGGGGAACATGGAAATGCATAATCTTTCCACTTTCCTCTTGAAAGGAGCACCCATGCCCACTCCCGAATTAAGCTTCCCCACCCGCGCCGCCTTCCGCAGCTGGCTCCGTGAAAACGCGGAAACAAGCGACGGCGTATGGCTCACCCTCAGCAAAACCAAGCCGCCCCAAACCCTCAGCGCCAACGATGCCTTGGAAGAAGCCCTCTGTTTCGGCTGGATAGACGGGCAGATGCAGAGCGTGGATGAAACCAAATACCTGAAATACTTCGCCCGCCGCCGCACTGGCAGCGTCTGGTCGGATAAAAACAAAAAACTCACAAACACCCTGCGCGAAAAAAACCAAATGACGCCCCTTGGCGAGCAGGCTATAGAAACAGCCAAACAACGCGGCACCTGGGACGCACCCAAGCCTGCCCCCGTCACCGATGAGCAAATCACAATCTTCGCACAAAAACTCAGCGGCCCCGCTCTCGAAAACTTTGGGCACATGCCCCCCTCCGTACAGCGCATATACACGCAGCGCCACCTCTCCTTCAAGACCGAGGAAGCCCGTCAGCGCGACTTTGAGAAGATCGCGGAGCGGCTGCAACAAAACCTAAAACCGATGTGACCCATGAAAATCATCGACACATACCCGGAGATTCTTTCGCTGCTTGACCGCCTAAACGGCGAATTTGATATGTCCCTGTGGGAAAATTATATCACCGATATTTCAGAAGAGCTATGTGATAAACTCAAAGAGGACAGCGCCATCTATGATTTCCATCGCGATATACGCCCCGTGCTTCTGCACGCAATGCGCAACCGCAAAAAGTTAGAAACGGCGCACGATTCCTTTTTGTCGGCGGTATATGATCTGGATGGCAAGGTCAAAAAACTTACGGGAACGGAATTGCAAGCCGACATCATCTTTTATCTCGGCCTGTGCAATGGAGCGGGTTGGGCAATGGAGTTGACGGGAAAACCGACCGTTTTGCTGGGCGTCGAAAAAATCATCGAATTGGATTGGTGCGGCGCGGAAACAATGGCATCGCTGATTTACCATGAACTGGGCCACATATGGCACGATGTCACGGGCGGAGCGCGTTGGGAAGCAAACACGATGCGCGGGAAATATATCTTGCAGCTTTACCGCGAAGGCATCGCCATGTATTTTGAACAGTTTCTCACAGGTGGATCCGCGAACTATCACCAAGATCAAGATGGATGGCTGCATTGGTGCCGCGAAAATCGGCAGGCACTCAACGCGGAATATCTCAGGCGTTTGCGGGCAAATGAAAGCGCGGAAACATTCTTCGGCGATTGGCAGGCATATCGGGGGCACTCCGATATCGGGTATTTTATCGGCTGTGAATTTATCAGGCACCTTGCCGCGAAACGCCCGATAGACGAGCTCGCCCGCTTGGATTTGGCCACGGTCTATGCGGAATTTGAAGCATACGCGACACAAAATTAAGGCAGGTATTCCATGCAAGGCTACAACGTAATCATGATCTACGACCCAACCCTCCGTCATCTGCTCATGTGCAAACGCCGCAAGAACCCCTACAAGGGCCTAAGCAACCTGATAGGCGGCAAGATAGAGCCGGGCGAAGACGGATTGGACGCCGCCTATCGCGAAATGTGGGAAGAAACCAATCTCTGCAAAGAAGACATAAGTCTCCTCCACCTGATGGACTTCACCTACCACCTGTCCGATTGCTACATGGAAGTCTATGTCGGCAAACTAAAACAAGTGCGCGCAGTCGCGGGCGAAGAAAACGAATTATTCTGGGCAGACCTGAACAGCAATTTCTTCGACATCCACCAATACGCCGGGGAGGGCAATATAGGCCATATGGCAGAGCAGGTCAAGCTTTATGCCGAAAGAATTTTCAAACAATAAAGGATGGTTCTCCCTATCTTTCCTCTTTCCACTCTCCTCTTTCCTCTTCCAACCTCTCCCGCATCACCCACTGCAATCCCTCCCGATCCAGCGGCACGCGGCTCCCCGCAAAATTCCCCAAGCAGGCGGAACAAGTCTCAAAACACCATGGGCAAATGCACTCGCTGCCCTCGCCCTGCTCCCGCTGCACCATATATTCCCCGCAAACCCTGCAACCGCAACGCATGATCTTGTTCCTTTCCCGGTTTCGATTACGAACTATGCCGAACGCAGAAGTGAATAGTGAAGAGTTAAGAGTTGCGGCAGGAACCGCAAGCGATCCACATCAAATAAAAATACCGCAGGTATTTTCACCATAACTCTTAACTTTTCACTCTTCACTATTCACTCACCCATCACCATATGATATACTATCCCCATGAAACGCGCTACCCCCATTTTCATACTCATCCTCCTGTTCTGCGCCCTGCCCCTTGCCCGCGCGGCCAAAAGCCCCGTGCGCAACGGGGAGGACAGCGCGCGCGTCGCGGTCGTGCAGGCCCGGTTGTCCGCGCTCGGCTTTTTCCCGTACCGCCCGACAGGCAACTTCGGCACGCTCACCCAAAACGCCGTGATGGGCTTCCAGCGGGCGGCCGGGCTCTGGGAGGACGGGGAGGCGGGGGAGGAGACCCTCTCGGCGCTCTTCGCCGCGGATGCGCCTGCCCCCCCCTTCGCCCCGCGCGTGGCGCTCACCTACAGTGCCCCGCAGGGCGGGGTCGCGGTCTATGGCGACGCCATCCCATGGGCAGAGGTACAAAAAGAGCTGAAGCCCGGCATGGAAATCACCGTTACGCACGCGCACCACGGCACAAGCTGCACGCTCGTCTTGATTGATATGGGCGGCCACGCGCACCTAACACCCAACACGGACGCCGACGCGCAGACGCTCAACAAATGGCTGGGAAGAACCAACAGTTTCTATAAATGCGCGGTCGTCGCGATCATCCCGCGCGGGCAGAGCAGCGACAGAGCCGCCGCCGCGCTGCTCTGGAACGGCGAAGGCAGGGTCTGTCTCTATTTTTTCGGCAGCAGTTCGGATATCTTCGGACTCCCCGACGCCGACGCGGAACAATTGATCTTCTCCTGCACAAAAAGGTAATCACATGTCGACATTGCGCCAAATCTTCTGCCCCGCAGGTTGCGCCTGTCTCCTCTGCAACGAGGAACGCGCGGATTTGACGCATGAAATCTGCCCGGACTGCGCGGCATTGCTGCACCCCTGCGTGAACCCCGCACCCCCGCCCGAGGTCGACGGACTGGCGGCAGCATTTCTCTATGAAACCCATGCCGCCCGCGCCGTAAAGGCCCTGAAATTCCGCGACGAACCCGTCTTCGCCGAGTTCCTGGCCCACCACATGAGCATCCCGCCCGACTGGCAAATCGACGCCATGGTTCCCGTACCCCTGCACCCCTGGCGCGAGCTGTGGCGCGGCTATAACCAAAGCCAACTCCTTGCCGCGCACATCGCGAAAAAAACAGAAATACCCCTCATCCCGCAACTACTGCGCCGCGTGCGCAACACAGCCCCGCAATCCAGCCTGCGCGGCAAGGCTCGCCGCAACAACCTCAAGCGCGCCTTCGCCGCCGACCCCGCCACCGTCGGCCAAAACATCCTCCTCATAGACGACGTATGCACCACAGGCACCACGCTCTCCGCCTGCGCCCAAGCCCTGAAAAAAGCGGGCGCCGCCCGCGTCTACGCCCTCACCGCCACGGCAACGGAACGGTAAAATGAAAGGAATATATTCTGAATTTGTCGGAAGTGTCGCTCAAAAAAGTTGGAGAGAGCCATAATCTCATAGAACCGGCCGAAGGCGGACGAATGCACCATAAAATCCTGCACAAAGAATTGCTTTTGGATGCGACCACAATGAACCACATGTTTTTCAACCTTTGTTTCGACAGCGAAATGAAATTTCACGTTACAGTCAACCACAATAAATCAATCGTATTCGTGCAGGAAAGAGAGGAATAAGTTGGTCAACCCGTAGGGGCGAGGCATGCCTCGCCCGCGCGAACAGGAACACCCCGCAGGTTCGGATACCAATACGACCATCGTATACAAGACCAGTTTCCTCTCATTTCAGTCTGTAATACACCACAAACTCCCCAAAACTCGCAGGCGGCTCCGCCACACCCGCAGGCGGCTCGGTCGTAAAATTCTCGGCAAGATATTCATTCACATACGCATCCAACGACGCATAAAAATCATACGGATGCCAAAAATATACATCCGCCTGCTCCAATTGCTGCTTAAACTGCACCGAGGTCCAGTGCTCCTCCCACGGGAACATACCCTCCCCGACATGCGAGAAGAAGATGGGTCCCAGTGGTGGGTACTCCGTGCAGCCCGCGAAGCCGTCCTGTGGGTTGACGGCGGACAGGGCGATATAGGATGCATCCTCGCCCACGCAGGATAGCAGCGCGTCCACATAGGCGGCGTTGGCCACCAGATTGTCATAATTGAAGCCCCATTCTTCCCGGCGCCTGTAATGCGGGTTCATGGACAGGAAGAGAAAGACCGAGACAAAGACGACGGAGAGCGGCAGATATATCCTGCGCATCCACTTCCGCAGGGTGCGGGAAAAAGCCGTCCACCCAAGGCGTATCGTGAGCTTGTGCTCCCGCTGCGGTTCCGCCCTGCCCCGGAAGAGACGGATCTCAATGCGCGGAACAGGCCCTTCGCGAACGGGTAAGGCAGGCGCGGGATCGATCACGCCGTCCGCCCATTGCCGCACGGAGAACAGGTATAGCCCGATGACGACCGGTACGAGGAACAGGAAATGATGGCCGAAATACCAGGAGCCCGTCGAAACCGTATAGATCAGCAGAAACAGCGCGCAGAGCAGGCGCACGAGCAGATACGGATTTTTCTTTGAAAACAGCAACAGATTCCCCAACAATATACAGCAAGAAACCATCATATAGACGCTCACATGTTGCTTATAGACAGGCAGGTTCGCGACCAGGTATTTGAGCGAGTCGCTCTTGAACCCGAACACAATGGGGAAATAAATCTGAAAGAGGGGGAGCAGCGTGCCTGTGCAGAGCATAAACAGGGCGCAGAGCGCCGCGGCAATCAGCATAATGATGACATTGTTCCAAAAGCCCTTGAACCCCTTCGCGAATATCCCGCAGAGGGCGATCAGGATGAGGACATAGGGTTCCTTCGTCAGTACGGCCAGCGCGGCAAAGAGGGCGGCGATATAGGTATAGGGCGAACGCAGAGTCAGATTTTCGCGGAAGGCGAGTATGGACGCAAAGACCACCGCATAGGCCGACGCGAAAATCTCCGGCTGCACAAATTCCCCCCTGTGCACGGTGAACATCATGATGTATGCGCAAAACAGCAGGGAGAGGGTCAGCACGGCCAATTTGAACAGCAAATGCCTGTCGAGATAGCGCTTTTTCGCAAGCTCGATTTTATATACCTTCGATTTGCGCCGCATATGGGCGCCGAGGAAGGCGACGGGTACGCCCGCGATCGCCGCGAGCATAAGGAGGGACGCGTAATTGTTGAAGAATAAATGTCCGCTCAGCCGATAGCCCCAGAGGTTTGTAAAGAACCAGAGCGGGGGCTTATAGTCGAACACGCCGCTATAGGGCGCGGCCCCGGCATGCATCATGCGCGCGGTCGTCCAATAATACATGCTGTCGTAAGCATAGGAGGGCGGCAGCTGTTCGCGCAGGGCGGGAAACATGCAGGCGCGCTTGGCGACAAAAATCACCGCCGCCGACAGCAGGAGGAAGAGATAGATGAAATTCCTTCGATCGCCGAACAGCTTTTTCAAAATGCCCACTTTCCACTTAAATTACAGCGCTGTCCTATTCGCAAAATCCACCCGATACTGCCATTCCCCATATTTCTGATCATGATCGGTAATAATCCCGCTCGTGAGCACAATGCGCAGCACGATGGAATTTGGGTTGTCCTCGTCGCCATGGTCGCCGAACCAGCAGAAATATTTCTTCATCTTCGCCAGAATCTCCGCGTTCCTCTCGTCCTTCACCCAGCCGAGGCTTTCGGCCCGGCCCCATGCGACGAACCAATCCACGCCGCCGATGGCGACCTCGTCATTTTCCGCAATCTCCAGACTCTTGCTCGCCCGGGCGTCCGTCGAAACGAAGAACGCACCGTTCTCATAATAGGCGTCCACCATGCGGACAGCAGGGCGCGGCTTCCCGGCGGCGCTTGGTTCCAGCGCGATGGTCGCAAGGGCGATCATATTGTCCTTGCCCCCGCCGCAGCGCTCCTCCATCAGTTGCATCGCGTTTTCATATTTGCGCATTGGGTCTCCTCCTGATTGATTTTTATATCGTATTCGCATGCAAGCAATGCGAACAAACGCGGGATATCCTCGGTTTTTATATCATTGAAATAAAAACTATCCATGGAACAGCCGACATAATCCACACCGTCCAAGCGCCAGCATATCCTGTTATTGCAAGCATCGGGATCATTCCCAAGGCAGCCGCAGCGCGAACATTTCCTTGCAGCTCCCGAAAAACACGTTTGCAAATGCGCGGTCAGCCTTTCAATCTCAGCGATATACTTTCCCGGATTGCGCAGTTTCAACTTCAAAAATTCACGCCTGTCGTCATACCGAAACGTGCACACGCGCTTCTTTCCGATATAATAATCGCCGTTCGAGAAGCGGATGGCGGGATATTTTTTCGCATATTCATAAAAGTTTATATAAGTGTTTTTCCTTTCCGCATCCCAAGTAAAGCTATCATCTTTTACAGCCTGTGCGGGATCCAACTCTCCCGGATCCGCCGTAACCTTATAATCAAACAAATAGTAATCGTAATAATAAGCGATACAGCCATAGCCGTTTCTCTTGATCTCGCTCTTTATATATTCGTCATGCAGTACATCGTTCCAGCAATCCATATAAATTTTCAGCGCAGCAATGATCCCGGGCCTGTCGGGATAGGCAAGGGATAAGCAATCGGCGGACTCAAGCGCAAAGCAAAAACCAAACTCCTCCAACTTCTCCAATATGGCGGTATGGTTCTTCACCTTCTTAATCTGTTTCTTAAACGCGCGCGCTCGCACTCGCAAAACGCCGTCTTCCGTTTCGCCGCAGTCACAGAGCACCCGCAAACACTTCACAATGCGGTCAAGGCTGCCGTTCGACTCGTTATCAACACCGCGACCCCGGGGCGCACTATCCAAAGGGTATAGCTCGCAAGCGTAAGCGCCGGGGTACGCGGCAGCATCCGCATATATCCTCTTCAGCAACGCCGTCAGCGCGGAAAATTCCGAAACAAAGCCCGCCCCGAATTCGCCCCGCAGCGGATACGCATCCGGCACAGGCAATATAGCATCCACCCTCTTCTTTGCATACGCCTGCACATAGTATTTGTGATCCATAACTCCCCCGATCCAAATTCTCTATCTCCATTATAAGCCCTACCCGCGTCGTAGTGCAATACAAATGAGAGGAAAGAGGCACCTTTCAGCTTTCTATGAAAGCTGAAAGGGAGGAAAGTGGAAAGTTAGAGCGGGCGCAGGAGTATGGAAGTAAAAACCCGTAGGGGTGGATAGCAATACGCCCGCCGCATCAGGACTATCCACAGGGATTCCTACAACAACCGCACCTCAATCTTCACCCCATCCCGCAAATCCAACAATTCCGACACCAACACTTCTTCCGAGATAAGCGTTCTTGTTTCCTTGGGCGGGCCGAGCCTTACTGGCCCCGGGGTGCGTACAACGCAGGAAAAGATTTCAACCGTTTCGCCTGCATGGATATTAAGTTGAACCAAATCGTATAACTGCGTTCTGCATCGCAGTGCAAGCCGCATCCTGTTGTTCTTATGTGACAGCCCATATCTGTCCATTTCCCGCAAGGTCTTCTCCATGCTCATATGGGTCTCTTCCGCAAACGCACGCGCAAAATCAGCCATATGCATATTGGCAGCTTCGGCTTTTCTGAGAATGTCAAGCTCTATCGGTTCGCAAAATTCAAATGCGGCATGTGTGGCATCCAATGAATAAATAAATGAATTCGCAAAAACCTTCTCAAAAGAATACGAAGCGTCCTTTTCATACACCTGCAACTCCGGCACATTTACGTCCAAGTGACTCTTGTCAAGCTCCCGAGGAAAGGCAATAAACGAAAGCAAACTCATAATCATCCTCCGCCCATTGTTTTCCTAATCCACTTTGGGAAACAAATAATCCACCCATTGCGACCCGATGGGAAAACAGGTATCGGATATTACAGCGATTAACTTTTTCATAACATAGCATGCTCCATTAGCCCTTGCTACTAAACCGCAAGATCGTCACCACACAGCCCATTCGAGCAACACAAAAAAACTTCACTCGGTTCCGGCGACCTGTGCGCCAAAACCGGAATAAAATCCCGCAGGATTTTTAGGAAATGATGTAAGCTTACCCCGGTCCCGCCGCCACACTACCAAGGAAGAGCCAAAAAGAAAATCGTCGCTTCCACCAGAAATATCAACGGCAAACCCACCAGAAACTGCGGGTTGCGCGTCTTCACTTTCAAAATGGCCATGGCGAGTATGGCCCCGATGCTGCCACCGCAGAGCGCGAGCAGAATGAGCACCAAATCGGGGATGCGGCTCTGCCTGTGCCGCGCGCGGCGGCGATCCAAATAGAAGACCCAGAAGGTGATGACGCTCATCGCAACCACCAGGAACAGGATCAGATAAAACAGTTGTTCAGAGATTTTCATGGGCTAACCACGCCTATACTTTGTGTATGCGTCCCGCGCGGCGCTCCGCCGCGTCGGGTACTTCGCCCAGGGGCCAACCCAGCGCGCAAATGCCGATGCCCTCCAAACTCTCCGCGAGCCCCCAGGCGGCTTTCAGGGCCTTGCCCTCCGCGCTCTCAAACATCTGCCGCGCCCTGTGCACCCAAACGGAGCCCAGCCCCAGCGCGTGCGTGGCCAGCATCAGATTGCCCAGCGCCAGCGCGCCGTCCTCCACCCAGGTGGAAGCATCGCTGTCCGCAAACACAACGATCACCGCAGGCGCGCCGTAAAACGGATCCGTATCGCGCCCCAGCACGGCGGCGTTCATCGCCGAAAGTTCCTTCATCAGCGCCGCGTCCGTCACAAGCACAAACTCCGCGCTCTGCCGCCCTTTCCCGGAAGCGGCATAGAGCCCTGCTTCCAGTACCATATCCAGCAGCACGCCATCCACCGGTTCCGCCCGGTAAGCGCGCACACTGCGTCTCTCCCGCATCGCATCCAATACGTTTTGCATATTGATTCTCCCATATCTTAATTGCTTACATTATACAACCTGCACGCCAAGGATACAAGGGTTACGCAATACATATCATTTTTACCGCAATTCTCCCCGCAAAATCCTTGACATTTTTTAGATATCTGCATATACTAAAACCATAAACCGATTCGGTAGGTGAGGCTACCACAGGGATACGGGTTGCCGCCGCGGAATAGTGGAGACACTATGAGCAGGTCAAACAGTCCATGTCGATATCAAGGCATGGCACAAGGCAATTGCATCGCCCTGTGAAGTTGAAGCTTGTACGAAGGAAAAATATAAGAAGTTATATTTTTGTGTTGTGCAGCCACTGATTCCCGCCGTATCAGGGCTGTTTTATTTAGTTATGAGTTAAGAGTGAAGTGTTAAGAGTTGCGGCAGGAATTCCTGCGGAATTCCCAATTTCACCATAACTCTTAACTCTTCACTCTTAACTATAAAAGGAGGTGAGACGCATGGACCCCGGGAGTAGTAACGGCATAGACGGCAGTACGGGCAGGGACCGTGCGTTTCGCGCGCGTCCCGATTAAAATCGAAGGAGGACGCACCAATGACCAAGAAAAAGCTCACGACCAAGAAGGCAATCCAACCCACGCTGACCAAGCAGGAGCGCGCGCGCCGCAGGCTCCTGAACGCCGCGCAGAAAAATGCGGATACGGTTCGCATCCAATATGACAACGTCAACGGCTATGACGAAGATAAAGTGGAGGAGATGCGCGACCAATACGGCGCGAATTTAATCACACGCAAAAAGAAGGTCTCCCTGTTCCGCCGCATTTGGGGCGCGTTTATCAACCCCTTCTCCGTCGTGCTCATCGCGCTGGCGGCGGTCTCCCTGTTCACGCAGGACTATCCGGCGGTGATCATCGTCCTCTCCATGGTCGTTATCTCGGGCCTGTTGCACTTTATCCAAGAATTGCGCAGCGGCAACGCCGCCGAAAAGCTCAGCGAGATGGTCGAGACCACGGCGGCCATCCTGCGCCGCGAAGAGGACGAGGAGGCGCCCGAAAAGCGCGAGATTCCGCTCGACGAGATCGTCGTGGGCGATATCGTCCACCTCGCCGCGGGCGACATTATCCCCGCCGATTTGCGCATCCTGACCGCCAAGGACCTGTTTATCAGCCAGGCCTCGCTGACGGGCGAGAGCGAGCCCGTGGAGAAATTCGCCGCCCCCGTGCGCGGCAAGCCTCAGAATCCCTTAGACCTGAACAACCTCGCGTTCATGGGCTCCACGGTCGTTTCGGGCTCCGCAACGGCGCTCGTCCTCGCGGTCGGGGACGATACGGAGCTCGGCAAAATCGCGCAGCAATTGCAGGAGAAGACCCCGCCGACCAGCTTTGAAAAGGGCATACGCTCGGTGTCCTGGGTGCTGATCCGCTTTATGCTCGTCATGGTGCCCGTGGTGTTGGTCATCAACGGCTTCACCAAGGGCGATTGGGTCAACGCCGTCATGTTCGCGCTCTCCGTCGCCGTCGGTCTCACGCCCGAAATGCTGCCGATGATCGTGTCCGCGAATCTTGCCAAGGGTGCGGTGTCAATGTCCAAGAAGAAGGTCATTGTCAAAGAGCTGAACTCCATCCAGAACTTCGGCGCGATGGACGTGCTCTGCACCGATAAGACGGGCACATTGACCCAAGACAAAATCATCTTGGAATATCACCTCGATATCCACGGCAACGAGGACGTGCGCATCCTGCGCCACGCCTTTTTGAACAGTTATTATCAGACCGGCCTGAAAAATCTGATGGATCTGTCCATCATCGAACGCGCGCGGGAGGAGGGCGTCGCCCCGCAGGAGGATGCCTATCATAAAGTCGACGAAATCCCCTTCGACTTCGCGCGCCGCCGCATGAGCGTCGTCGTCACGGACAGGACCGGCAAGACCCAGCTCATTACCAAGGGCGCCATAGAGGAGATGCTCGAAATCTCGGGCTTTGTGGAATATGACGGCAGGGTCGAGCCGATGACGGACGCGCTGCGCCGCGAAGTGATGGATAAATGCGCCAGCTATAACGCCAGCGGCCTGCGGGTTCTGGGCGTGGCGCAAAAGACCAACCCCGCGCCCGAGGGTTCCTTCTCGGTCTCGGACGAATCCGATATGGTCTTGATTGGTTATCTCGCCTTCCTCGACCCGCCCAAGGAGAGCACGGCGGAGGCGCTGGCCACGCTGGGCGAATACGGCGTGGCCGTCAAGGTGCTCACGGGCGACAACGACGCCGTGACGAGGAGCGTCTGCAAGCAGGTAGGCTTGGACGCGGGCCGCATCCTCCTGGGCGCCGATGTGGAAGAGATGGATGACGCGCAGCTGAAAGTCGCAGTCGAGAAGACGGCGGTCTTTGCCAAACTCTCGCCCCAGCAGAAGGCGCGTATCGTCACGGCCCTGCGTGAGAACGGGCACACGGTCGGGTATTTGGGTGACGGCATCAACGACGCGGCGGCCATGAAGGCGGCGGATGTCGGCATCTCGGTCGATACTGCGGTCGATATCGCCAAGGAATCGGCGAATATCATCCTTCTCGAAAAAGACCTAATGGTATTGGTCGAGGGCGTCATCGAAGGCCGCAAAATCTACGCGAACATCATCAAATATATCAAGATGACCGCCAGCAGTAACTTCGGCAATATCTTTTCGGTGCTGATCGCGAGCGCGTTCCTGCCCTTTATGCCCATGCTGCCGATTCAGCTGCTGCTGCTGAATCTGATCTATGACATCACCTGCATCGCGATGCCCTGGGACAATGTGGACAAGGATTATCTGATGGTGCCGCGCAAATGGGAAGCCTCCTCCATCACCAAATTCATGGTCTGGTTCGGCCCCATCAGCTCACTCTTCGACGTGACGACCTTCCTGCTCCTGTTCTATGTCATCTGCCCGGCCGTGTTCGGGCCCTTCGGCACCCAGGCGGCGGGGAGTGTGGCCTATATCGGCTTTATCGCACTGTTCCAAGCGGGCTGGTTCGTGGAATCCATGTGGAGCCAAACCCTCGTCATCCATATGATACGTTCGCCGAAAATCCCCTTCATCCAAAGCCGCGCCTCCCTGCCCGTCCTGCTCCTGACAGCGATAGGCATCGCGGCCCTGACCGCCATCCCCTATACAGGCCTGGGCGCGCGCGTCGGCCTGACAGCCCTGCCGCCCGTATTCTTCGCCTGGCTGGCCGCCACGGTCGTGGTCTATATGCTGCTGGTAACGCTGGTGAAGCGGCTGTATGTGAAGCGCTACGGGGAGTTGTTGTAGACTGCACAAACCTGACGAAAACACGCAGTTTATGCAGCGCGATGCATAAACTATTGACAACTCTCCTGTTTTGTGCTACCCTTTGCGCAAACAGGAGGGTTATTACATGCATGGTTTGATATCACGTCCGCAATATCTGGAACAACTCATCCGCTTTCGGGATAAGGATATCATCAAAGTGGTTACCGGCATACGCAGATGTGGGAAGTCCACACTGTTTGATCTGTATGAAGCGTACTTGAAAGAGCAGGGCGTGGAGGACAGGCAAATCATACGGCTCAATCTGGAGATGCCGGAGTATCATGAACTGCAAAGCTATATGCAGCTGTACGAACACGTCAAGGCACAGCTTTGCGAGGACTGCATGAACTATATCCTGATCGACGAGGTGCAGACTGTGCCGGAATTCCAAAAAGCGGTGGATGGCCTGTATGTCCGCAAAAACTGCGACGTATATATCACGGGGTCCAACGCCTACATCCTGTCCGGCGAACTGGCGACCCTGCTTTCGGGCCGCTATGTGGAAATAAAGATGCTGCCGCTCTCGTTCCGAGAGTATATAGATGCGTTGGGAGAGCGCACGGATCTTATCATAAAGTATCGCAATTATTTGGAGAACAGCTCCTTCCCCTACGCATTGGAGCTGAAGAGCAGGAAGGACATCCGCGCATACTTGGGCAGTATCTTCGATTCGGTTATACTCAAAGATATTGTCACGCGCCGCAGAATTCAGGATGTGACGGGTCTGCAAAGCGTGACCCGCTTTGTCTTTGACAACATAGGGAATCTCACATCCGCGACAAACATTGCCAACACCATGATTTCGAGCGGGCGGAAAATCTCCGTGCATACGGTCGAAAACTATATTGACGCGCTGACCGAGAGCTTCATTCTTTACAAGGCGGGCCGTTATGATGCGAAGGGCAAGCAACAGCTTGTCGTGGGCGCAAAGTACTATGTGTCCGACATAGGCCTGCGCTACTATTTGCTGGGCAGCAAGAAGGCCGACGCGGGGCATATCTTAGAGAACATCGTATACTTGGAACTGCTCCGCAGGGGCTATGAGGTATATGTCGGCAAGGTGGGCGCTGCAGAAGTCGACTTTATCGCCATAGGCGAGCACGGCGAGGAATACTATCAGGTCGCCTACACCGTGGAGGGAGACACGATATTAGAGCGCGAACTCGCGCCGCTGAATGCCATCCGTGACCACAACCCCAAGTTTCTTTTAACCATGGACTTCACGCCCAAGGTCTCCCACAACGGCATACGGCAAATCAATGTGTTGGATTGGCTGCTGGCGCAGCATTGACGGGGTTGTCGGGGCATCCTATATTGCCTATTGCCTGCTGCCCGCTGCCCGTTATATAATCACAGCATGAAAACAAACGCCCAAATCACCGCCCAACGCCGTCTTCCCGCCCCGCCCACAGTCTCCACCCGCCTGACCCTGCGCGACAGGCTGGGCGCGTGGCGCGTGCGCTGGGGCATAGGCCGCATGCGCTATACGGTCGAGCCGGGTCTCTATGCCGTCGGAACCCCGAACGACGCATCCCCCGTGCTGGTCAGCGCCAACTATAAACTGACCTTCGACTCCCTCCGCCGCGAACTGTCCGGCGTCGACTGCTGGCTCCTGATTCTGGACACCAAGGGCATCAATGTCTGGTGCGCGGCGGGGAAAGGTACGTTTGGCACCCGTGAGCTGGTCGCGCGCATCGAAAAGACGCGGCTGGCGCGCTATGTGTCGCACAAAACCCTGATACTCCCGCAATTGGGCGCGTCGGGCGTTTCGGCGCATGAAATCAAAAAGCAGACGGGCTTCACCGTCACCTATGGCCCCGTGCGGGCGGAGGATATCAAAGCCTTTCTCGCGGCGGGCAGCAAGGCCAACCCCAAAATGCGCGCCGTGCGCTTCAACCTATGGGACAGGCTCGTCCTGACCCCCATGGAATTAGTCCCCACAACCAAGGTCTCGCTCATGGTCTTCGGCGCATTATTCCTGCTAAACCTCTTCGCAAAGCGCCCCTTCGGTCTTTATGATTTCCTCGCCTATGCCGTCGCCGTACTCATCGGCACCGTGCTCGCGCCCCTGCTGCTGCCCATTCTCCCCGGCAAATCCTTCGCGTTCAAGGGCTGGTTCATAGGCGCGCTCGGCACGGCGGGCATCGCGTGGGCCTGCGGCTGGTTCGCCCCGCCCGACCTGCTCTTGGGCATAGGCTATATGCTCGCCCTGCCCGCGCACGCCGCCTATCTGGCGATGAACTTCACCGGTTCCTCCACCTATACCTCCCCCTCGGGCGTGTTAAAGGAGATGAAAATCGCCCTGCCCTTTATCCTCCCCGCACTGGCGGCGGGCATCATCCTGATACTCATAAAGGCATTTATATGAAGCACAGATACCTGAAAAACGTAAGCACGCTCACGCTCCAAGCCGAAAAATGTATCGGCTGCGGGCTCTGCGCTGAAGTCTGCCCGCACAATGTCTTCACCTTAAACGAGCGCAAAGCCCGCATCGCGGACAAGGACGCCTGCATGGAGTGCGGCGCCTGCGCCCTCAACTGCCCCTCGCAAGCCCTCGGAGTCCACGCCGGCGTAGGCTGCGCGGCGGCCATCATTCAAAGCTGGTTCACGGGCAAGGAGCCGACTTGCGGGTGCAGCGACGACGGCGGCGGGTGTTGTTGAGGGCAATGCGCAAGATTCAATGCCGGTGGAAACACCTGCGTGGATGCATTGAGCATTCCTGCGGAGTAAGAAGAATACGTAAAATCCCGCAAACCCCCCTTGCATTCCCCACCCAATCATGATACACTGCCCCTCGGACATTGTGCGGTCCGCTGTTTTTTGTTGAAATAAAATTATGAACGCGCAAGAGTTAAACTAAAGGAGGAAAATTCCATGTCTGATATCATCCGGGAGCTGGAACGCGAACAGCTCCGCACCGACCTCCCCGAACTGCAAGTGGGCGACGCCGTCCGCG
>WREI01000045.1 GCA_009779405.1 Clostridiales bacterium
AAGCACCTATAATTCCGTCATAGGTTCCGTCACCGAAACCCCGGCAGGCTCGGGCAATTTCGTGCTCAATGTAACGAACACCGAAAAAGTCTGCTCCCTCACGGTCAATAAATCCTGGTCGCCGACCGTTCCGACAGGCGCGTCCGTCACCTTCCAGCTGACCAAGGGCGGCGTCGACGTGCCGGGCCAGACCGTGACCTTGACAGGCCCGTGGAGCCACACTTGGACCAACCTGCCCTACGCCACGGACTACAGCGTCCGCGAGACGGCATTCGCTCCCAGCACTTATAATTCCGTCATCGGCTCAGTCACCGAGACCCCGGCGGGCTCGGGCAACTTCGTGCTGGATGTAACGAATACCGAAAAAACCTGCTCCCTCACGGTCAATAAATCCTGGTCGCCGACCGTTCCGACAGGCGCAACCGTCACCTTCCAGCTGACCAAGGGCGGCGTCGACGTGCCGGGCCAGACCGTCACGCTGACCGGGCCGTGGAGCCACACTTGGACCAACCTGCCCTACGCCACGGACTACAGCGTCCGCGAGACGGCATTTGCGCCAAGCACCTATAACTCCGTCATAGGCTCAGTGACCGAAAGCCCGGCAGGCTCGGGCAATTTCGTGCTCAATGTGACAAATACGGAGAAGCTGATCTCCGTCACAATCACAAAGGAATGGACGGGCGGCGTGCCGACGGGCGGCTGCGCCACCTTCCAATTGAAGAAGAACGGCGACAACTTGGGCGCGCCCGTCACCCTGAACGGCACGGAGAGCATCCCGTGGACGCATACCTGGACCGACCTGCCCATCAGCGGCGTCTATACCGTCGTCGAAACCGACTGTATGCCGACGACCTACACCCAAGACGGCTCCATTGCGGCGAACGCACCGGACGAAGGCGGCAATCTGCGCTTCACGGCGACAAACAGCTATATCCTGATCGATATCTCCGTCACCAAGGAATGGATCACCCCTGAAAGCATCACCCTGCCCGAAAGCGTCCGAGTGCAGTTGCAGAAGAACGGCGAGCCCGAGGGCGCGCCCGTCACCCTGAACGACGAGAACGACTGGACCCATACCTGGGAAGACCTCGACCCCGCCGAGACCTGGACGGTCGTCGAAGTCGCGGTACCCGTGGGCTACAAGGTCGAATACGGCGGCAACGCGGAGGATGGCTTCACCGTCACCAACACGAACATGCATCGCATGCAAACCGGCGAGGGCGCCCTCCTTTGGAATCTGCTCTTCCTGCTGGGCGCGGCGGTCTGCGGTCTGGCCGTTTTGGGCATCGGCCGCAAGAGAAGGCCGGAATAAATTCCATTTATATACAAAAAGGACATCGCGAATACGGTGTCCTTTTTTCCGTTTACTATTGCAAGTTTCGGAGAGTCGCGCTATAATGTGTATAGAATATCGTGGGGGGTTCTTTGCATGTTTATGCCGGGAGATTTGCTCTGCTATCCGATGCACGGCGTCGGGATGCTGGAGCGCGTGGAGGAGCAGACCATACTGGGCGAAAGCGCCCGGTATTATGTGCTGCGCTTCCTGACCGGAAAGATGACCGCCATGGTACCCGTCAGCTCCGCCGAAAAGGTGGGTCTGCGCCCCCTGGCCGATGCCGAGACCTGCCGCACCATCATCAGCTTCCTGCGCTCGGAGTGCATGGAAGCGGATATCGGCAACTGGAACCAGCGCTACCGCGACAATATGGACAAGCTGAAGTCCGGCGATATCTATATCGTGGCGGGCGTCGTGAAGAGTATGCTGCGCCGCGAGTTGGATAAAGGGCTCTCCACGGGCGAGCGCAAGATGTTTCTGACGGCGCGTCAAATCCTCCTGAGCGAAATCTCCGCCGTCCTCGAGGAACCGGAGGAAAAGTATATGCCGCTGGTAAGCGGGGGAACGGTGTAAAAAAGACTGCTTTTGCAGTCTTTTTTGCAGAGTAAAGGGGAAAGAGGAAAGATAATTTCCGCCATATTCTCCGCCCACTCTAACTTTCCTCTTTCTCGACGTTCACACTTTGTTAAAAAATACTTGATAGAAAACACGAATTGTGTTATAGTTTCCTACAAGGTGTAATTTGGGAGGAATTTCTGTGCGCATCATCGCCGGAACGGCGCGCGGGCGCGTCTTTATGACGCCGGAGGGGCAGGATACGCGGCCCACGCTGAACCGGGTGCGGGAATCCCTCTTTGATATGCTCCAATTCCGCGTACCGGGGGCTCGGGTGCTGGATCTGTTTTCCGGTTCCGGCGCGCTCGGTCTCGAGGCCGCTTCCCGGGGCGCGCACGCCGTCGTGTGCAATGACGCGGACCTCAAATGTGCCGCGCTGATCCAAACGAACGCGCGGCGTCTCGGCCTGGCGGAAAACATTTCTGTATCGGCTCTGGACTATCGGGCCGCGCTGGACACGCTGGCAAGGCGCGGGGAGGCCTTCGACCTGGTGCTCTTGGACGCGCCCTATGGCTCGGATTTTGCGTATATTGCCTGCGAGATGTTGGTCGAGCGGCAACTGCTCGCCGAGGGCGCTCTCGTGGCCGTAGAGCACGCAAGCAAGGCCCCGTGGCAAGCACCAACGGGCTTGCGCATCGCCAAGACCCGCTGCTACGGCGAATGCGCGATAACGATTTGTGAGGAGTAGCGTCTATGCGAACCGCTGTTTACGGTGGCAGTTTTGACCCGCTGACCGTCGGGCATATGGAGGTCCTGCACTGCGCGGCAGGGCTCTTCGACAAAATCTATGTCGCGGTGTTGCGCAACACGGAAAAGTCGCCGCTCTTCTCGGCGGAGGAACGGCAGGGAATGATACGGGACGCGCTGGAGGGCGCGGGCATAGATAACGCGGAAGCCGTCTGCTTCGACGGCCTGCTGGCGGACTTCGCGCGGGTTATCGGCGCGACGCACAGCATACGCGGTCTGCGGGCGGTGACGGATTTTGAATATGAATTCCAAATCCACGCGGTCAATCGCCACCTCGCGCCGGAACTCGTGACCGTATACTTTATGGCAAACCCCGCGCACTCATTTTTGAGCTCCTCGCATGTGAAGGAGATCGCGCGCTATGGCGGCAGCATCGCCGGGCTGGTTCCGGCTTGCAATATGAAAATCATTACCGAAAGGTTAGCAAACACATGAGCAGTACACAGAGATACCAAATGGAGTCATTCATTTCCCAGATGGAGCAGGCGCTCGCGGCCGCGCCGAAAAGCAAGAGCAAGAGCGGCGACTGGTGCAGCATAGACCGCGTGGAGATGGCGGAGAGTCTCATCAACCTGAAGAGCGTGATTCCGGCGGATATCCGCGCGGCGAGCGCCGTGCTGGCCACGAAGGACAATATACTTCACGACGCCGAGACCGACGCGAGCGATATGACCGCGCGCGCGCAGGTGCATGCCGATTCGATGATACGAGGCGCGCAGGAGGAGGCCGAGCGCATATTGGACGCCGCCGACCGCGAATCCGTGGATATCCACAACCAGGCCGTGGACTATGCGAACGCCTTGGTCGAGGAGACGACCATCATGCAGCAGGCGCGCTATCGCGCCGAGGATCTGTTGCGGGACGCCGAAGCGCGCGCGGGGGAGATATTGGCGGAAGCGCAGGCGATTGCGATGGAAACCGTGGACAGCGCGAACCTCTATGCCGATGAGATACTGCGAGACTTGCAGCGCTATACGCAGGGCTATCTGGATCAGGTGAGCCACGCGCGCGAGGCCCTTTCCGAAAAGATGGAGGAGCAGGCGCCCGCCCCCGCCGCCCCCAAGCCCGCGCCGCGCGAACGCGTGGAATATGAGGAGGAAGTGCCGCCCGCGCCCGTCCGCCGCGCGCCCGCGCCGCCGACCCCCGCCTATGCGGAGCCGGAGGAGGATTATTTCGATACGCCCGATCCCTATGCCGCGCCCTCTGCCCCGCCCCGCCGCAATGCGCCGCCGCCCGTGAGTCGGCAGGCCGCGCCGCCGCGCCGCGCCACCCCGGGCTATGACGACGATTTTGACGAGCCGGACCCCTATGCACCCGCGCCCGCCGCGCCGCAGCAGACCCCGTCCCGCCCCGCGCCCCAACGCCAGATGCCCACCGCGCCCGCGCCGGGCGCGGACGAGAACGGCAAGAAGAAGAGCTGGTTCCAGCGCATGTGGAACGGGGACGACGTGGAGGACCTGGATGAAGGCGCTTGGGAGGATTCCGAAAACCCGCCGCCGCCGCCCAAGAAAAAGGGCGGATTCAAGCTCTTTGAAGCGGTTGAAGAAGAATAATCATGCAGGAGCGGACGCCAATGGTTCGCTCCGCTTTATTGCATCCCTTCCAATGAATAACAGATAAAAAGGAGTACGGCCATGCGCAAAATCGGCAAGATTACACTCGTTCTTTTCCTCATCCTCTGCCTGCTCGGGGCAAACTTGCTCGCCCTCGCGGAGACGCCCTATAGGAACGGTGACGTGGACAACAGCGGCGACCTGTCCGCCGCGGACGCCGCAATGATACTCCGCCACCTGGCGGGCATCACCCCCCTCACGGGCAACGCCCTCGCCGCCGCGGACGCGGACTTGGATGGCGACGTCACAGCCGCAGACGCCGCCGCCGTCCTGCGCCATTTGGCGGGGCTCTCCATCCTGCCGGGCTGGGGCACCGGCGCTGACTTAAACGAAACCATCACGCTGGGCGCATTCCTGCAAAATTGCGTCGGCATGAGTGGGGTGAATTATTTCGCATTCAATTATGATACCGGGAAGTTTGGCACGCACATAGGACATGTGGGATACCTTCCAAAAAGAACTTGGACGATAGCAGAATTCTCTATTGAGGAGCTGTTGAATGCCGAAAACCCGGCGGATGTACGGGCTGCATATGTGATAGCAACGCTTGTCCGCAAGGTGTATAAGGACGAAACCGAAACTTCCTGGTTCTATGAGGATTATACTGAAACCATTGAAAATCCGACCTTTGACGATCTGTACCGCATGCAATGCGAAGCGGCGGAGGGATATGATATGTATTGGGGTCGGAACGATCACCCGGACGATCACGATTATACAGAGCATGCGAATGCGTTCGAGCAAAACCCAATGGAGCATGTGAAGGTGGTTATAGATTTCACCTTGGCCGTCTCGCGCTGTCTGGGCGCGCTCAGAACCCACGCGGAATCCTTGGGTATCCCCGAAATAGGCCTGTGGCACGGAGAGAATCTTTCCATTCTGGAGAGCGGTGATCTTTCGTATCTATTTGAGGGTATCGATGGTGTGAACCCAACCTACTTCGCCTGGAACCCGCGCGAAGAAGAGCTTTTTGGCGATACCGTCACCGTATATGATATCATCTGTCTCTACTACACGGTCTCATCCGAGGATGCGGCAGGCATGGATGCGATCACCTTTGAATGGGAATATGGCAAGGCCATTCTGGATTGGGAACGGGTAACGGAAATCTATTCCTCCGGCACAGCCATGGGCACGGAAATTCTGGATATCATTACACAGCTGTATACGGGATAGCCTACAACACCAAACAAATCAAGATAGGCAAGAAGATAGCGGGGATATAATCCATCAGCTTCAGTTTGGTGACGCCCAGCATATTCAGGCCCAAGCCCAGCAGCAGCAGGGAGCCGACGCAAGTCATTTCGGCGATTGTGGCGTCGGGCAAAAAGCTGCCGCCAAAGTGGGCCAAGAGGGTGATGCCGCCCTGATACAGCAGCACGGGTATGGCGGAAAAGATGGCCGCCTTGCCCAAGGTGCTGACAAAGACCAGCGCGGAGATGCCGTCCAGCACTGCCTTGGTATAGAGCAGGGTCGCGTCGCCGCGCAGGCCGTCGTTCATCGCGCCCGTCACCGCCATCGCGCCCGAGCAAAAGAGCAGGGTGGCGGTCAGGAAGGCGTCCTTGGCGTTACCGTCCGACTTCTTCGCGATTTTCTCCACAAAGCGCTGGGTCTTGCCGTCCAAATCCAGCAGGGTACCCAGCGCGCCGCCAATCGCCACGGAAAGCACCGCCACCAGCGGGTTCTTCCCCCCCAGCATGCCCGTCACGGCGAGATACAGCGTCACAAGGGCCAGGCCCTTCATAATGCCCTCGCCCACGCGCTGGGGGATGCCCTTTTTCAATAACAGGCCCAAGGCGCCGCCGAGAAGTATGGCGGCGGTATTGACTATTGTACCGAGACCGAACATATTATACCGCCATCACCAAGCCCAAAAACTCATCCGCCTCCACATGCAGCGCCAACTGCGAGTGAAACGGCAGCGAGGCGGGCTCCCACGCATCGCCATCGATGCGGCTCATATCCAAAATGGCTTCCATGGAACGCGCGCCGTGCTTGTATTCCGATACTTTGAGCATGGCGGAGACTATGTTCCCGTTGACCTTGCAGATTCCCTTCTGCCTGCATAGGCTGCGCAGGAGGAGTGCCCGCCGCAGGACATAGTTCTCGTCCTCGTCATTGCGCCGATTCGGCCCCAAAACGCCTATCGTGCCTTTCAGGCGGCTGACAAAATCCGGGCCCTTGGCACTCTTGAACCCCGGGCGGTATCCCTCGTCGTGTTCCTTCACAAAATCATCGGCATCCGCCGCCGTCCCTCCGGCAAACACCAGTACGCATTTGCCGATGGGGTGCACGCCGCTCTCATCCTTGAACTTTCCGTCCTGCATGGGCATGAGGAAGCTCTTCAGCCAGCCGAGCGGCACCCCGCCCCGGTCGGAATCGAACTCGTCAAAAAACACCAGCGGCAGTTTGCCTTCGAGGATGGCATCCCGCACGCGCTGGAAAGCCGCGCCCAAATCCTGCGGCCCCGTGAACTGCGATACGTTGAATTCCAACTTCTCCACTCGCCCGGGCAGCACACACTTTGCTATCTCTGTAACCCCGAACGATTTGCCGCTGCCCGGAGAGCCGAAAACCGCGATGGAGAGCGGTTGCACGCTGCTGCCGCGCGCATAGCCCATGATCAGGTTGCGGATATTCTGATAGGCCTCAATCTCATGTCGATCCACGGATATCAGCTTCCCGAAGGAAAGGCGGGGCAGGCCTTCAATCACTTGCGCGCCATGCAGCACATAGTCGTATGCCTTTTGGAACAAGGCATCCGCGCCGCCGCTGTTCGCCACGCACCAGTCTGTGCGCACCCTCTTGCCCTCTATCGGAATGGGAAACGGCTTTTCTTCCGACGCATCGTCGCTTTCATTCAGGTTCAGGCTGATATTTTTCTTCTCTTTGGTGGAAGCCATATCGCCTTCGGTCATGATCTGTTTGGCTGCTTTCAGCATCGGCATGACGAGTATGTCCTTGGTTCCGAGCAAAATTCCGCGAAACTGCGCCGCCAGAATGAGGGTCATCGTGTCAAAAACAAGCTCCGCTTCCCCTTGCAGCGCTTCGCGCAGGCTCCCTTCCGCGCCGCTGTGGGTCAGGTAAAGCGCGGCTGCAAGGCTGCCGTCCTCTCTGCGGCGTATATATACCGCGCCGTCTTCCGCAAAAGTGATCAGAATATGCGGCGCTTCCGACAAAAACGAGACGACGGGGTTATTTTGCAGCTGCCAAATCAATTCGCTGGCAGTCTTCTCCCAGGAGATACCCCGGCTGATCATGGCGCCCGCCGCGCGCAGTACCTCGGCGTCGAGGAAGAGCAGGCAATTTTGCGCCACGCGCCGGAACTGCTCCCTGTTGGGCAGCGCCTTGTTGGATGCCCACAGGGCATGCGAATACCCCAAGGGAATATCCAGTCCGCCATAGCCCCTGTCGTAAATAATGAGACCATCCTTTCCGTCGCCCAGAAAGACAGGCTCGGCCCCGCCCCGGTGCCCCATGCGGCGCTTCACCGCATAGCCCAAGCGCTCCCCGTCCGCCAGAGGGAAGCTGGCGTATTCGATATACTCCCTGCGCTTACTGTCATCCTCCAGAAATGCCTTCACGCTGCCGCTCTCCATATCGAGCGAGCCGCCGTTCCCGTTAAATACAAACGGCAGCAAATGGTGCAGCCAATGCGCACCCGCAATCATCTTGCCATCCCGATAGTCTCCGTCTTCCGCAATGACGAAGACGCGGATATAGGTATGCCCGTATACGCTGATTCCCGTATTCTCCATATGTGTGCCTCCGTTATAGCCGTTCGACAGATAATGTTACAAGCTCCCCGTTGATATCCCATTCCTTCGTAAACCCAAACATCGCCTCGCGTAGCTCCGGCGCAAGCGTATCCGCACAGATGCTGTCGCCATACTTCCCGAATATCTCCGCGATGCGCGCGTTTCCTGCATAGCCGATGCGGATGCGGTCGGCCACGGCAAAGCCTGCGTCCTTGCGCATGCCCTGCAATTTGCTCACCAATTCGCGCACCAGGCCTTCTTCCAGCAGTTCGGGGGTTAGGGTTGTATCCAACACTACACTCAGCCCATCCGCGCTCTCGGCAAAATATCCGGGCTTCTGCTCGGCGGAGACCAATACATCGTCCTTCGCCAAGGCCACATCCACGCCGTCCACCTCGCAGTGCCAGGTCTTGCCGCGATTATGCGTCTCCACAATCTCGTCGCCCCGTCCCGGTTGGGCCAATATGACCGAGATTTTACCCAGCAGCTTGCCGTAGCGTGGTCCCAATGTGCGCAATTGCGGCTTCACTCGATAGGATATATAGCTGCTCGCGTCCTCCACAAACTCCACCGCGCGCACATTCAGCTCCTCGGCGACTATGGCGGCGTAATCGGCGGGCAGCACCTCGCCCTGCGCCAAGAGCCGCGCCAGGGGCTGTCTCACCTTCATGTTTGCACTGTTGCGCGCACTGCGCCCCAGCGTGACCAGGGCCAGCACGCGGCCCATGTTCTTCTCGAGCTCTTTATCGATATACAACGCGTCGCTAAGCGGATAATCGCACAAATGCACGCTCTCCGGCGCGTCTTTATCAAAGTTGCAAACCAGATTCTGATAGATCTGCTCGGCCAAAAAGGGCATAAACGGCGCAAGCAGCTTCGCGAAGGTCACCAGCACTGTATGCAGGGTCGTCAGCGCCGCTTCCTTGTCCGCGCTCATGCCGCTGCCCCAAAAGCGGTCGCGGCAGCGGCGCACATACCAGTTGGACAGCTCATCCACGAACGCAGCCAGCGCCCGTCCCGCTTCCGTGATGCGCAGATGCTCCAAGTGCGCGTCCGCGTCGGCAATCAGGGTATGCAGGCGGCTCAATATCCACCTGTCCATGACGGTCAGGCTTGCGTTATCCAAGGGGTGCTCCAACGGATTGAACCCGTCCAGATCGGCATAGAGCACAAAGAAGGCATACGTGTTCCACAGCGTACCCATAAAGATGCGCTGCCCCTCCTTGACCGCTTCCTCCGAAAAACGCGAGGGCAACCAGGGCGCGGACGCCGTATAGAAATACCAGCGCACCGCGTCCGCCCCCGGCGCGCCCGGCAGGGATAGCACCTGGGCGGGTGAGATGACGTTGCCCACATGCTTGCTCATCTTCTTGCCGTCCTTGTCGCAGACCAGCCCCAGCACCACGCAGTTTTCAAACGGCGCGACGTCAAACAGGCAGGCGGCAATCGCCAGCAGGGTATAGAACCAGCCCCGGGTCTGATCCACCGCTTCCGAAATAAAGTTCGCGGGATAGCGGCTCTCAAACAGCTCCTTATTCTCGAACGGATAGTGCCACTGCGCGAAGGGCATCGCGCCCGAATCAAACCAGCAGTCGATCACGGCGGGCTCGCGCTGCATCGTGCCGCCGCAGAGCGGGCACTGCACATGCACCGCATCCACATAGGGCTTGTGCAGCTCCAAGTCGGGCGGGCAGTTGTCGGACATTAACATCAGTTCCGCGCGGCTGCCGATCACATGTACATGCCCGCAGGCGCAGACCCAGACGGGCAGCGGCGTGCCCCAATAGCGTTCGCGGCTCACGCCCCAGTCGATCACGTTCTCGAGGAAATTCCCCATGCGCCCGTCGCGTATGGTCTCGGGTATCCAGTTGACGCTCTTGTTGAACGCGATCAGCTTATCCTTGATGGCCGTCATTTGGATAAACCAGCTTTCGCGGGCATAGTAGATCAGCGGCGAATCACAGCGCCAGCAATGCGGATAGCTGTGCGTATAGGTCAGCGCCGCAAAGAGCTTGCCCGAGACTTTCAGGTCGCGTATGATCATCGGGTCGGCTTCCTTGACAAACATCCCGTCCCAGGGCGTGCCGCCGCAGAGCTTGCCCGCCGTATTGGTCGTTTGTATGAACGGCAAATCGTGCGCTTTACCCACGCGGTTATCGTCCTCGCCGAAGGCCGGCGCGATATGCACGACGCCCGTGCCGTCACAGAGCGTGACAAAGGCATCCGCCACCACGCGGTAGGGCGTCTTCCCGCCGAAATCCAAGGGCAGCGCAAAGAGCGGCTCGTAGACCAGCCCCACCAAGTCCGCGCCCGGAAAGCGCTCCAACACCTCGGTCTCCTCCCCCAGCACGGAGGGCAGCAGCGCTTCCGCGAGGATATACACCGTAACATCGTCCGCACGCTTCGCCCGGACATAAACCTCCTTTGCGTTTACGCAGAGCGCGACGTTGCCGGGCAGGGTCCAGGGCGTAGTCGTCCAGGCCAGAATGCAGCCCCGCTCCGAGTAAAATTTCGCGATGGCGCTCTTTTCCGTCACGTCCTTATAGCCCTGCGCGACCTCGTGGCTGGCCAGCGCGGTGCCGCAGCGCGGGCAATAGGGGACGATCTTATGCCCCTTATAGAGCAGGCCCTTCTCATGGATGGTCTTCAGCGCCCACCATTCGGACTCGATATAGTCGTCGTGATAGGTCACATAGGGGTCGTCCATATCGACGGCATACGCGACGCGCTCGCTCATCTCCCGCCATTCTTTCTCATATTTGAAGACGGATTCCTTGCACTGGTGGATAAAGGGCTCCACGCCATATTCCAGTATCTGCGCCTTGCCGTCCAGGCCCAGCGCTTTCTCCACCTCTAATTCCACGGGCAGCCCGTGCGTGTCCCAGCCCGCCTTGCGCAGTACGTCAAAGCCCTTCATGCTCCGATAGCGCGGAATCAAATCCTTGATACTGCGCGTCAGTACGTGCCCGATATGCGGCATCCCGTTGGCCGTAGGCGGCCCGTCATAGAAGGTATAGGTGGGGCAACCCCTGCGCCACTCGACACTCTTCTCGAAAATCCTGTTCTCGCGCCAGAAATCCAGCACGGGCAATTCCCGTTCCGCAAATTTCAGGTCTGTCGGTACTTTTTGGTACATAAGTTCCTCCTTTAGTCCACAACTAAATAGTACATATTTTCATCCATGCTCTTCGTGCATTTCAGCACAAAGCGCTGGATGAACGGATATTTTCTCGTTTCGGCAAACGCCATTTGATTCAGAAAATCCACCAGGGCGATCTCCTCGCAATACCCGTATACGTTTGCAATCAGGATGGTCTCGCTGTCCAAATCCATGCCGTAGACGACCGATCCGTGAAAATCATAGTATGGCACGTTGTACGGATTGGGCGCGCCGAAATATATCAGGACCGGCTTGTCATCGCATAGCGAAGCATGGATGTCCCGAATCATCGCATCGTTGCTCCCGTTTGCATGGAATACGATCGTCCTGTCTGCCAGTTCCCCTTGCAGCCAGTCCGGCACATCACCCGCGCTGCATCTCTCCATCAAATCCGCCGCTTCATAGCCGGTATGATTGAAGTAATTGCTCATAACAGCAACAGCCGTGATTCCGCAAGTCGTTGCCGTGGGCTGCGTCTTCACATCTACAGAATCCAATATAACAACCCTCGGCTGCAAACTGCCAATGGCATCCGAAATCGTATCGGTATTTGTATAAATCGCATCATCTGCGGACAAAGCGACCCATACAAATACACAGAACCCAATCACGATTGCCAAGAGCAAGGGCAAAACAATGCGCAGGAGTATTTTTCCCACAAGTCTGCTTTTCTTTTTCGGTTCTTCCATACCTTCCTCCCAATCCATTTCGGTTGACAACAAATTGCAGTCAACTGAACATCTCCACCTATTCATCAGGCAGGGCTCTCTTCAGCCAAATCTTCGGCAAGTTCCGCCAACTTCGGCTATCAGTTTGCCGCTGCTTTCCGACAACATCGTGCGCTCATACAAACAGCTGTCCATCTGCCGTTTCAGCTCGCGGGAAGAGTAGCGGTTTTTGACAGCCAGCGTGAGATAAAAGGCTCGTTCCTCCTCTGTACTGCCCGACATAACCAGCAGATTATTCGTCCAGCTCAATTCTCTCAGCACTGCTGCGAGTTTTTCATTTGCACGGCGTGTTTTCCAGATATAAAATCCGCCCCCGTGCAAAGCGCAAACGCGCTGCACAGGGACGGGAAACCCGCGGTACCACCCTGTTTGGCAAATCCGGAGATTTGCCCGCTTGTATATCCTTAACGCAGATAAAACGGATGCAGCTATTCGGGCGGGCGGATACGATCCGCCCCTACGCCTACGAAATAAAACCCTTTCACCGCATCGGCTCGCGGGGGATACGCCGCCAGTTGCAATGCCATGTTCCACCAACCCATGGCTCTCTGTAAAAGCAAATCAAACAACGCCTGTCCCGGTCGTCACCTTTCACATATATAGTATACTCCCAAATCATTGGCTTGTAAACAACTTTATGTTGTCGCAGTGTGCTACCACTCCGACCAATAAAACAAAATCTCGCCCTCCTGCAAGGAAATTGCCGCAAAGAGCAGTTCCCCGTGGTTCCAGATGTGATCTCCCTCCTCCTTGTAGGGTCTGCTGTAAAGCAGATACAGCACCGCATCCTCCGGCCAATCGCGCCACCGGCTTATGATGTATTTCGCCGATTCGGGTGTCCCGATCCAATCCGCTTCGGCGCGCAAGCTGTCCGCCTGCTCCAGCAGTTCTTCCGCTGTCGTATTATATTTCAAGAGCAAATACGACGCATCCTGCGCAAGCCCCGAACGCTGCCGATGATAGAATTCCACATCCGAAGCGTCGGACGGAATCTGCGCGGGGAAGACGCAAACCTTGCATTATTGCGCGTCAAAATCCGAAGCGTCCGCGCATATCGGGCGGGGTTGTCCGTGCTGTTCGGCGCGAAAAGCATCAGCGCAAACAAGACGATGAACATACCGCCCGCAAAGATAGGAATCAGCAATCCGGTCAGGGTATTCGAGACGCCGGGCGTCCGTTTCCCCGCCGCCGTAAAATAAGTGATGCCCCCGAACACCAAAAACGGCAGGGCAAACAGCAGGCCCTCGAGATAAAGCGGCTTGACGGCGCTGCCCTCCGCAACAAGCCAATATAGGAGCAGAAATACAAGAAAGAAAATCCCCGTCATTACAGCCGGAAACACGGCTCGCCTAAGCTTGAACTCCGCTCTTGTTACAGTAGTATCTCCCATACATATAACGTACTCCGAAGCCCGCAAAAAGTAAACCCTTGCAATAACCCCTCGCGTGCAGTATCATTTCCCCATGAAACGCTTGCGCACATTGCATAAACTGATCCGCGACGCCCGGCGGCACAGCAGGGCGCTGTTTGTGTACTTTGCGGCGAATATTCTTTTGACCGCGGTATTTTCCATCGCCGTCCTCTATGCCCCGCGCATGCTGGTCGATGAGCTGCTGGGTGCGCGGCGCGTGGAAGCGATTATCATCATCGCCGCCGCTTTCCTGGTCGCGGCGGGCGTTTCGGGCTTCTTTCTCGCCACGATGAAGACGTCCTATCAGAACACGCTGAAAACCTTCCGCGCCTCGCTGTTGCGGCGGGCCCAGCGCAAGGATCTGACCCGCAATTACGCGGAGCTCGAGGATCCCGCGCGCCAGGATGAGAGCTGGTTTGCCCAGCGGGGCGTGACGAACTTCTCCACCGGGGCCGAGGGCATTTGCAGCCGCCTGTTTGTGATAGGCGCGGCGGTCGTGACCCTGCTGCTCTATATCTGGATTCTGTTCGCGCTGCATTATTTCATCGGCCTGTTTATCATCGCGGGCGCGGCGCTCCTGTTTCTGTATTCCCTGCGCCAAAACAAGGCCATATTGGAGGAAGAAAAGCGGCTCTCCCCGCTCGAGCGCAAGAATTGGTACATGTATGAGGTGACGAGCGACTATCAATACGGCAAGGATATCCGCGTGTTCGGCCTGCGGGATTGGCTGCTGTCGCGCTTTGCAAGCATACAGCGGTTGATCTATCCCCACGTGGGCGCGATGGCGAAGGCGCGATGGCGCATGGATTTGGCAGACACTTTGTTCGGCTTCCTGCGGGGCGGAGCGGTGTATGGGTATCTGATTTACGCGATCCTGCAAGGCACCATGCGTATCGCCGATTTTACGCTCTATTTCGCCGCCGTGACCCTGTTTTCGGCGGCCCTGAAGCAGCTCTTCGACGGGCTCGCCTTTATCGGCGTGCAGATAGAACAGGTGGAGGCCTATTATGACTTCGTGGAAATGCCGGATGAGTTTGAACTGAGCGGCAAACAGCCGGTTCCCGAAGAAGGCGGGCTCACACTCGAATTCCGCGATCTGCGCTTCCGCTATCCCTCCACGGAGCGCGATATATTCGACAAGCTGCACCTCACGATACAGGCGGGCGAGCGTTTGGCGGTCGTCGGCGTAAATGGGGCGGGGAAGACCACGCTCATCAAGCTGTTGACGCGGCTCTATGCGCCGGACGAAGGGGAGATACTGCTGAACGGGGTCAATATTCGGGAATACGAGCTGCACGGTTGGCGCAATCTGTTCTCGGTGATCTCGCAGGAGATCAACCTGATTGCGACGACCCTGGGGGAGAACGTGGCGCTCAGCGCGAACTACGATGCGGCAAGGGTGGAGTCGGCCCTGCGCCGCGCGGGCTTCGGGGAGAAGTTGGACAGTTTTGAGAAGGGCCTGCAGACGCAGATATTGAAATCATTGGCCGAGGACGGCGTGGAGCTTTCGGGTGGCGAAAGACAGAAGCTGGCGATCGCCCGCGCCCTCTATCGCGACGGTCGCATACTCGTGATGGACGAGCCGACCGCCGCCTTGGACGCAATCGCGGAGCACGCGTTGTACAGCGAGTTCGCCGAGATGACACGCGGCAAGACGGCCATCTTTATCTCGCACCGCCTGGCCAGCACCCGCTTCTGCGATAAAATTCTTCTGCTGGACGGCGCGGGCAAAACGGAGTTCGGCACCCACGCGGAACTGATGGAATTGGGCGGCGTGTACCGCCATATGTTCGACACGCAGCGGAAATATTACGCCGAGGAGGTGGCCGATGAAGGAGCTTAAAATCATCCGCTATTTCCTGCGCACGGCTTGGCGCATCGGCCCCGGCTATGTATTCGCCGTGGCAGCGAACGCGGTCCTGTTGGCCGCCCTGCCCTTTATCGGCGTGTTTCTGCCCAAGCTGATCATCGACGAACTGCTGGGCGCGCGGCGCATCGCCCTGCTGGCCATCTACGCGGGAGGCGCCGTCTCCGTCACGCTGATTCTGCACCTGATCCGCGCACGCTTGGAGCGATATATCGCGTCCTCTTCCATCATGGTGGAGGACAGCATCGTGCGGCAGGCTTCCGCCGTTATGTTAGGCTGTGACTATGCCAAGTTGGAGGACCCCGCCTTTATCGACCTCAAAGAACGGGCTCTGTTTATCGGCACCGACCGCTCCATACAGGAGATCGTGCAGGCCCTGCCCGATATTCTGGGCGGATTCCTGTCGATGGCGGGGACGGTCATTATCCTGCTCCGCTTCGATTGGATCGTGATCGCCGCCGTGCTGGTGCTGACCCTGCTGAATTTCCCGATCCAGCGCTGGTTCCAGAAGGAGCAGATCGTAAAGGCGAAGGCGCGGAGCAATCTGAACAAGGATTTCAATTATTATATCCGCTTCTTCCGCAACCGCAGTCTGAACAAGGACGCGCGTCTCCACGAGGCCGCCGATTATCTGATCGGTAAGACGGAGGCCAACGACAAACTCCTTTACAGCCTTGCGAAAGAGGAAGCGCACTATATCCATCTGAATGAGGGCGTCAGCACCACGGCATCCATACTCCAAACCGCCCTCGTCTATGGCTATGTCGGCGTGCGCACCCTGCTGCTGGGCTTGGGCGTCGGGGATTTCACCATGTTCACGGGCGCGGCGGCCACCTTTGACGCCGCCCTGCGCAAATTCTTCGGCGCGATTCTGAATCTGCGTCGCAACGCTGTACTCTTGACGGATCTGATTGCGCTGAACGAAACCCCGCTGCAAGAGCAGGATAAGGGCCAAGCGGCGCTGCCAAATCGATATGATATCGTGTTCGAAAACGTCAGCTTCCGCTATCCCGGCAGCGACAGCTTTGTGCTCCGCAATGTCAGTTTCACGATCCCGCAAAACAAGCGCGCGGCCATCGTCGGGCGCAACGGCGCGGGCAAGACGACCCTCGTCAAACTGTTATGCCGCCTGTATGCCCCGGACGAGGGCCGCATCCTCGTGGGCGGTGTGGATATCGCAGGCCTACCCTATACGGAATACTGCAAGCTGCTGGCGGTGGTATTCCAGGATTTCAAACTCTTTGAATTTTCGGTGCTGGAAAATATCGCGCCGGGCGCGCAAACGCCGGACGAGACCGCCGTTTGGGCAGCGCTCGGGCAGGCGGGCATCGGGACGGATATCGCCGCCCTGCCCAACGGCTTGCAAACGATGGCGGGCAAGTGGTATGAGGAGGACGGCGTGGAATTCTCCGGCGGACAGCAGCAGAAGCTGGCCATCGCGCGCGCCATCTATCGGGACGCGCCGCTGATCGTGCTGGATGAACCCACCGCCGCGCTCGACCCCTTGGCCGAAGCGGATATCTATGAACGGTTCAACGAGGCCATCATCCGCGACAAGACCGCCATCTATATCTCGCACCGCCTGTCCAGCTGCAAATTCTGCGATCTGGTGTTGTATATCGAGGGGGCAGGGATTGGGGAGCAGGGCAGTCACGACGAATTGATGGCGCAAAACGGACAATACGCCACGATGTTCCGCTTGCAGCAGGAACAGTTTCATTAAAAGGAGAAAACCATGCAACCTATCACCCTGCGAAAAATGACCGAAGAAGAATTCATCTATTGGAACGAATGGTCTCTGTCGAGTTATGCAAAATCCCTCGTCACGGCGGGGCAGTGCACGGAAAGCGGTGCGCGTGCCCAAGCGGAATCGGATTTCTCTGCGGCTCTGAAAGATGGCCTGTCCACGCAAAATCATCACATTCTGATTGCCGAAAACGCTGAAAATATCCCGATCGGGATGTTATGGTACGAAACTGAAAACCCAACGCACGCCTATATCGCCGACCTCGCCATCTATGCAGCATATCAACGCATGGGCTACGGGCAGGCCATATTAAGCGAACTGGAACGAATCCTAACCCAAGACGGTATCCCCGTCATCGTGCTGCACGTATTCACGCACAATACCGCGGCGATTAAGCTATACGAAAAATGCGGGTACAGTGCAATGCAGGTGGATCAAGCGGAGGAGGGAAGCCTATATATGAAAAAGGTACTGCAAGCAAGCGCCCCCTACAAAAACTGCCCCGTCTACGAAACGGAGCACTTCACCCTGCGGCTCATATCGGACGCAGACGCGGATGACCTCTTCGTCTGCTATTCCGATGTAAAGGCCTGGGATATCTTCAACGCCGACCGCTGCACCAGCGACTTTCGCTATACCACAAGGGAGCAAATGACCCAATGCCTGCGCGACTGGCTGTATTGCTATGAAAACGGCTATTTCATCCGCTTCTCTATCATAGACAAATCCACAAAAAAGGCCGTCGGAACCATAGAAATGTTCGGCGACTCGACCTTTCTCGACGGCAAGAGCGGCGGCGTGCTGCGCATAGACCTCGCCTCGCCCTATGAAATCGAACAACAGATCGGAGAACTGCTGGCAACCGCAAACCATCACTTCTTCACCCTGTTCAACGTAAAAACCATCCTGACAAAAGCCATCCCCGCCGCCACAGAACGAAGAGCCGCCCTCCTGGCGGCCGGATACAAGCCCTTCGCGTGGGAAGCGGGGCGGGAGCATTATTTCATGAAGCGAGTCAAGGAAACTGACGTCTAAAGTCTGAAGTCTGAAAACTACTCCCTCACCTGCATCCCCGCCGAATCAATCTTCGTCGGCCCCGTCAGCAGCAGCTCGGGCAGCGTAACAAAAACAAAGCCCTTCTCCTTCGCGCTCTGGATTAGCACGGGCAGATATTCCTGAATCTTATACCCGTTGTTGTGGCAGAGTATGATATCCCCCGCGCCGAGCTTGGGCAGGACCGCATTCAGAATATCCGACGCGCTGCGGCTCTCCTTCCAGTCGATGGTGTCAGAGTCCCTTCAAAATGGCAAAATCGAAAACCTCTTGCATCGGCTTGTAGAAAGGTATTTGGCTAAGTGGGAAAGCTATTCACAGAATTATGGTGAGTAGCTTTTTTGTTGCATACTCTTCCTTTATCTCTGCATCTTCCTGCGTCGCACCCCCCCACACCTCCCCATATGCCCCCGCCTCAGGCACAGCAGATTCGGGCAAGCGGTTGTCGCCTGCGGCTCCGCCCGATCGCCCTTCACCTGCGCGCCCTCGCCCTGCGCACGGTTTTCGCGCGGGCAGCCATGGGTGAACGGACGGCACAACGCGCCGCCCCCTCACCCAAGACCACCCACACCAAAACCGATGAAATGCGCACTTACACATTGCTTCGCAATAGTGCGCACCACGTCACACACCCACGGCATACAATGCTGTGAGGTGAGCGCGGTTATGGCAATATATCATTTGCACGTAAAGACAATAAGCCGTGGCAGCGGGCGGTCGGTGATTGCAGCCGCCGCGTACCGCACGGGCGAAAAGCATACGGCACTTGAAGCCGCTGCATATCGCTCCGGGGATGAGTTGTCCGCTTATCGCAAAGGTATCAAACATGATTACAGGCGTAAACGGGGCATTTTGCATAAAGAGATTATTTTGCCAGAAGCTGCCCCGCGAGAATACAAAGACCGTTCTGTTCTGTGGAATACGGTGGAGTTATCGGAAAAGCGCAAGGACGCACGTACCGCCCGCGAGGTTGAAATGGCGTTGCCGGTTGAGTTTGATTTACAGGAGCAGATAGAGCTATTGCGCGATTATATCAAGAGAAACTTTGTAGAGAAAGGCATGTGCGCAGATTTTGCCATACATAACAAAGGTGACGGTAACCCTCATTCGCATATACTTTTGACTACCCGCGAGGTAGCAAGTGAGGGGTTCGGTAAGAAAAATCGCGATTGGGATAAGGTTGAGTGTCTTGTTGAGTGGCGGGAAGATTGGGCGAGGGTATGTAATGATAAGTTTCGCGAAAAGGGGCTTGTCGAGCGTATAGACCACCGCACATTGGAGGCGCAAGGGATTGACCGTGAACCGACTATACACGAGGGGCGGAATCTCGAACGGGCAAGGATAAACGAGGAAATCAAGCGGCGTAATAAGGAGCGCGAGAAGGGTAAAATCCATGAATCTGTTGCAAGGCAGTTTCCCGAAACGAACGCAGGGAAATCGCCCGAAGTTGTCGCGAGGCATATGTATGAGTTGAAAAGGGCTTATGTAGCCGCGCCATCGATTGAAGAAAAAGAACGGTATAGGCTGGAATACCAACGGCAAAAGCTGTTTGTTGATATTAGTGAGGACAAAAACAAAATACAAGTTCTATTGAAACAAATGGAGCCGCAACGCGAACCAATCCGCGACCGCCTTGCGCGTATACAAAGCGAGAGGTTTTTAGATATAGTCACCGAAAAGAATTTCCGCACCATATTAGAGCAAGCCACCCCCGAACAACGGCAGCGGCTTACCTTACTGCGGGAGCGCGAGCGCGAACGGGCGCGGGATGTGGGTCGGGAACGGTAGTGGACAGCTAACTATGAGGTTTTTATGTATGTTATAACGTCTCCAATATCGCAGCCCAAAACGTCGCATATTTTATCAAGCGTCTTTGTTTCAACACTCTTGTTTTCTCTTAACCGCTTAATCGTTCTGCTATCAATTAAACAATTTTCGCGAAGCCTATATGTTGTTATTCCCCTCTTTTTCATGGTTTTCCAGAGGTTATCATAGATAATCATAATCTTAATGCCTTTTGTCGAAATTTCGCTTGACATCGTTAATTATGGTGTTTATAATCATCAGAAATAAGGTGTTATAAGCACCAGAAAAATAAACTTTTTAGTAAACCTTATTTTCCTTAATGCTCCAAAAGCATTTTCATTACTGACCTTAACGAACTGCGAAAGGAAAGCACTTCAAATGAAACGGCGCAGTATATCAATCTTTCTCATACTTGTTACCCTGCTGTCAACTGTGCTGTTAATGCCGCTTATGGCATGTAGCAACGACCACTATCAAGAACCTAATCCATTTTCGGCGTTAGTAGGTGTTTATGAAGGTTCGTATACCGCCCCGCAGGGGGAAACGGGATTAACGCTTACCGTCTTTATGGAATCGGACGATTGCAAAGCAAAATTCGAGTTCTACAACTTGCCCGGCATGAGTAATGCAAAAAACGGCAGTTACTATATGTACGTTTCGTATGATGAATCAGAAGGAGATTATTATTTTACAGGAACCGAATGGATTGTCAAACCCGAATACTATGATTATGTGTTTTTAGTTGGAGAACTAAACAATGGGATTTTAGAAGGGTCTGTTAATTTCTTGTACACGTTCAAGGTTGTAAAAGTAGGAACATCGTATAGACAACAAGGAATCGATATTAATCCACCTTATAATATCATGAGCGAAAAATCCGTTTATCTTAGTCCGTCTTTACAGAAAAACAATGTTGGTGCAGGAGATTTCGGGTCAGAGTACATGCGAATGAATGAAATCGCTGATGTAGTTCAACGCGAATTAGAAGAGCAAGGTGTTATAGTTTATCGGAGTGATAATGACTGGGCTGATCTATCTGAGGGGGAGTGCTTGAACAAAATCGCTACTGATAGTAACACCAAGAATTCAACTATTCATGTTGCTTTGCATAGTAATGCGGCTAATGGCTCTGCAAGGGGAATTGAAATATGGACACAAAACACGGATGACAGTAGGTTTTTGGCGCAATGTGTAATGGATAAAATTACTATCATTGCACCTGCTTCGAATTGGGATAGGGGACTCAAGAACGGGCAAGGCACATATAAGGAGACAGGTACTAGCATCAATGCAACCTCTATTCTAATTGAATACGCTTTCCATGATAATTCATTAGATGCACAATGGATTATAAGCAATATTGAAATAATAGGCAAGTTAACAGCACAAGGTATTATAGACTACCTTATAAGTCAATAACAGAAAGGGGGGTGCCAAAATAGTTAAATCATTAATGCTAATACAATTGATAATTACGCTATTGACTAACCTCACAAGTGCTAAGGTTATCAATGCGACAAGCAAAACAAATACCATAAAAGTGGAAATTTACTATTTCACTCAAGATGAAGATTATAAGCATGAAACGGTAGATCTTTCTAAGGGAAATCTGTCTTCTGATACAATCAAATTCATGCAAGATATCAATGGAATTCAAATTAATGGGATTTGGTATGAGAATAACAAGATTTGTGTAGATCTAAACGCTAATGAATTCAGAAAACTTGATGCAGGATCTTATGCAGGGATAATTCAAACCAATTTACTAGTAAAAACATTTTCAAGTTACCCCAATGTCGAAGAAATTGAGATATTAATTGATGGCAAACAAGGTCAATATGGATATCATTTCAACTTTGATAGAGTTTTTCGAGTATCGGAATGGGATAATAAACCATAGGCGGCATTTTTATTGTGCCTGTCCGCATATAAGTGAATATCTCACATTAAGGAGGTACTCACAATGACAGACTTCGGCTATTGGGATATGGGGACAGGCATACTCCGCACCATTGCAAAAGTGGCGGGCTATGGCATAAAGGGCGGCAAAATGCTCTATGCGCGCCACCAAATCCAAGAGGATGCATGGCAG
>WREI01000046.1 GCA_009779405.1 Clostridiales bacterium
ATAGCGCACCGTGTGATATTAGAAACCGTGCAATTCTACGGCGAGCGATACGACGGGCAGGGCTACCCCGACAAAATATCGGGAAGCGCCATCCCCCTGCACGCGGGCATCTGTGCCATTGCCGATGAAGTCGATGTTATGCTATCCTGCCGGATGTTATCCGGCCGCAATGGAAACTTGTCAAACCAAATCAAGGAAGCACAGGCGTTCGTGCAGAAGAACCAAGGCAAGGCGTTTTCCGCCGACGCGGTCGCCTGCTTTACGGCGGCAAGCGCAGAGATATTCAGCTTATATAAACACTGGCGCAAGCACCCGCCATTCTGGAACAACAGCGACATGAAACCATTAGAAACGCCCATAACGAAACCACTCGGATAATAGGCAAATACATAACATTTTGAAGTTTGTGAAAGGGGTAGGCCGCTATGACGGAACATACTATGGATTTTTCGCGGTCTCGTAAAGGCTATGACACGCAGGAGGTTGATGCTGTCATTGATGAATTACAGAAGCAGATTGCCGACTTGAAACGGCGTTACGCCGCTCTTTTGGAGACGCTCACGCAGAAAGATGTCACAATACAGCAGCAGGCGAATGAAATCCAAAAACTGCATAATGAACACATAGAGGAAAGCCTGCGCATTACAGAATTACTGGATACCGCCTTGAAGATGGCAGAGCAGATAAAGCGCGACGCCATCGCCAAGGCGAAAGAGATTACGGGCAAAGCGTGGAGGGAAGCCGCCGAAACCATGGTGCAGACGCGGCGGGATATGTCGAGGCTCACAGAAACCGCTCAACAGGAGGTCGAAAAAATACGCGCCCAAGCGCGGGCAGCTTTGGGGGCGATACACACTGTCCTGCGGACACTGAGCGAGGTTATACAGTTTGCGCGTCAGTATAATGTGACCGACGCCGACACGCAGCTTACGGCTTTGGATTTGATCGTAAGTAATGCGCTGAGTGCTATTCCGGCAGCACCGCAATCACCACCGCTGGCACTCCCTGTGCAGCCGACGGCGCAACCCCGAGCGGCGGTGACTCCTGCTTCGCCATTACCCAAGTCCGATGCTGATTATTACGAAGATTTTGTGAGAAAGATGATGGCGGGCGGTGTCCGGCCACAGCACACGCAAAACGCGGGTTTTGATGAACTCTTCGGAGTGCGCTCATAATGAAAAAGTTTGTCACTGTGATTTGCGTAATCCTGAAGCGATAATTTGCTTATGTGGTTTTTTCAATTAGAAATTGGCCCGCATGGAAGGCGATTTACAGTAGCAAAAGTCTATCGGTCGTTTTGATGCAATGGGGGGCATTCGTTCTGGTGTAAGCAGAATCTTTAGGGACGCACTGTGGTTTGCGGTCACAGGATAAATGCACGACAGGGCTCGCCCCGCCGCGAGAGCAAAGCTTGGCAGAGTATGAAACCCGATGATTTACATCCTCAAAACCCGGGCGCGTATTTGCTGGTCTCATCCAGAAAATAGAATGCCGTCTTGCAGGCACAGCAGTAGTCCTGTTCCCGGCTTTGCACGGCGCCGCAGCGGGGGCAGATAATCGCGTGACGGGGACGCGTGAAAAATACCGGATTGAAAAATATTTTTTTATGCGTTTCCTGTCTCATATTCGGCTGTTTTTTATCCTGTATCAGATTCATAATTAAATTTAACATTGCAAAATTCCTCCTTGATTGATGATTCCATTATAGGCAAAGGTATTGACTTGGGGGTATGACATATGTCATGCTTGTTGAGGAGGTGACACAGTATGAAAACGCTGGATATGGACCAAAAGTGTTATGATTTGCTTGCGGGCTACGGATTGGGCGGCTTGGATCTGCCCGGCGCGCGCTGCTTCATCTTTGAACAGGGCGAATACCTTTTTCGGGAGGGCGAGGATGTGCACTATGTACACTTTGTGCTCTCCGGCAAGGCGAAGGTATATCTGGGCACATCCAACGGCAAGCAACTGTTGCTCTGTTATTTTATATCCGACGGGCTCCTCGGCAGTTTGGAGTTGCTGTCGGGCAAGCGCGTCTATCCCGTCACCGCGCAGGCTGTTTCCGAGTTTGTTTGCGTGGGCCTGCCCCTCCATATATATACGGAAGTGTTGCGGAACAATATCCTCTTCATGAACCGCATAGGAACCGAACTTGCCGAATCGCTCTATATGGCAAACCGAAACGCGGCCGCCATGATATTACTGCCGCTCGAGGCCAGGCTCTACGCATATATCACGCAGACGGCTTTGAACGGACTGTTTCGCGAGACGCTTACCGAGCTGGCCGATTTTCTCGGCACAAGCTATCGCCACCTGCTGCGCGGCTTTCACAAACTGTGCGCGGAGGGAATTCTGCAAAAAGAATACGGTGGCTATCGGGTGATCCGTCCACAAGTCTTGCATGAAAAGGCCGGAGAGATATATACGCTGCAATATAAATTGTAGTATAATGGCGAAGACGCACAAATTTACGTTCGGAGGAGACCCTGAAATGGATACTGCTATGAAGCAATGGGCGATGAAATTCAAAAGGGCCAGAAGCAACCTGCTCTTGGTCGTCATTTTTACGGCGGCGAACTTGCTGCTGACCGCTTTCAACGCCGGGGTTTATATGCTCTTTTCGGCAACCGGGCCACAGTTTGTTTTTGAAGTCGGCCGCGGCCTTGCGGAAGAATTCCAATCCACCGCGTTCTTGGTCGCGGGCTTGATTATCGCCTTTATCTCCATTGGCCTGTATTTTCTTTGCTGGCTGCTCGCCAAGCGCCGAAGGGCGTTTATCCTGGTTGCGCTGATCTTCTTCTGCATCGACTGCCTGCTGTTTGTTCTTCTCTTGCTTAGCGGCGGTTTTGAGGTTTCCTATTTGCTAGATATCGTCTTCCACGGATGGATTCTGTTTTCTTTGATCAGCGGCACGAGGGCCTGGGCGAAATTGCGCGGCGTTTCCGCGGAAGATCTGGATGCGGCGCTGCAGAATCCCGCCGAAACAGCAGCGGTGCAGCCACAGATCGCAGAGGGATACCATAGCGCTCCTTTGCGGCTGGATGATAAGAAGGGGCGCATCTTGATTGCGGCCGACTATGAAGACCTGCAAATCAGCATGAAGCGCACGCGCGGCTTGACCGAGCTGATTGTAAACGACACTGTTTACGACGAGGTGCGGGGGATTGTGGAAAGGGATTATACCTTGACCGCATATGTGCAGAATAACAAGATTGCAGGCATGTGCAAAAGCGGAGGCGGCATTATGTATCTGTATGTCAATGATGTGTTGATTGCGCAGAAGAGACGCTTGTATTGAGAAAGTGAAGCCAAATGAATCTGCAAAATTTTGAGCAGTACATCGAAGAAAAAATATTGGCGCGCGGGCTGGACTATTATCGTTCCGGCTGCATTGTTGCGCTGGAGCAGGACGGCGGCGAGTGGGTCGCCGATGTGGAAGGCAGCGACGACTATACCGTAACGGTCACCCTCGGCGACGGCGGGGAAATAGGGGACAGCGAATGCGACTGCCCCTATGATTGGGGAGCGCATTGCAAGCATCAGGCGGCGGTTTTCTATGCGCTGCGAAGCAGGCTGAAGCCCGGTAAGGCGGAGCCCGCTTCTGCAAAAAAGAAAGGCCTGAAAGAGCTGCTCGGCGCATTGGATCGGGAGACGCTTTTGTCGATTGTGTTGGAGTTTTCGGACAGGGATAAGCGCATGAAGGAGGAGCTTTTACTGCGCTATGCTGAGAAAGAGGACATGCTGCAAAACGCGCGCAACGTTATCAAAAGCGCCATCGCCGGGGTAACGCGCCGCGGCTATATAGAATATCGCGATACGCGCAGGGCGGTCGCCGGAGCCGATACGGTGCTGCAAACGGCGGAGGATATGATGGATTCCGGCGAGACCCTGACCGCCGTCTCGCTATTCATCATTGTTTTAGAGGAGATGCTGGAGCTGATTGGTCATTGTGATGATTCGTCAGGAATTGTGGGCGGGATGATATACAGGGCAATCGAAGGCATCGAACTGGCGATTGACGCAGCCGGTTCAAAGGACGCCGAAACGCTCTTTGATTCGGTTTTCCGTCACGCGCTGAACGCGCGCTATAACGGCTGGACGGAAAAGCGCATGGAGTTGCTGTTTGCACTTATGCCCTTGTGTGCGGTTCGCGCGTGCCGCGATAAATTGGAGCGCTATATCGCCGAACAGGAAGATGGGAGCGAGAGCGACGCAATGCAAAGGCTGCAATTTGACCTTATCGAACACTTTGACGGCGAGACCGAAGCCGAGGCATATATGCAACAACGCTTGGGAAACCGCGATTTCAGGCACAGGGCCATACAGAATGCGACAATCGCCAAAGAATATGAAAAAGCGCTGCACCTCTGCTTGGAAGGGGAAGTGCAGGACAGCGCGCATCCGGGTCTGGTGCAGACTTGGAGAGAGCTCCGCTATGGCATCTATGAAAAAACAGAGGACAGACAAGCGCAACGGGTTCTCGCCAAGGCGTTTGCGCTGGACGGTGACTATGCGTATTTCCAAAAGCTAAAGGCGTTATACCCAAAAACCGAATGGGAGCCTGTGCTGCAAAGTCTTTTGGAAAAATTGGGCGAGCGTGATCGGTATGGCGTTTATGTGAAGATTTTAGTGAGCGAAGGCTTGAAGCCGCAACTGATGGACTATTGCAAGAAAAATCCGCATTGCGTTGTGTCCTATTACGCGCACTTGCTGCCCGAATATAAAGAGGAAGTCGGCACGTTGATTATGGCACAGATCCGCAAAAGCGCAATGCATGCCAATACCCGCAGTCACTATCGCGACATTTGCGGACTGTTGCGGCATTACCAAACGGCTTGCGGGCGCGAGACAGTCCTTGCGCTGCGGGATGAATTGATGGGAATGTATCCAAAGCGCCCGGCGTTTTTGGATGAGTTGGGGAAGTTGTGAGGGGAAGGTGACATGAACAGTGCAAAGATAACAGTAACGCCAAAGAATCCAATCGCAAGTACGGACGATGCCCTTGATTTGCTTTGGGACTATCTTCGCAGCCTGTACAATAACGGACAGATATTGAAAAACTATGAGCTTGTAAAGGTTGATATCGGTTTTGTTGCGTTCATCACTCTTCCCGAGGATGACGCGCTGGATGAAAAGTATAATAGCATCTACGTTTCACAATATCTGGCGCAAATGAAAGCGGTTTTTCGTATGACTCTTAAAATAATCGGCGAAAACCTGAATGCCGAAAAAAGCTGTGCCTGCGAAAAATCCTCTTGGTATATGCTCTATACTGATTTCACCCAAACCGATAGCCCTGTTGTATGCGGAGATTGCGGCGAGTCCGTACCGCTTTACAGATTGCCACATCTATTCAACGAGGATGAACATCACGGAATCCTGGGCTGGAAGGAAACATACAGCGAAATCGACAGTTTGTGGATGTATTGCCTGTCCGACAGATTTACATACCGCCAACTGCACAATCCGGATTCCGCGCTGTCAAAGATCGGGCGTGATATTTGCAGGGAGCTGGAAAAGGCGACGGATACGCCGACCTATTACTATCTTTATCATTATGACAGCTTATCGGGTACGCGAAAAACACCTGCCGAATGCCCGATTTGCGGCGCGGACTGGAAGCTGAACGGCGAAAAAACTTTCATTGATTACAAATGTGAACCGTGCAGACTTGTTGCGGATGAGGTGTAGCAGGATATCAAAAGCGTGAGGTGATTTTCAATGACAGAAACAACCCAAACCCAAATCGCGACCCTCGCCGCCCTCCTCGCCCATCGCCCCGCGACGGTATTCTTCGGCGGGGCGGGGGTTTCCACCGAGAGCGGAATCCCGGATTTTCGCTCCGCGGCGGGGCTCTATGCCGCGCAGAATGTGTATGGCTATCCACCGGAGGAATTGCTTTCGCGGCGCTTTTTTGAGCGGGAAACGGCGCTGTTTTTTCGCTATTATAAAGAAAACCTGATTGCGAAGGACGCGAAGCCCAACGCCGCGCACCTTGCGCTGACGGAGCTGGAGCGGCGGGGATTATTGCGGGCGGTCGTCACGCAGAATATTGACGGGCTGCACCAGGCGGCGGGCAGTCAAAAGGTTTTAGAGCTGCACGGTTCCAATTGGCGGCACTATTGCGTGCGGTGCCGCGCGAAATATGGCTTGGACTATCTGCTGCATCCCGCCGCTATGCGCGAGGGCGTCATCCCCCTTTGCGAAAAATGCGGGGGTGTGGTGCGGCCAAACGTGGTGCTTTATGGCGAGGGCTTGGACGAGGATGTAGTTGCCCAGGCTATGCGCGAGATCGCCCGCGCCGAGCTGCTGATTGTGGGCGGCACCTCCCTGGCGGTATACCCGGCGGCGGGGCTGCTGCACTATTTTCGCGGCAATCATCTGGTACTGATCAATAAGAGCGAAACGGCGTATGATGGGGTTGCGGATTTGGTCATCCGGGAGTCGATTGGAGCAGTATTGGGAGCGGCGGTGGAGAGGCTTAACGCATGATTGAGATTCGGGAAGTATATGAACCATCCAAAAAGGCAGGTTTCTGCAACGATATACTGCGCGCGCTGCCGGATTGGTTTGGCGTGGAAACGTCCATCGAAGAATATGTGCAACAGGTGCTGGCTTTGCTATTTTATGCGGTCTTTGACGGCGCGCGTGCCGTCGGGTTTGCGGCTGTGAAGGTGCACAACGCTTTTACAGCAGAAGTCTGTGTTATGGGTATATTGGCAGCATATCACCGGCAGGGACTCGGCAAAACGTTGATTGAGCATTGCGAGAAATATTGCAAAAACAATCATCATGCGTTTTTAACGGTAAAGACCTTGGACGAGTCCCGGACAAGCAAAAGTTATGAGAAAACAAGGTCGTTCTATCTCGCAATGGGCTTTGTGCCGCTCGAGGTTTTCCCTTTGCATTGGAATGAAGAGAATCCTTGTTTGTTTATGGCAAAGCATATTTCAGTGTAAGGATATAAGCTCGGATGCCGAAGTTAGGTAAACACAATCATAAGCACGGACACACAAAACACATCCTCCTCTTTATAAGCGTCACGGTCATTTGGGGCGGCGGCTTTCTTATCACGAACGATTTGGTGCACGCGCAGGTGCCTGTGCTGTTTTTGACCGCCGTGCGCTTTGCGATCGGCAGCGGTTTTCTCGCGTTGTTCCGCCTTTTTTCGCCCGGCAAGGCTGCCTTTTCGCGGGCGGAGTGGAAGCAAGGGTTTTTGCTGGGGCTGGTTATTTTCGCCGCCTTTGCGCTGCAAACCTATGGCGCGCTGTATACGACGCCCGGCAAAAACGGGATGCTGACGGGCTTGCATGTGATTTTTGTGCCGCTGCTGCTCCTGCACAGGCGCAAAATGCGGGCAAAGCCGTTTATCGACGCGGGCATCTGTTTGGTCGGCGTGATGATCCTATCAAATATCTTCGGTGAGCGGTTGGCGCTGAACTTGGGCGATATTTTGGTCATATTCTGCGCGCTCGTGTTTGCGGTGCAGTTTCTCATTTTGGAAAAACACGCGCCCACCCTGCATACGCTGCACTATGTGATTGCGCAATTGGCGACGGTGGCGGCCGTGGCGGTCGTGGCATCCCTGCTCTTTGAAATGCCCGCCTATGCCCGGCTGCGGCTCGATCTTGCCATTATCCTGAAACTCCTGTTTCTCGGCCTACTGTCCACGGGCTATGCCTATATCGTGCAGACCTTTGTACAGACAAAGCTGCCCGCCACAACCGTATCGCTGCTGTCCTGTTTGGAATCGGTCTTTGCGGTTATTTTCTCGCTGCTGTTTGGGTATGAAGCGTTTTCCCTGCACCTTGTTGTGGGGGCGCTTGTGATTGCTGCCGCGATGGTGAGCGCGCTGGTTTGGCCGGGGGGGCGGCGGAGATTGTAAACCTCCCTACACCAAATCCAGCGGCCATATCTGTACATCCCGGGTCAGCGGCAGCGGGATTTTGGCAAAACAAATGATGGCCCCTTGCCCGCGCTTTTTCGCGGGAATGTTGTCGATACAGCGGAAGGCTTTCACCACGGACGCGCTTGGGTCGCTTGTCGTCTTTATTTCAATCGGATGAAGCTCCCCTCCGTTTTCTATCAGCAAGTCGATCTCATTGCCATCCTTGTCCCGATAAAAATACAGGGGCGGGTTTGTGATGCCGTCGTTGTAATAGCTTTTCAGGATTTCGCCAAAGACAAAACTCTCGAAAACATGCCCCCACATCGCGCCGTTGACCAATTGCTCGGGCGTATTCCATCCCAGCAGCCAGCAAGTCAGCCCTGTGTCCAGAAAATACAGCTTCGGCGATTTAATCAGGCGTTTGTTGAGGTTGTTATGGTACGGTTCCAGCAGGTACACCAAGCCGCTTGATTCCAATACGGAAAGCCATTCGCGCACGGTTTTGGGATCCTTGCCGCAGATCTCCGAGAGCGTTGTCATGTTCAGCAGCGATCCGGTAATTGACGCCGCTGCCTTCACGAATTTTATGAACGCCGATTCGTCGCGTATATTGAGGACTTCCTTGATATCCTTTTCGATATAGGTTTGGAAATAGGAGCTGTAATAATCAGCCCAATCGTGCAAGTCGCTCGGCGTTTCATAGAGTTCCGGAAAAAACCCTTTTTGGATGCGGGCAACGATTTTCTGATAATCAAAGTCGGAGCGTTCCCGCAGTGCCGCCGCCAGTTGTTCGCCTGTCGGGAGAAACGGCGTGCGATTACGCTTTCCATCCAACTCACGCATGGAAAGCCCGAGCATTTTGATGACCCCGGCGCGCCCCGCCAAGCTGTCGCTGACGTTCTTCATCAGCTTTAGGCTTTGCGAACCCGTCAGATAAAACTGCCCCTTGGTCTTGCTATCGTCGACGATATCCTTGATGTAATCAAACATCTCCGCCGCTCTTTGTATTTCATCCACAACAATGGGCGGGCGATATGTCTCAAAAAACAGCGAGGGGTTTTCCCTGGCGCTTTGGCGCACCAGGGGGCGGTTTAGACTGATATAATTGATATCGCGGTAAACTTCTCTGAGCGTCGTCGATTTGCCCACCTGCCGCGCACCCGTCAGCACAAGTACGGGCTTGCGTTTGGCTATACGGGATATAACCGGTTCAATGTGCCGTTGTATATACATAAAACCTCCAAGTTTCGACCAATCGGGAGTGCAACTCCATATTAGTCGAAAACGAGAGGTTTGTCAACAGGGAAATTTCGGCCAATCGGGAGTGCAACTCCTGATTGGCCGGAAAATGCGCTGGTGCGATATGTGGTTTCTACCCCACAATCGCCCAGATATCATCGGCGAAGGCGATTGGATCTTCGACGGGCAGACCCTCGATCAATAAGGCCTGGTTGTAGAGGACGCGGGCGATGGCGGCGAACCTTTCCGCGCTGTCCGGGTGGGCGACGCTCATTGCGGCGAAGACCGGGTGGCTTGTGTTGATTTCGAGGAACTTCTCGGCCTTGATGCCGGGGTTGTCGGGCATATGGGCGAGGGTTTTTTCCATTTCGATGGACAGACCGCCCTCGGTCACAAGGCAGGCGGGGTGGCTTTTGAGCCGAGCGGACGCGCGGACGCCCTGCACTTTTTCGCCCAACTCCGCTTGCACGGCGGCGAAGATGGCCTTCTGCTCGTCGCTTTCCTCGGGTTTTTCCTCGTCTTGGAGGTCGAGATTGCTCTCCGAAACGTTCTTGAACGGGTTTTTATCGTATTCATTCAGCATACGGATGGCGAACTCGTCCACATCCTCGGTGAAGTATAGGATTTCATAGCCCTCTTCGCTCAGGCGCTCGGCTTGGGGCAGGCGCGCGAGCTTTTCGACCGTTTCCCCGGCGGCGTAATAGATGGCCTTCTGCCCTTCTTTCATGCGGGAGACATATTCCTTTAAGCTGGTTGGTTTTTTCTCGGTGGAGGAATAGAACAGGAGCAGATCCTGCAAGGTCTCCTTGTGCATGCCCCAGTCGGTATAGACACCGTATTTCAGCTGGCGGCCAAAGCCTTTGAAGAAGCCTTCATAGGTCTCCCTGTCGTTCTCCATCATCTTCAGCAGTTCCGCCTTGATATCCCTCTCGATGCGCTTTGCGATCAGCTTCAGCTGGCGGTTGTGCTGCAAGAGTTCGCGCGAGATATTCAGGGACAGGTCGGCGGAATCGACCAGACCCTGCGCGAACGAAAAATAATCGGGCAGGAGGTCGCCGCATTTCTGCATGATCATCACGCCGTTGGAATAGAGCTCCAGGCCCTTTTCATATTCGCGCGTATAGAAATCATAGGGGGCCTTGGCGGGGATATACAGGATGGCCGTGTAGGACACCGCGCCCTCGACACTGACATGGATATGGCGCAGGGGCTTCTCGAAGCCGAAGTGCTTGTCCATATAAAAGCTGTCATAATCCTCGGTTTTCAGCTCGTTCTTATTCTTGCGCCAGATGGGAACCATGCTGTTGAGAGTTTCGTCCTCGGTGCTCTCCTCGTGGATCGTCTCCATCTTGATGGGATATTTGATAAAGTCCGAATATTTGCGGACAAGCTCTTTCAGGCGATAGGGATCGAGGAAGTCGTCATAATTCTCCTCCTCGGCGTTCTCTTTCAAGACGAGACTGACCACGGTGCCGGGCTCCATATCGGCGGCCTTACGCATGGTGTAACCGTCCGCGCCCTCGGAGTACCATTCCCAGCTTTCCTCGGAATCCACGGCGCGGGAGTGCACCGTGACGGACTTCGCGACCATAAACGCCGAATAGAAACCCACGCCGAACTGGCCGATGATGCTGATGTCCTCTTTCGGGTCGCTGCTCTGCTTGAAATCGAAGGAGTCGCTGCGGGCTATGGTGCCCAGATTGCTCTCCAGCGCGTCGCGATCCATGCCGATGCCCGTGTCGCGGATGGTGAGCGTGCGCGAGGTCTTGTCCGCTTCGATGCGGATATAGAAGGCCTCGCGGTCGAAGGAGATGTTTTCATCGCCCAGCGCGCGATAGTAGCGTTTGTCGAGCGCGTCGCTGGCGTTGCTGATCAGCTCGCGCAGGAAAATCTCCTTGTGCGTATAGATGGAATGGATCATCAGATCCAGCAGCCGCTTGGATTCGGCCTTGAATGCTTTCTTTGCCATGGGTGGTTCTCCCTGTCTTTCTGTGTTAATTAGCACTCTTTCTGATTGAGTGCTAACATTATATATCACGAAATAAAATCACGTCAACAGGATGGAATCACGTTTCACAATGGATTCACATTGGCGGTGTTTTCGAGTTCTTATTGAATCAGTGCGTTTGTCATACCAACAAGATAGAGTGGGATATTGGTGATGCTGCCATCTGTAAGATACCCGCGTTTCGAATATCGGATCGCTGTCTGCGGGTGTCTGCTTTGGATATAGGCCTTGATACTGACTGCGCTTTTATTCTCGCCGCCTTTTACTTCTATCGGGATGATCTCCATGCCGTTTTGCAGTAAAAAATCTATTTCCATACGACTGTCCGTGAAAAAGCGCGGCTTCACGTCAAATTGCCCTTGCAACTGTTGAAGCACATAGTTTTCTGTCAGTGCGCCCTTGAACTGAAAATCGCTTTTCAGCAGAATTGCGGCATTGTCTATCCCTGCCATATGTTTGAGTAATCCGGTGTCAAACAAAAACAGCTTGAAATGGTTTAGCTGATCAAATGCTTTCAAAGGATGTTCGGGCTTCGATACGTTATAGACACGGTGCAGCATGCCGGCAGATACCAGCCATTCGATTGCTTCTTCAAACTCTCTTGCCCTTGCGCCCTCCTTGATACATCCGTAAATGAATTTCTCATTTCCTTTCGCGAGCTGAGATACGATGCTGCGAAAGACAAGAAGTATTCTTCCACTGTTGACCTTTCCGTTGTGCTTGGCAAAATCGTTCTCATAAATCGCAATCAATTCGTTTTGTATCTGCCGTATTTTTTGGGGGTCTTTGTGTTGTACCCAAGAGACCACACATTCGGGAAGTCCCCCGATAATTAAGTAATAGTTGTAGGCTTCCAGCAATCGAGCATGAAAAATCTCTTCGATTTGCTGGTTCTTTTGTATTTGCGCGTAATATGCATAGAGCGCTTCATCCGTAGCCGCCAAAAACTCGTCAAAAGATAGAGGATGCAGCGCGAGCAAATTCACCTGCCCGACGGGAAAGGATTTTGGTTTGGCGAGCAGGGTGCCGAGCAGACTGCCCGCGGCAACGACATGGTACTCATTCGCCTTTTCCCTAAAATACTTTAGGGCGTTCAAAGCATCGGGGCATTCCTGTATTTCATCAAAGATGATCAGCGTTTCTCCCGGCAGGATTTTGCGTCCGGCAAGAAGCCCCAGCAATTCGACAATCCGATGCGGGTTTTTATTGCTTTCAAAGATGGAGTAGAGCTTCTCTTCTTCATCAAAATTGAGATAGATATGGTCCTCGTACTGGTTTTTTCCAAATTCTTTCATCAGCCAGGTTTTGCCGACCTGCCTTGCACCTTTCAGAATCAACGGTTTCCTCTCGGGATCGTTCTTCCATGCAATCAACTGTTCGAATACGTTTCGATTCAAAAAAATCACCTCTTTTCTTACCGCAATATAGGTTATCACATTTTTTGCAGCTTTTCAAGAGTCATTTTACACATTTTTTGCAGACTTTCGAGGGCCGTTTTACACATTTTCTGCAAAACATCTTTTCATCTTGCGCGGCGCTCTGCTTTTCTATACAATAACATCAAGATTTGGAGGTGCTTCGATGAAAAACTTAGATATACTAAAAGCGCGCTACATCGCCCACCGGGGCTTGCACAATCGGGAGACGGGCGTGCCGGAAAATTCCATGGCGGCCTTTGCGGCGGCGGTTGATGCGGGGCTTCCCGTTGAGTTCGATTTGCATCTGCTGAAGGACGGGCAGATCGTCGTGTTCCATGACGATAACCTGGTGCGGATGACGGGACTTGATAAGGACATTAAGGATTGTACTTATGACGAGATTAAAGATTTGACCCTTTATGATACGGAGGAGCGGATTCCCCTGTTGGAAGATGTGTTACGCTTGGCGGATGGGAAAGTGCTGCTCGATATTGAGCTGAAAACAGACCTCCCGGCGGGGCAGTTGGAAGCCGCGCTCTGCCCGCTTTTGGACGCTTATGCGGGCGCGTTTGTAGTGAAATCGTTCAGTCCGTTCAGCGTTCAGTGGTTTCACAAGCATAGGCCGGACTATATCCGCGGCCAGCTGTCCTGCGATTTCAGGGATGCCGATTTGCGCCCGCTCTCGAAATTTATCTGCAAGCATATGCTGCTGCATGCGCTCGCCAAGCCCGATTTTATCGCGTATGCCTTGGATTCCCTGCCGAACAGGAAGGTCGCGAGATTCAGAAAACGGGGGCTTCCCGTACTCGTTTGGACCATACGTTCGGAGGAAGAATTGGAGCGGGCGAGGGAATATGGGGACGGGTTTGTTTGTGAGACTATGCCCCCGCCATCTCGCGGGTAGTAACCCAAGGGCCGACAACCTCGGCGCCCTCTAAGACGGGGGCTATGAGTTCTATATCATCCAACAGGCGCATGGCGTCGAAAATCTCGTTTTTGGGAATGGGAAAATTGGTCTTGACCGGGCAACGGTGATGGATTGCGCCGGAAACGCGAACCGTGGAGCTCAGCACACGGACGGGGTGCAGGCGCTCGTTGCGGCCATAGGTCTCGCCGCGCGGGCAGAGATTGCCCGTTACGGCGCCCCTGTCATCCACAGAGAGATTGCAGCTTTTCGGGCAGACGGTGCAGATCGTTTCCATCAGCTTGCTCCCCCGTTTTTTACATATGCAGCCGCAGCCGCCCCTGCGCGCTGCGCTTCGGCTGTGACCTTATCGACGATATCGTGCACGTGGAGCGCGTTGCCGCAGACGAATACGCCCGGCGTCGCGGTCTCTATATTCTCCCCGTCTATGCCTATGCCCGCCGCCTGCGCCAGCTCGTTTTCGGGGATCAGCCCCACCGAGAGCAGCACGGTATCGCAGGCTATGGCAAACTCCGAGCCCGCGATCGGTTTGCGGTTTTCATCCACCCTTGCCACGCGCACCTGTTCCACGCGCTTCTCGCCGCATATTTCGGTGATGCAATGCGAGAGGTAGAGCGGAATTTTATAGTCATACAGACACTGGACGATATTTCTGGGCAGGCCCCCCGCCTTGGGCATGATCTCAACGCAGGCCAGCACTTTGGCCCCCTCTAAGGTCAGGCGGCGTGCCATAATCAGCCCGACATCGCCGCTGCCCAAAATGACGACGCATTTGCCGGGCATATAGCCCTCAATATTGACATAGCGCTGGGCCGTCCCCGCCGTGATGACGCCCGCGGGGCGTGTCCCCGCGATGCCAAGCGGACCGCGCGCGCGTTCGCGGCAGCCCGTCGCGAGGATGATGCTCTTCGCGGCAAGGGTTCGCTCCCCATCCCTGCCGATTACGCGGACAAGCAACTCGGGCGTGATCTCCACGACCATGCTGTCGAGGGCGACCTCTATATCCGTTTCACGCAGAAGGCGGATAAAGCGCCCGGCATATTCCGGCCCGGTCAGCTCCTCCTTGAAATATTCCAGCCCGAAGCCCGCATGGATGCATTGGTTGAGTATGCCGCCCAATTCTATATCGCGCTCGACGATCAGAATTTCACGCAAGCCCCCCGCGCGCGCCGCAAGCGCGGCGGCAAGCCCCGCCGGGCCGCCGCCTATGACAATCAAATCGTATCCGTGCATAGGCCCCTCTTCGTCTCCGAAACCAGAATATGACTGCCCCGCCCGTCCTGGAGCACATCGGTCGGCTTGCAATTGTAGTGTTCCGCCAGCAGATCCACCACGCGCGGGGCGCAGAAGCCGCCCTGACAGCGGCCCATGCCCGCGCCACAGCGGCGCTTGACGCTATCGACCGAGCGCGGCGGGATGGGCGCATGCAGTGCGGCGCGCAGTTCCCCCTCGGTCACCGTTTCACAGCGGCAAACTACGCGGCCCGAGGGCGGGGCCTTCTTCCGCATATCGATAAAGTTTTGCTTCTCATGCAGCGCAAGGCCACCCTTTTCCAGCATGGAAACTGCCAGCTTTGCGATGGCGGGTGCGGCAGAGAGTCCGGGGGACTTGATGCCCGCAAGGTCGATAAAGCCCGGCCTTGGCTCGGTGATGATAAAATCACTATGCTCGGTGGCGGCGCGGTTGCCCGAGAAGTTGCGGATGTTGGCCGAAAAGTCGAGCCCGGGCACCGACTTTCGCGCTGTCTCTCGCACAAAATGCAGCCCTTGGGCTGTGGTGGATACATCGTTGCGCCCTTCGGACGGCGCGCTGTTGGGGCCGACGATCAGGTTGCCGTGAACCGTGGGCGCGACCAGCACGCCCTTGCCCGCGTCGCTCGGGCATTGGAAGATCACGCGCGAGACGCGCTGCCCCTCGCTCTTATCCAGCAGCCAGTATTCCCCCCGCGCGGGTTGGACGTGAAAGGCCGGGGGCGCGACCATATTGTGTATATCGTCCGCATACAGTCCGGCGGCGTTGATAAGCGTCCGCGTTTCGATAAAACCCTGCGAGGTTTGCAGCAGATAACCAAGGGGACTCGGTTCTATCCCCGTTACCGCAGTTTCCAGGTGCAGCGAACAGCCATTTCGCACGGCGGTCTCGGCGAGGGCCAGCGTATACTGCCAGGGGTCGACGATCATAGCCGTGGGCGCATACAGGGCCGCCACGACCTCGCCGCTTAAAGCGGGTTCTATTTCCAAAACTTCATCCCTTGGCAGGATGCGCAAATCCGGCACGCCGTTCTCCCTGCCGCGCTGCAACAATTGCGCCAGCGTGGCCGCTTCCCGTTCCGAAAAGGCGAGCACCAGCGCGCCGCAATGCATATGGGGGACGTCCAGACTGTCGCAAAACGACGCCGCGAGACGGTTGCCCTCCACGTTGAGCCGCGCCATCAGGCTGCCCGGCTCTGGGTCATAGCCCGCGTGGATGATCGCACTGTTCGCCTTGGTCGAGCCCGTGGCAACATCGTTTTCCTTTTCTATCACGGCAACAGACAAATCATAGCGCGACAGTTCATAGGCCACTGCCGCGCCGACAATCCCACAGCCGATTATGCAGACGTCAAACATAGAGGAGCCTAATCTTCAACATCAAAGGCTTCTATCTTGCTTTTCGGTGCTTCCGGGCGGCTGTCGCCGTGCTTCACAAACAGCATGGTGACAAAGGACAGCGCCACAAAGAGGGCTCCGTAGGGGAACAAAGTCCTGTATCCCCAACTTAGGTTATCAATAAACACACCGGAAAACATGGGCGTGACGGATTGCGCCGCCATGCTGAATAAATAGTAATACCCCGTATACTTGCCTATATCCGAGCCCTTGCTCATCTCCACGACCATGGGATAGCTGTTTACGTTGATAAAGGCCCAGGCTATGCCGGCTAAAGCGAAAAATACGAACATCAGGGGTGAAAATTCAACGAAGAACAGCGAGACGCCGAACGCGACTGTCAATGCCGCGATGCCCACCAGTATGGTTTTGCGCCTGCCCAGTTTGCCGGCAATCAGTCCGACGGGGATATAAGCAACGATCGCTGCAACCTGGGCGACCATCAATATATTTGATGCGTCTCCCACGCCCCGGCCCCAGACTTCCTCCGCGTACCGGGTGAAGCCGGTTGTAACGGCGTTATAGCCCATGAACCATAGAAAGATGCTGGCGAGAATCAGCCAAAAGCTTTTCTGCACTTCAGGCGCCATCTTTTCTTTGGTTTCTACGACTTCCACACTGCTCTCGTCGATACCGTATGCCGCGCTCTCCTCGCGCATTTGCGCAACGGCGGCCGGTTCCTTGACCGTGAAAAATAAGACCGCGACGCAGACGATCATCAGAATCGAAAGCGACATAAACAGCGTGAAGTAATTATCGCTTCCCTTCGCCACCAGCAGCGATGTGGCGCCGAGCATCAGCGCGCCGCCAATGGCACCCATCAGGTTGATGATGGCGTTCGCCTTGCTGCGCAGCGGTTTGATGGTGACATCCGGCATCAGGGCGACCGCGGGACTGCGATAGGTCGACATGGCGATGAGCAGCACGCCGATCGTGATCATAAACATCACGATGCTCTTTTGCTGCTGCGCAATAGGCAGCAGAACCACGCAGAGGGCCGCGACAAGCGTACCCAACAGGATATACGGCATCCTGCGCCCCATCTTGGTCTTGGTTTTGTCTGAAAACATGCCGAACAGGGGCAGCATAAACAGGGCAAGGACGTTATCAATACCCATGATCAGGCCTGTCGTGGTGGCATCCATGCCAAAGGTGTTTTTCAGAATCAGGGGGACAACGTTGTCATAGACCTGCCAAAACGCGCAGATCGACATAAACGCAAGGCCGACAAGTATGGTTCTCTTATTATTCAGTTTCATGCCCAAACCTCATTTCGGTTATTTTGGTATGTTGCCAATGGAATTATACCATAAAAATATGATATAATGCATGTAAATTTATGTGGCAATATTGTACAAGGGGGCAAAGCATGAAACGTATCCCGTCTATACTCCTCGCGGTCTTGCTGCTGCTTTGCGTGCTGCCTGCCTTGAAGGCAGCAAAGGCCGATATTATTTTTACGCCGACAAATGATTTCTTTGATCGGTATAAAGAAGACTGCATCCTTGTGGAGCGATACTTTTACTTCCCGAACGCAGACAAAATTGTGCTAAAGACGGAACCGGGGTCTGATACCGACGCGGAAATGCCTTCACCAAACGGTATTGGAAGCGCGCACATCAATCAGATTCTGATCAATTACGTATATGATTATAATGGAACGCCTTGGGGCTATACAACACGCATCAGTCATTACGGAAGCTTTGCCGGTTGGGTCTCTTTGGAGGATGCGTTGCTTGTATATGATGAAATTGCCTTCGCAAGAGAACACCGGGATTCGTTTTATGAATATCCCGGCGGCAACAAGGCCATCCGGGATAAATTGCAGGATGCCTCCACCATTGTTGTGTGGGACTTTCCCTGTTCGGGTAAAGCATTGTCCCGCACCATCGATAATACCACGCAGGACGCCCTGCCCGCTGTCTTTTCCGTTTTGGCCGCGTATCGGGACGAAGCGGGGCGCGAATGGGCGCATATCCTCACGCATTTGGGGTATCCTCTTTGGATTTGTCTCAGCGACCCCAAAAGCGCGCGCATACCCGCATCCTTTTCCCCGCCGCAAGCATGGAGCCTTGCGCAACTGGTTGGCGATTGCGTGTATGATGCAAAGTTTCTTTTTAGGGAGATCGACAGGCCTTTCAGCCCCAACGGCCCGAAAGGCTTTGTCTCTGTGAAAGAAAACCCCGGATCTGACTATGAGACATTCACCATAGAAAACGGGACAGATTATTTTGTTCAATCCGTGTTTTACTATAAAGGTGCCGTTTGGGGCAGGATTGCAAAGCAAGATGGGAAAAATCTTTATGGTTGGGTTCCCATGGATCAGATGCGGAGTAAAGATCGCCCGGCGGTTACCAACGCCCTCCTCCCGCCCAACTACCCGTGGCAGTTTTACGATGAGAAGTACTATGTTCCGGTTGAAGAAAAGGATAATGGCATATCACTCTACCTTCCCCCGCGGCAAACCCCCGATGATAAGAGCAGTGCAAACAAAGAAAACAAGCCCCTATCCCCCCTCGCCCTCGCTATAATCCTTGTCTCCGGCGCCGTGCTGGGCTCCGCTGTTTTGATATTGATATTCTGGAGACCGAAGAGGAGGACGAAAGAAGCACAGGACTTGCATCAATCGTAACAGAATATCCATGCAAAAAGGCGCGGCACGCAATCCCACATCCTAAATCCTACCCACCAATAAGGAGATCCAAATGAAACGAATTCTGCCAATACTCCTCACCTTCTTGCTGTTGCTTTGCGTCTTTCCAACTGCAAGCGCCGATGTCGTCTGGTCGCAGGAAAATGATTTTTTTGAGCAGCACAAAGAGGATTGTGTTCTTGTGGGGCGGTATTTTTATTTGCCGAACGCAGATAGGATTGTGCTGAAGACGGAGCCGGGTTCAAATACCAATGTGGAGCTTACAGGGTATGAGACGAAATATCTCAGTACCAATGAGATATGGGTCAATTATGTATATGATCACAACGGAACGCCGTGGGGGTATATAGATTATTACAGCCATTACATGAGCCTGTCCGGTTGGGTCTCCTTGGAGGATGCGTTGCTTGTTTACGATGGGATTGCCTTTATAAAAGAACATGCGGATTCGTTTTATGAATACCCCGGCGGCTATCAGGCAATCAAAGAGAAGTTACACTATGCGAAAACGATTGTTACGTGGACTTTCCCCGGTTCGGGTGAAACGGAACGGTGGACCATCGATAACGGCAACGAGCTTTATGACGAACTGTCCGTTGATTTTCATGTGTTGGATGCATATTGCGATGAAGCAGGGCGCGAGTGGTTGCGTGCCATAACTTTTTATGGGGCTCCCTTTTGGATTTGTCTCAGTGATCCGCAAAATAAGAAAATCCCCGCATCACATCCCCCGCCGCAGGCATGGAGCGTTGCGGAATTGGCTGGCGATTACATATATGATATCAAGCTTGGCTTTGATGGAAATATAGCCAGATACTTCAGTCCAAACAACCCGGCTGGGTTTGTTTCGGCGAAAGAAAGCCCCGGATCCGACCATGAAGTGTTTACCTTAGAGAATGGGGCATATTGCCATGTTTGGGCTACGTTCTATTTCAAAGAAACATTGTGGGGATGCATCGAAAACGAAGATAATCGATTTCTCTACGGTTGGGTTCCCATGGATCAGATGCATGCAGAATACGATTCCACGGTCTTCAAAGAGGAATTCAGAGATTCCATTACATATAAAAAAGAGGCGGAACTCTCTTTAGACTGTCTGATAGAAGCGGACAATCTTGTTTTATGGGCTTGGCCCGGCTCTGGCCTTATCGTAGATATCGCATACGGCGAAGGGATAGGTTCAAAACTTTTTCTATATAGAGTAGAAACATATGTGGATGCGGAGGGACGCGAATGGGTTTATGACAGTTTATTTTACACGGGGAAAGGACATGTCTATGATGTCTGGATTTGCATCAGCGATCCGACCAATGAAGATATCTCCATTCCGGGCTTGGAGCGAAAGCTGTTGGAGTATGAATCTCCTCCCACCAAAGAAAACAAGCCCCTATCCCCCCTCGCCCTCGCTATAATCCTGGTCTCCGGCGCCGTGCTGGGCTCCGCTGTTTTGATATTGATATTCTGGAAACCAAAGAAGAGGGAAAGCACGCCCGAATTGCGCGAGGAGTAGCTTTATGCATCCCAACCGACTATCCGATATCAAGGGCTTTATTTTGGATATGGACGGCACCTTCTATCTGGGGGGGCGCCTGCTGCCCGCATCGCTGCGCTTTATGGACTGTCTGGCGCGGCGGGGTTTGGACTATCTGTTTCTGACCAACAACTCCTCGCGCGACCGCCTGTATTATACCGAGAAACTGCGGAATATGGGGTTTGACGCGCCCGCGAAGAAGATTCTGACTTCGGGCGAAGCGGCGGCGCGCTATTTGCACGGGATGCAACCCGGCGCGCGGCTCTTTGTGGTCGGAACCCCGTTTTTGGAGCGGGAGCTGCAAGGCTTTGGGTTTGACCTTGTACAGGATACCCCGGATTTCGCTGTGCTCGGGTTCGATACCACTCTCACCTATGAAAAACTGTGGAAACTCTGCGATTTTGTTCGCTTGGGCGTCCCGTATATCGCCACGCACCCCGACTTTAATTGCCCCACGGACACCGTGACCGGATTTATGCCCGATATCGGCGCGATGATCGCCTTTGTGGAAGCAGCCACGGGCTGCCTGCCGACCGTGATAGGCAAGCCGCAGCGCGAAATTTTGGATATCGCCATGCAAAAGATGCGGCTGGAACCCTCTCAGCTGGCCATCGTGGGCGACCGCCTGTATACGGACATCGCCGCCGGGCGCAATGGCGGGATGCTGAGCGTGCTTGTTTTGTCGGGAGAGACGAAGCTACAAGACATAAAGGACAGCCCCCATAAGCCCGACCTGATCTTTGACAGTCTGGGCGAGCTGGCGGGGGCGCTGGAGAGATTATAGGAACATTGCCATATAGAGAGGGAAGCTGTCGCAATCCTCTGTTCCGCCCACGTTCTTTGTGGACAATTTGATGCCCCGTTTGACGCCGTATTTTGTCAATATGGTCTCCATGGATTTTGATTTTGTGTTGTCCGCCGATTTCACTTCAATGGCCGTCGCGATTTTGTTGCGGCGGAGGAAAAAATCCACTTCAAGCTTCCCGTTCTGCTCAAAGTAATACAGCTTCTTGCCCGCCTTGCCGAAGATATCGGCAATGATATTTTCATAGATTGCGCCCTTATAGATGCCGAGATTCCCATCGATTATATCCGCCTGCGAGCCCTCCTCCAGCATCGCCATCAAGAGACCCGTGTCACGCATATACGCCTTGAACGCATCGCTTTTGGCGTTGCCCTCCAAGGGCAGTTCGGGCATCGCGAGGTTATAGCAGAACTGAACGATACCCGCATCCATCAGCCACATTAAGCTGCCGCCGAATTTGCGGGCTGTGCCGCCGCGCTCGACGATGCTGTATTGAAACTTTTTACAGTCCTTAGCCAGATGCTTTGGTATGGAGAGAAAGCAGGCCCTTGCCTTCGCCTTTTCCGAACCTTCCGCGTATTTGGCGATATCGTCCATATAATCCGCGAGGATTGCCTTTTGGATTTTCAACACATTCGCGAAATTGTGTTAGACAGTGTCGACACAAGATTGACGCGGTGACATAATAATGATAAAGTAGACCCATAATCACAAGTGCAAGGACGGGTATTATGAGCAGAGAACAACATAGGCATGATATTTCGGATAAG
>WREI01000047.1 GCA_009779405.1 Clostridiales bacterium
ACGTTCCAGCCGTTGTCGTAGGCGGGGTATGTGCAGTCGAGGGTGCCGTTGTATTGGAGTTTGACGCTTATTTCGGTGGGGGTTTCGGGGTATAGGTAGATAACGGGTTTTGCGGGGGCGGGATAGTCATTAATCGCAGGCGCGGGGGTTCGCCGTGTTTGCGGTTCTGCGGTAGGAGACGGCGTTGGGGTGGGGGTGGCGCGACATGCGATGGATGCTGCTGCGAGGATAGTAAGTATGATCAACGTGATGGTTTTTTTCATATGCTGCTCCCAACATTCATTCATGTGTTCCATCAGGGCGCGATATATTGCGCCCTGGCGATGCGATCGCCCCTACGGAATCACATACAACCCCGCCAAATACCGCAAAATCAGTGCCGCGTCGGCGGCAGAGAGCTTGGCGCTGCCCGTGACGTTTGCGTTAATCATGCCCTGCGGGGTGAGGAGGGTCAATTCCGCCAGATGGCGCAGCAGGGCCGCCGCGTCGGCGGCTGTCAGTTCGTGGTCGCAGTTGGCGTCGCCCCAGAGGAAGGACGGTTTGGGATCGGGTGTATAGCCGCTCGGGGTCGGATAATCCTCCGGCACTTCGCGCTCGAAGATCAGCCAGGCCAATTCGGGATAGTCGATAAACACGTTGCGGTTGCCCTGCACCTGCTGGGCGATATCGTTGCGGCCCATCTCCCAATCGTCCACGGGATCGATCTCCATCCAGCGCAGGAGGGTATCGAGACTCTCCATAACGCGGATGCCGTCGTTTGCGCTGTCATCGGGGTCAAAGGGCGGCAGGAGATGCTGGGCCACGTCTTCATACATGTTCGGCTGCTTCCAGCGGCACCACACATAGAGGAAGATGCGCGCGACGTCGCCCTTGATGTTGTCGCGCACCTCGACGTAGCCATAACCGTGCCAAAGCACCGCCGTGCTCTCCGTCGAGCCCGCGGGATACAGGCGGTAATTGCTGCCCTTCAGCTTGACATCGCCCATGGTCGCGTTCCCGCGTGAGGAGTTGGGCCCCTGATAATCGGGGCGCAAGTGATGCAGATCCGCGCCGCCGAAGCGTTGATAGAAACTCGCGTGGCTCTTGGGCCAAACATGCTCGCGCGTCAGCCCTGTATTCGTCGGGTTCACCGACTCGGAATAGAAATACAGGGTGCCGTTCGTCCCGCCGCTGCCATTGGTTTGGGCGTCCGTATAGGGGAAATACACCTGCAAGCCGTTGGAGCCGCCGTTATAGCTGATTTGCGTCGTATGCGTGGTCGTCATCAGCGCATTGAGGGCCGTATACATTTCGCTCTGCATGGGCGCGGTCGCGGAGCCCTCCATGGCATACAGGGCCTCGGGGGCATAAGTTCCCGTATAATAGGCCTCGGCCTGCTGTGACAATTCCGTACACAACTCGTGCCGTTCGCCCGTATTGTACGACAAAGCCGCAACCGCCGCAGGCAGTACACAGAGGAACAAAACGACGGACAGCAGCACTGCGCCCGCCTTTGTGATGATGTGTTTCATAAAAAGCCTCGCTTTTTTTTAGTGAATAGTGAATAGTTGTGGTGTAAATCTGAAATTCCGAAGGAATTTCTACAATAACTCTTAACTCTTCACTCTTAACTATTCACTGCTATTTCACCTTTTCATCCAAACTCTGCTCCACGCCCTTATCCTCCACCTGGGATATGGCGCCGCGGGCAAAGACGAGGAGCACCTGATCGGGGCCGGTGGCGATGGTGACGACGTCTTCCTTCATGTTCTTGATCGTGCCGTAGATGCCGCCGATGGTGCGCACGCGGTCGCCCGGCTTCAGGTTGGAAAGCATATCCTTGACCTTCTTGTCCTTCCGGCGCTGTGGGATGATCATCACGACGACCATCACGACCAGAATAAGAATCATGGGCAGCATGCCGCCAAGCAGTCCGCCGCCGCCTTCGCCGCAGCTCATCAGGCTCGTACAATCCAATGGGTTCATTTGTTCATTTCCTTTCGGTAAATCAATTTTCCTCTGTTTACAGTGTAAGCCATGGAGGGCATGGCGTCAAGTGAAAGATATGTGAAAGCTTGTAGGAGCGCGATATCATGCGGCGCCCGCAGGAGACGCGGCGCCCCTACAGAATTGAAACCGTCGTCCCCGCACTCCCTTGCAACGCTTCCGTCGCCTTATCCAACGAAGTGATAATGGCGCGGCGGCCCGGCTTGCTCTTGGCAAACTGTATCGCGGCCTGGATTTTGGGCAGCATGGAACCGGGTGCGAAATGACCCTCGGCGATATATTGCTCGGCCTCGGCGACGCTGATCTGCGAAAGACGCTTTTCGTCGGGCTTGTTGTAGTTGAGACAGACCTGTTCGACCGCCGTCAGAATGAGCAGCGCGTCCGCGTCCGTGTTCTCGGCCAACAACTCGCTGGCCAAATCCTTGTCTATAACCGCCGCCGTGCCGGATAGGTTGCCCGCATCGTCGCGCAGTACGGGTATGCCGCCGCCGCCCACGGTGATGACCACAAAGCCGCTCTCAATCATCTTTTCAACGACGGGCAGTTCCACAATTTCTTTCGGCTGCGGGGAAGCGACCACGCGCCGCCAGCCGCGCCCGGCGTCTTCCTTCATGGTATAGCCCTTGTCCGCCGCAATTGTCCCCGCTTCCGCTTCGGAATAGAATGGGCCTATGGGCTTGCTGGGCTTGGCAAAGGCGGGGTCGGTCCCGTCAACGACCACCTGCGTAACAACGGTCGCCACGGGCGTATCAATCCCGCGCTGCCGCAGAACTTTGCGCAGGCCCTGCTGCATATGATAGCCGATCATGCCCTGGCTCATCGCGCCACAGACGTCAAAGGGCATGGCGGGCGTGATATGCGCCGCGCCCTCGTTTTGCAGCACAATGCGCCCCACCTGCGGCCCGTTGCCGTGGGCCAGAATGACGGTATAGCCCGTCGCCAGTATATCCGCAATATATTCGGATGTTCTCTCCACGACTGCCAGCTGTGCGTCCGCGGTCGCGGGGCCGCTGCCCTCCTGCAAGGCGTTTCCGCCCAATGCGATTACTACTTTTTCCATAAAACCGTTCCTTATCTGTAATATTTCTTCAATATAAAGTATAGCCGAGCGGCGGAGGAAAGTCAACGAATCAAAAAAACTCCCCCTCAGGAGCCGGGGGAGTTCATTGTGCCGACAGTTGCTCGGGAGAGACCGAAAGAACCTGTCTGCAAATGAGACGACTGTATGTATTACACAGAGGTGCGGGCTTACTATCAGCGGTCGTCTCATATTCAATTTCACGCATCAAGGGCATTGTAAAATCCTTACCTTTTCTTGTCAATCCCCCATGGATACATTTTACATTTTCGGGAGCTGTATGGGAGGTTCGTATACAACAAAAACGTAGGGGCGGATAATGTATCGCGCCCCTACAATTAAAACCCCACCCGCGCCTGCGCCAAGCGCGCCCGATTTAACGTCGTGTCGTCCAAAATAGGTGCCGCCAACTCTCCCCCGCGCACCAAAACACGCCCGCCGACCATCACAAGTTCCGCAGGCCCGTTCCACCCCACCGTCCCGAAAACGGCGGCGGGGTCGCCCTGTGCACCGATCAGGCAGGGGGCGTCGCAACGTATCGCAAACAGGTCCGCCGCATGCCCCACGGCCAATTGCCCCAGCTCGGGGCGGCCCAGCAGGGCAGCGCCGCCGCGCGTGGCCAACTTCAGCAAATCATAGCCGTCCGGCGCGGCTTCGCCCTGCGTATGGCGGTGCAATAGATAGGCCGCGCGGATTTCCGCCAACAGATTGCTCCCGTCGTTGCTGGCGCTGCCGTCCACCGCCAAGCCCAACGGCACACCCGCCCTCTGCAGCGCTGCCATGCGCAGGGCGCCGCTGTGCAATTTCATATTGGAGCTTGGGCAATGCGCAATGCCCGTCCCCGTCTCCGCCAACCGCGCGATCTCCGCGTCGTTGAAGTGAATGCCGTGGGCATAGAACACGTCCGAACCGATAAAATCCACCGATTCCATATAGGCCAGCGGGCGCAGGCCGAATTTCGCGAGCGCGTAAGCTTCCTCGTCCGCCGTCTCCGCCAAGTGCGTGTGCAGGCGCAGGCCGAGGCTGCGCGCCTGCGCTGCCGCTTCGCGCAATAGCGCCGCCGAAACGGAGAAGGGGGAGCAGGGCGCGGCCAGCACCCGGCGCATGGAATGCGGCGCGGGATTGTGAAATCTCGCCGCCACCCGCGCGGTATCTGCCAAAATCTCGTCTATGCTTTGCACCACGGAATCGGGCGGCAGGCCGCCGTCCTTTTCGGAGAGGTCCATGCTGCCCCGGCAGGCGCAGAAGCGAAGCCCCAGCGCCGCCGCCGCGGCAAACTGCGCTTCCATCAAATCGCCCGCGCCCTGCGGGAAGACATAGTGGTGATCCAGCAATGTGGTACAGCCATGCAGGAGCAGTTCCGCGCCGCCCAACAGCGTGCTGTAATACACCGAATCGGCGTCCAAGCGCGCCCAAACGGGATAGAGCGTCTTCAACCAGTCAAACAGCGCCATATTGCGCACGGCGGGCAGGTTGCGCGTGAAATATTGATACAAATGGTGATGCGTATTGATAAGTCCCGGGTATACCCAAAGCCGCGACCCGTCTATCCACTCCGCATCTCCGCGCATGGCAAGCCCCGGCCCCATCTCCGCAATCAAGCCGTCCGCAATACGCAAATCCACACCGCGAAGCACCCGGTCGCCGTCGTCACAGGTAACGCAGGTGTTTATGTTTTTTATGCGTGTTTCCATCGGTATGAGTATAGTAGTGCAGCGTGGGGAAGTCAACGAAGTAATGGTAATAAGTACTCTCTGCCTTCTGCATTATTACCTGATATCTACCAAAATAACGTCTTCCCCTAACTTCGTAATCTTGCAAAACGGGATATGGGTATCGTCGCCGCATTTTAATATGCCGAGCATCTTGCTTTCGCCGGGGACGATGATGGCGTGCACCGTGCCAGTAAACATATCGAGTTCCAGATCGCAGACATTCCCGAGCCGTGCGCCGTCGCAGACGTTGATGACCTCGCGCCGTTTCAGTTCGCTGAACGTTGTGTTGCCCTTGGCTTGCATAGTTTCCTCCCGGGTTGGGGTTTGGGGTATTGAAAAACTCCCCTATTTATGGTAGTATGCGAATATGGGATTTATGACTAAGGAGGAACAAACAAATGCGCATGGTAGACCTGATCGAAAAGAAGTCGGGCGGATTGGAATTGACGAACGAGGAGATACGCTTCGTCGCGAACGGCTTTGCGCGGGGTGAGATCCCCGATTATCAGATGTCGGCCTTTATGATGGCCGTCGTGCACAGGGGGATGAGCGACCGCGAGACCGCCGACCTCACGATGGCGATGATGCACAGCGGAGACGTGGTGGATTTATCGGAGATTCGCGGCGTCAAGGTGGATAAACACAGCACGGGCGGCGTGGGCGATACGACGACCCTGGTTATCGGCCCCTTGGTCGCGGCCTGCGGCGGCACCGTGGCCAAGATGTCGGGGCGCGGGCTGGGCCATACGGGCGGCACGCTGGACAAATTGGAGAGTATACCGGGGCTGTTGATTGAGCAGCCCATGGACCGGTTCAAGGAAATCGTCAACGACATCGGCGTCGCCGTGATCGGGCAGACGGGCAATCTGGTGCCTGCCGATAAGAAGATGTACGCCCTGCGCGACGTGACGTCCACGGTTTCGAGCATCCCGCTGATCGCTTCTTCTGTGATGAGCAAAAAGCTGGCGGCGGGCTCTGACGCGATTGTGCTCGACGTCAAGGTCGGCTCCGGCGCGTTTATGCAGACGATAGAGGACGCGCGCAAGCTCGCGACGCTGATGGTCAATATTGGTACGCTGGTCGGGCGCGAGGTTGTCGCCATTATAACCGATATGAACCAACCGTTAGGCCTGGCTGTGGGCAACGCGCTGGAAGTGCGCGACGCGGTGGAAGTGCTCTCGGGCAAGGTGGCGGAGACGGATCCCTTGTACGAGGTCTGCATGCTGCTGGCGACGAATATGCTGCTGCTGGGCAAGGTGGCGGGCGACGAAAAAGAGGCCCGCGAGATGCTGGCAAACGCGATGCGCAGTGGCGCAGGCCTGCAAAAATTGCAGCAGATGGTCGCCGCGCAGGGCGGGGAAGCCGCCTATATCACGCCCGAGCGCATCGACGAGCTCTGCCAAGTCCAGCGCAAGATCCCCGTATACCCGCGCCGCACGGGCTATATCACGGGCATGCGTGCCGAGCGCATAGGCACCGCCGCGCAGATGCTTGGCGCGGGCCGCGAGACCAAGGCGGATATCATAGACCCCGCCGTCGGCCTGATGATGCACGTGCGTCTGGGCGCCCGCGTCACCTGCGATACCGCCCTCTGCACGCTCTACGTCAACGACGAAAAGCGCCTTGCGGAAGCGACCGAAATGTTCCTGTCGGCCATTGAGATTGGGGAGGAAAAGCCCGATTATGTGCCGATGGTGCATGATATAATTCGAAAATGTCTCTCCTGATAGCAATCGACGGCAACTCCCTCCTCTACCGCGCTTTCTACGCCATGCCCGATATGACGGCCAAGGACGGCACGCCTACGGGCGCGCTGCACGGGTTTTTGACCATGCTCTTAAAGGTTGTGGTCGAGAGGCGGCCTGCTTATCTTGCGGTCGCCTTTGATTTGCCCGGCGGCACCTTTCGGCACGCGGATTATCCCGATTATAAGGCCGGGCGCAAGCCGCCCCCGCCCGATTTGATCGCGCAGATGGAACGCATCAAGCCCCTGCTGGCTGAGATGGGCGTTGCCGTATTGGGCGTGCCGCAGTTCGAAGCGGATGATATACTGGGTACGCTCTCGCGCCTTTCGGAGCGGGCGGGCGTGGAATCGCTGCTGATCACGGGCGACCGTGACACTTTACAGCTGATCAGCGACGCGACTAATGTCCTGTTGACCAAACGCGGCGTAACGGATACCGTGCTGCTGACGCCCGCGGGCATACGCGAACAATACGGGCTGGCGCCCGACGGCATGCGCGATTTGAAAGCCCTGATGGGCGACGCAAGCGACGGCATACCCGGTATACCGGGCATCGGCGAAAAGACCGCGATGAAACTCTTGAGCGAGTACGGCAATTTAGAGGGCGTTTTAGCGAACGCGGACACAATCCCCGGCAAAACAGGCGAACGCGTGCGCGAGGGCGCGGACAGTGCGCGCCTGAGCTATAAGCTCGGCACCATCTGCCGCGAGGTTCCGCTGGAAAAGGGTCTGGAGGCCTGTGCCTTTAGCCCCGTAACTCTGCAAGGCGGGCGGGACTCGCTCATTGCGTTGGGCTTACGTTCCATACTGCAAAAACTGCCCGTAGGGGCGGATACCATCCGCCCGACCGAACCCGAACCATCCCCCACAAAAACAACCACCCTCCGCGGCGAAGAAGAAATCATAAAAACCCTGCGCGCCCTCGGCAAACCCGCCGAGCTGGCCGTCCTGACCCAAGGCACCTATTCTTTCGCGATCAACGAGAGAGAAGCCTACACAATCGAACAGGGCGACAGCCTGTTCGACGAGCCCATCACCGAGCGCCGTTTTGCGGAGCTGATCCTCTCCGCCTTCCCCAAAGCCCCGCGCATCCTCACTTGGGACGCCAAACATTTCCTCCACCTCTGCGCGGACGCGGGCAAAGCTACCCCCGAAATTGCCTTTGACGCGCAGATCTGCGACTATCTCCTCTCCGCCCACCGTCCCGCCGAAAACTTCCGCGCGCTGGCCGAGGAGCGTGGCGCCCCCGCAACCGCGGCGGGCCTGTTCCCGTTGCGTCAAACGCTGGAAGCGGAACTCAGGCAATCGGGCATGGAGACCCTGCGGGACGGCATGGAGCTGCCCCTCCGGCGCGTCCTCTTTGATATGGAGCGCGCGGGCTTCTGCGTACATGCGGACACTCTGCGCGAGATCGGCGCACAGCTGGCCGCAAGGCAGGAGCGCTTGGCAACGGAAATTTATGCGCAGGCGGGCGAGGCTTTCAATATCCTCTCGCCCAAACAGCTGGGGCATATCCTGTTCGATAAGCTGGAGTTGAAGCCCCTGCGCAAGACAAAGAGCGGCTATTCGACCGATGCGGACACCCTCGAATCCCTGCGCTGGCAGAGCCCGCTGGTCGATCTGGTGTTGCAATACCGCTTCGCGTCCAAATTGAAGAGCACCTATGCCGACGGGTTGCTGGCCAAGATTTCGCCCGTCACGGGGCGCGTGCATACGACCTTCCAGCAGTGCGTCACGGCCACGGGGCGGCTCTCCAGCACCGAGCCGAACTTGCAGAACATCCCCATACGCACCGAGGAAGGGCGGGAGATACGCCGTGCCTTCGTCGCCGCGCCGGGTAAAATCCTGGTCGGCGCGGACTATTCGCAGATAGAACTGCGCCTGCTGGCGCACCTAAGCAATGACGCGGGCATCATCGCCGCATTTCGGAGCGGGGAGGATATACACAGGCAGACCGCGGCGGAGGTCTTCGGCGTGCCGCCGGGCGAGGTGACCCGCGAACAGCGCGGCGCGGCCAAGGCCGTGAATTTCGGGATCATATACGGCATCTCCGATTTCGGGCTCAGCCAGCAGTTGGGCATACCCAAGTGGGAGGCGGGGGAATATATCCGCGCCTATCTGGAACGCTTTCCGGGCGTGGACGCGTTTATGAAGGACTGCGTGGCGCGCGCGCGGGCTGCGGGCTATGCCGAAACCCTGTTCGGGCGGCGGCGCCTCCTGCCCGAGCTGCACAGTGCCAATTATAACACCCGCAGTTTCGGCGAACGCGTGGCGATGAACATGCCCGTGCAGGGTGCGGCGGCGGATATCATCAAGCTGGCCATGGTCGCGGTCGCGAACGCGTTGCGCGAGGAGAACGTGGACGCCAAACTGATCCTGCAGGTGCATGACGAACTCATTTTGGAAGCGGCGGAATCGGACGCGGACAAGGCGGCAGCGCTCCTGCAACGCTGCATGGAAAACGTCACAAGTCTCCAAGTGCCGATAGTCGCGGATGTCGGGCGGGGCGGGAGTTGGTTTGAGGTGTGACGGGTCGTAACAGACCCTCGTTGTAGGGGCGCATCGCGCCCCTACAATCCTACACATGAAAGAACATGGAGAGGAAGGAAAAACCATGCTAACCGACGAAACAGAGGATGAGGTAAATCCATAACATGCCCACCACCCCCCACATCATAGGCCTGACCGGCGGCATCGGCGCGGGCAAGAGCACCGCCGCCGAAATATTGCGCCGCTTGGGCGCGCGGGTATTGGACGCGGACAGCATTGCGCACAGTCTGCGGGAACCGGGCGGCGCCTGCCATGCACAAGTGAAAGCGCTTTTCGGCAGCGCGGAGCGCGCCGCCATCGCCCGCAAGGCTTTCGCGGATGAAACTCTGCGCAAGCAACTGAACGCCATCGTGCACCCCGCCGTGCTGGACGCCCTGCGCGGTCTGACAAGTGAAATATTATCGGAAGACCCGAGCGCGCTTATCGTCTGGGAGGTACCCCTGCTTTTTGAGAGCGGCTATCACCGCGAAGTCGGACACAGTTTGCTGATCACCGCGCCAACTGCTCTGCGCGTGGAGCGGCTGATGCGCTCCCGCGGATATACGAGCGAACAGGCCCGGGAACGTATGGCGGCGCAGCTGCCCGAAGCGGAAAAGATCCCCCTCGCGGACACGGTGCTTGCAAACGACGGGGATTTGCGTATACTGGAAGCAAGACTGCGGCAATGGTTTGCCGATTACCGGAAGGAAGCGCGTTGAGCAAGGGATATAAGGGTTTTCTCGCAATTGTCATATTGCTGATCGCGGTGCTGGCCTTCGTTTTGATCTATCAGCACAGTCTGCGCCCCGCGCTGCAGCGTCGGCAATATCCGCTGGCTTTTACGGCGGAGATCCTCGCGGCGGCGGCGGAGTTCGATCTGCCGCCCGCATTGGTCGCGGCGGTCATCCATACGGAGAGCGGCTTCCGTGAGGGCGCCGTCAGCGCCCGCGGCGCGCTGGGGCTCATGCAGCTGATGCCCGATACGGCGCGGGATATAGACAAAAAGCTTTGCCCGGAGAACGGGTATTTGGAGAATATAGAGAGCTATATCTGCGAACCCGCGCGGAATATACGCTATGGCTGTTACTATCTGCGCTGGCTGTTGGACCGCTATGACGGGCGCCTGCAGCTTGCGCTGGCCGCCTATAACGCGGGGCCGGGGCGCGTAAGGGAATGGATGGAGGAATATGGACTCAGCGAGGACGGGCAGGCGCTGAAAAGCATACCCTATCCCGAGACGAAGGACTATGTGTCGCGCGTGCTGGCCGCGCGCACGCGCTATGAAAATCTGTATACAGAGGAGCTGAAACCAAATGATTGAGGGCATACTTCTGGCGTTGATTCTGATCGTCGACCAGATCACCAAGGCGTTGGCCGTAAAATTCTGTGATCCGTTTCTGCCCGTTATCCCCGGTATTGTGGAACTGCGTTATGCCGAAAACACGGGCATCGTATGGAGCCTGTTCAGCGGCGGCGGCGTGCGCTGGATCTTTGTGGGTTTAGTCGTCGTATTTGCCACGCTGATCATCTGGTTCTATATCAAAAAGCGCAAAGAGCTGACCCGCTTCTCGCGCGTCATACTCGCGCTCATACTCGCGGGCGCGCTCGGCAACTGCATAGACCGCGCCATTCTGGGCTATGTACGGGATATGATCTATTTCTCCATCATCAACTTCCCGATCTTCAACGTCGCGGATATCTCCATCTGTATAGGCGGCGGGCTCTTCCTCTTGGAAAGCTTCGCGCGGAAGAAGAACGTATTGAGCGTGCTGGAGGATGCGTGGACGGCGAAATGAATTGTGTCGCCACGCGCGACACAATGGATTGTAAAAGATTCACCCCCCCCACCCCCCACCCGCGGCTCGACGTATACCTCGCGGGTGCGGCGGGCATTTCGCGCGCGCAGACGCAGAAGGCCATCGCGGAGGGGCGCGTATTGCTGAACGGTCGCCCCGCCCCGGCCCGCGAACCTGTCCGCGCGGGGGATATCATAGCCTACACCCCCCCCGCGCCCGCGCCGGGCGCCGTCCTCCCGCAGAATATACCGCTGGATATCGTCTACGAGGACTCTTCCCTTATCGTCATCCACAAGCCGCAGGGCATGGTGGTGCACCCGGCCAACGGCCACGCGGACGGCACCCTCGTCAATGCGCTGCTCTGCCACTGCGAAAGTCTGTCGGGCATTGGCGCGCCGTTGCGCCCGGGTATCGTTCACCGCTTGGACAAGGACACCTCCGGGCTCTTGGTGGCGGCGAAGGATGATATTTCCCATCAAAAATTGGCCGAACAGTTTGCCGACCACAGCGCGCGGCGCGCCTATCTCGCGCTCGTCCACGGCAATTTCAAGGAGGACAGCGGCACGGTGGCCGCCCCCCTTGGGCGCCATCCGGTTGACAGACAAAAGCAGGCGGTCGTACAGGACGGCCGCCCCGCCGTCACCCATTGGCGTGTGATAGAACGCTTCGGCGCCGTCACGCTCCTCCGTCTCGACTTAGAAACGGGCCGCACCCACCAAATCCGCGTGCACATGGCCCATATCAAACACCCTGTGCTGGGCGACGCCCTCTACGGCGCGGAAGCAAAAAAGCTCGGCCTGATTGGCCAAGCCTTGCACGGGTTTTCATTACAATTCACCCATCCGAAAACAGGCGAGGAGATGCAATTCACGGCACCCCTGCCGGACTATTTTCTGCGCGCATTGGAATCGCTGGGCGGTAAAAACCCTACCAACTATTGAAATGCGTGACCTCTTCGACCGCCATGCGCGGCCTTGCGCGGGGCGCTTCATCGGGATAGCCGATGGGGGACAGGGCGAGTATCTCCACGTGCGCCGGAATATGCAGGAGTTCGCGGATGGTGCCCGCCTGCCAGCCGGGCGTGCCGAGCCAGCAGGTTCCCAACCCTTCCGCAACGGCGGCCAATATGAGATTTTCCATCGCCGCCGCGATGCTGTGGTGCGCCCAGATATCCGACCATGCCGCATGGGAATCGTTCAGCTGCTGGTTGCGGATGTTCTTGCAGGCCAGCACAAACGCAGGGGCAACGGCCATGCGCCCGTAGGCGGAGACGGCCCTTTCCAAACGCTCTCCCGCCAGCGCGTCCCTGCGCGCCGTGCCGAAATACTCGCCGTGCACCTGCTCCAATATGGCGCAAAGCTTACCGATCAGCGCCGTATCCGTCACGAAGACGAAATCCCAAGGCTGTGCGTTCCCGCCGTTCGGCGCGGCGATGGCGGCTCGCGCCAAGCGCATCAAAGTCTCATCCGCAACCGGATCCGGCCTATATTTCCGTATGCTTCGGCGCGCAAAGATGGTCTCATAAATATCCATTTTCTGATTTCCTTTCAGTTTAATTTTTCAAAAATACGGAGCAGCACCTTGCGAAAAACCGCAATCTCCGCGTCAGAACATTCCTCCGTCATTTCGGCATAAATGCCGTCGGTGATCTCACCCACCCGCGCCCGGATTGCATGCGCCTTGGGGCGCAACACGATTTTATAGGCCCTGCGATCCCCCTCCTGCGACACGCGTGCGACATAGCCCGCTTTTTCCAACCGATCCACGATGCCCGTGATGGTGGAGCTGTCCAAATAACAGCGCTCCGCCAACTGCGTCAGATTGTCCCCGTCTCTCTTAAAGAGCGTATAGAGCACCAGCCATTGCACAGGGGTGATATCGAGGCCTTCTTGCAAAAAGCGCTTCCTCGTGTATTGCAAATGTGCCTGCTCCGTCTTGGCAAGCAGTATGCAGGTGTTATCCAATATTTCGAGCATAGTTCTCCGTCTCCTCAAATACTTTGTATACAAAATATCTTATAGCGGAATAATAGCATGCAAAGGATGGGTTGTCAACACGCAAATTTGACATTTCCCGCGTTTGCGCATATCATACAAGCGCTATGTTTCAAACCCTGAAAAACGACATTGCCTGCATCAAGACCCGCGACCCGGCCGTGCGCTCGCTGGCGGAGATATTCTTTTGCTATCCGGGCTTTCGCGCCATACGCAGCCACCGCTTCGCGCATTGGCTGCATCGGCACAGACTGCGCTTTTGCGCGCGCGTTGTGAGCGACTGGGCGCGCTTCTTTACGGGCGTCGACATACATCCCGCCGCGCAGATCGGGCAGCGCGTGTTCATCGACCACGGCGCGGGCGTCGTGATCGGCGAAACGACGATTATCGGCGACGATGTGACCATATACCAGGGCGCGACCCTGGGCGGCACGGGCAAGGAGACGGGCAAGCGCCACCCGACCGTGGGCAGCCACGTCGTCATTTCCGCCGGTTCCGCCGTGCTGGGGCCGGTAAAGCTGGGCGATTATTGCAAGGTGGGCGCGGGCGCGGTCGTGCTCTGCGATATCCCGCCCTACGCAACCGTCGTGGGCGTGCCGGGCCGCGTGGTGAAGCTGCGCCGCGCCTGCGAGGACTGCGTGCAGGCCGATGAGGTCGATTGCGAGGACTGCGAGCACTGCCACCCCATCCCGGGCGAAGCGGGGGTAAACCTCGACCATATCCACCTGCCCGACCCGGTGCGTGCCGAATTAGACGCGCTGACGGCAAGGATTGCGGTACTGGAGGGGCGGGAATGAATCCGGTATTTGAAGCGCTGCAAGAAAAGGATATCCCGGCCCTTCGCAGTTTTATGGAAGGCCTATGGGATTATTGTCCCGAAAGGATCAAGGCCTTTTTATCCGAAAAGCAGAATATCGCGCTTGCGGCAACGTTGGATGGAAACATCATCGGCCTGATTTACGGCTATGCGCTGACCAGATTCGATGGAAAGGCGGCGCAGTTCTTCATCTATTCGGTGGATATAGCCCCCGCATATCAAGGCAAAGGTTACGGTGGCGATTTCATAAAATATGCCGCCGAATGGGCAAGGACACAGGGGTTTGGCGAAAGCTTTGTACTTACAGATAAAGCAAACGCCCCCGCCTGCCGCATATATGAAAAGGCGGGTATGACGCACAGCGCAACGGATTGCGAGAGGATGTATGTGATTGAGTATTCTCAATCACAGTTCACACCATGAAACGCCTGCCCATCCTATACGCCATCCTCGCCGCGCTCTGCTATGGCATCAGCGCGCCCGTGGCGCGGCTCTTGTTGGAGGATTTGTCGCCCACTTTTATGGCCGCGCTGCTCTATCTCGGCGCGGGTCTCGGTATGCTTATCGTCAGCCTGCTGCAAAGAAAGAAAAGCGAAGTCAGGGAAGCAAAGCTTACAAAAAAGGAACTGCCCCTGGTTTTCGCCATGATCGCGTTGGATATAGCCGCGCCCATTTTACTGATGCTGGGCCTCACGATGGCCACGCCCGCGACGGTTTCCCTCCTGAACAATTTCGAGATCGTGGTCACGGCTCTCGTCGCACTGCTCGCCTTCCGCGAAGCGGTGGGGCGGCGCATGTGGATCGCGATTGGGGTAATCACCCTGTCCGGACTGCTCCTCTCCGTCGAGGATTTTACTTCCCTGCGTGTCTCCGCCGGCGCGGTTTTCGTGCTCTTGGCCTGCCTTTGCTGGGGCATCGAAAACAACTGCACAAGCAGGCTTTCGCTGAAAAACCCGTTGCACATCGTCGTCATCAAGGGCCTCGGATCCGGTTCGGGCGCGCTCCTCATAGCTCTGCTCGTGGGCGGCGTATCGGGGCGCTTCGCCTATATCGCCGCTGCCCTGCTGCTTGGCGTCGTGGCCTATGGCCTGAGCATCTATTTCTATATACTGGCCCAGCGCAATCTCGGCGCGGCGCGCACCGGGGCCTATTATGCCCTCGCCCCGTTTATCGGCGTGGGGCTGTCCTTCGCCCTGTTTCGGGAGCAGCCCACGCTCTTCTTCTGGATCGCCCTCGCGCTGATGCTCTTGGGCGCCTACCTCGCCGCCTTTGAGCGCCACAAGCACGCGCACGCGCACGAAGCCCTGACCCATGAGCACCGCCACAGCCACAACGACGGCCACCACAACCACGTCCACGACGCGCCTGCCCCCGGCGAGCACAGCCATATGCACGTACACGAGGCGCTTACCCACAACCACGCGCACTTGCCCGACCTGCACCACGGACACAGCCACTGATTTTCCCGTTTACAAACCTGAGGACGGCATGATAGAATAATCGGGAAAACACAAGATTCTACCCAAAAGGAGTACTCCACCATGAAAAAAATCATCTCCATCGCATTGATCCTATGCGTCCTGTTCGGCCTTTGCGCCGGTTGTCTTTCCGCCAAGCCCTATGCGAAGGGCAAACTGACGAGCACCGGTTTTGAGAGCGAGTTCATCGGGGTCCGCTATACCTTGCCCGAGGGCTTTACGCTGGCGACGGAGACGGAAATGCGGGATATGATGGGCACCGGCGCCGCGTATTTTGATTTGGACAAAGATCTGGTGGACTATGCCGAAATGATGACGGTGTATGAAATGATAGCCCTCCTGCCGGGCGGCTATCCGAACGTCATTGTGATGGTGGAGAAACTGCCGCTGGTGAGCAGAAATATTAGCGTAGAACAGTATATGGATATTCTGAAAGAGCAGTTGCAGGATGTGGGCGTGATGTCGTATACCTTCAGCGAGGGCTATGCAGACGTGGAAATGGCGGGCAAAACCTATAAGCAATTCACCGCCACCACCAGCGTGTATGGCTTTGCGCTTGTGCAGGGCTATATCTGCGAGAAAATCGGCGACAGGATCATCGCCTTTATTACGACCTGCGAGCAGGGCAGCGAAGATGTGCTGGCCGCGCTGATGGCCGGGTTCTCGGAATATTAGGCGTCCAAAACATTTACAATCCCACAAAAATCGTGTATAATTTACATGGGTAGCTTTGGCTTGCCAATTCACATAAAAAGGAGAGTTGCAATATGGAACTGAAGGGAACCAAGACCGAAAAAAACCTGCAAGCGGCATTTGCCGGCGAATCGCAGGCCCACACCAAATACCTGTACTTCGCGTCCCGCGCGCGCAAGGACGGCTATGAGCAGATAGGCGATATCTTCACGGAGACCGCCAAGAACGAGAAGGAGCACGCGAAGCTGTGGTTCAAATACCTCCACGGCGGCGGCGTGCCGGAGACGAGCGTCAACCTCTTGGACGCCGCGAGCGGCGAGAACTTTGAATGGACCGAAATGTACGCGCAGTTCGCCGCCGAAGCCCGGAGCGAGGGCTTCAACGAAATAGCGGCCCGCTTTGAAGGCGTCGGGCGCATCGAACGCGCACACGAGGAGCGCTATCGCAAACTGCTGGCCGCCATCGAAAATGACCTGGCCTTCATCCGCGACGAGGAAACCGTTTGGAAGTGCAACAACTGCGGCCACCTCCACGTCGGCAAAAACGCGCCGGGTCTCTGCCCCATCTGCGCGCACCCGAAAGCCTTCTTTGAAGAGAGGGCGGAAAATTATTAACCTGCAAAACGGGCGGTGCAAACTGCCCGTTTGTGTTTGTACGTCCGCAGGAGCGCGCATTGCGCGTCCGTTCGAATACCGACAATCCCGTAGGGGACGATTGCAATCGTCCCGCCCGAATACCGACAATCCCGTAGGGGCGGATATTTAACGGCTCCGCAGGAGACGTTGCACCCGCAAATAACAGCAAAAAAGGAGCTTTATATGAACCACGAACGCCTATTCTACCGCTGCAACCACTGCGGCAATATCATTTCCTATATCCTCGCTTCGGGCGTACCCGTCATGTGTTGCGGCGAGCGTATGCAGGCCCTCACCCCCAATACCACGGACGCCGCGCAGGAGAAACACGTACCCATCGCGACGCGCGAGGGCAGCCGCCTGACCGTCAAGGTCGGCTCCGTTCCCCATCCCATGCTGCCCGAGCACCATATCGCGTGGATCGCCGTCGCGGAAGCCGACCGCACCACCCGCGTCCTGCTCCAACCCGGCGCGCGCGCCGAAGCCGTCCTCTGCGTGGACGAAAACCCCGTCACGGTCTACGAATACTGCAACCTGCACGGGCTTTGGGTCGCGGAGCTGTAAAATAAGTAAAAAGTAATAGGGCAGAATGCAGAGAAGATCTATGCGCTGAACATGGGTTAGAACGAGCAAAATCAAACCAACGGTCAATGCTCAGAACCTCTCTGCATTCTGCATTATTACTTATTGCTTTCTGTAATATTCCCGCCCCATCCTCGGTTTAATATGTATAAGGAGACCCCGCGTGATCCTGCTGCTGACGTTCTCGGCGGAGAGCGACAAGGAAAAATTCGATTTTCTCTATGCGCGCTACAAGCGGCTGCTGTTTTCCAAGGCCTACGGCATCCTGCACGACCACGCGCTCTGCGAGGACGCGGTCTCCGAGGCGTATTTGCGCATCTTCCGCAACCTGCACAAGATCGCCGATTGCAGTGCGCCGCAGACCGTCTCTTTCTTGGTGACCATCGTAAAAAACGTCGCGCTGGGCATGGTCGTCAAATACAATCGCGAGTTGCCCGCGGAGCCGGACGAGCAATTGGCGGACGCCTTCCGCATCGAGGAGACGGTGATAGGCGAATTGGGCGAAGCGCGCATACTCGCGCTGGTGGACGGCCTGAAAGAGGAATACCGGGCCGTATTTCTGCTAAAATACGCGCGCGGCTGTTCGCACAAGGAAATCGCGGATTTATTGCAAACGACCGAGAACAATGTGACCGTGCGCCTGCACCGGGCCAAGAAACGGCTGGCCGAGCTTTTAAGAGAGGAGGGCTACGATGTCTACGCATAATCAAACGAACAACGAAACGGCCTTCCTGACGGTGCTGGCCCGCCGATATGAGACCGCCGACGGTGAGCGCCTGATACGGGAAGCGGCAAGCCTGCCCGTGCAAGCGGGACCGAAGCGCAAGCGCAGGCCCGGCTTTGCCATAGGCTTCGGTTCTCTGGCCGCCGCCTGCCTGATCTTACTGGTCGTCGGGCTGATGCGCGGGCAAAGGAACCTCTCCGCTGCGGAACCGGACGCCCCGCGCGAGACGGCGGCAGTCGCGGCCACCACACCCAAGCCCGCAAGCGCGCCCGCCATACCCCTCCGCTTCACGATGCCGCAGGGTTACGCGGTCACGGGCGCCGAGCAGGACCGGGGCGAGAGCGTCTATCACATCTTGGATCCCTATCGGGAACAAATCGTGCTCACCCTGCGCGAGGGCGCGCTCACGGGGGATATGTCGGCCTTCCCCAAGCGCGAGATCAACGGTTTCACGGTCTACGGCCGTGCGGGCGAGGGCTATGCGATGCTGCTCTTTGAAAAGGACGGCGTCGTGTATGTATTGACCTGCCAAAGCGGGACGGGGACGCTGGAGTTGTTAAGCGAGACGATATTAAATTGACGCTACCCGCACCCTAAAAATAGCGTCAAAAGCGACAAGGAGCAGATTGACAGACGCCGATTTTCGGCTATAATACTATTATACTCGAATAATAGCCGAAAAAGGAGGGCCTGCTTATGCCCTATATCAAACGCGATATGGAAGAGACCTTTCTGCGCGTGTCCGGGCAATTCAAGGTTGTGCTGGTCACCGGCCCGCGCCAAGCGGGCAAGACGACCATGTTGAAAAAACTGATGGAGGGCAGTGACAGGAAGTATGTCAGTCTGGACGATATGGTCGCGCGCGACCTGGCCAAGAACGACCCCGGCACCTTCATAAAGATTTATTCGCCGCCCGTCTTTATCGACGAGGTGCAGTATGCGCCCGAGCTGTTTTCCTATATCAAAATGCAGGTGGACGAACGGCAGATCAAGGGCGACTACTGGCTCTCGGGTTCGCAGGTCTTTCGCCTGATGCGCGGCGTCAGCGAGAGTTTGGCGGGGCGCGTGGGCTTGCTGGATCTGTTTCCGCTCTCACAGAACGAGATGTATAACCACAAACCATGCAGGCCGCTTGGAATGGACTTCGACCTGTTGAGAAAGCGGGCAAGCGGCATCCCCGAGACCTCGCCCATCGACACATATACCCGCATCTACAACGGGGGCATGCCACAGATCATCGCGGAGGGCGTGGAGAGCCGCGACAGATTCTATGAGAGTTATGTCCGCACCTATCTGGAGCGCGACGTCCGCGATCTGTCGGGCGATATCAACGTGCTGAAATTTCACCGCTTTATGGTGGCCACGGCGGCGCGGACGGCGCAGTTGGTCAACTATAAATCGCTGGCCGACGACGCGGAGATCGATCAGGTGACGGTCAAAAACTGGCTGAACATATTGGAAACCCTGGGCCTGATCTTCTATCTGCACCCCTACTCGAACAATCTGCTCAAACGCACAATCAAAGCGCCCAAGCTCTATTTTTATGACAGCGGCTTGGTTGCATACCTGACGCGCTGGAGCAGTGCGGAGACCCTGCTGCACGGCGCGCAGAGCGGGGCGATATTGGAAAACTACGTGGTGTCCGAAATCGCGAAGGGCTATCACAACTGTGGCCTTGAACCCTTTCTGCACTATTTCAGGGACAAGGACAACAAGGAAATCGACCTGCTGTGGGAGGAAAACGGTACCTTGTATCCCATAGAAATCAAGAAGACCGCGAACCCCGATGTGAGGTTGACAAACGTGTTCCAAGTACTGAAGAAGAGTGACAAGCTTTTGGGTAAGGGCGGCGTGGTGTGCATGTATGGCGATTTTTTGCCGCTGGGCAGGGAGAACTTTGTGATTCCCGTGCGGTGTTTGTGATGGGACAATGCGGCAATGTGCAACGCGCAATGTTCAATGGTGGTGGAAATGCTGTGCATTTCTTTTGATTTAGTTTAATGGAATACAAAACGATTGCGCGTTGCGCGTTGAGCATTGCGCGTTGCCCCGTTGTCGCTTTTGTCGCTATTGACGCTATTTTCAGGGTGTGGGCAGCGTCAAAAACGTATTTTCACCCCAACTGTAATGTTTGCGCCCCTTGCGTGGTTTATTGGGCAAGAAACCAAGATTACGCGCACAGCGCAAGGAGGAAAAATTCCATGAAGAAAAAGTTTGTTGCCATTATGCTTGCCCTGCTCCTGTTGGCGGGGGTTGCCGCAGGGTGTACGTCGGCGGAGCTATACGATCCTGTCTATCAGCCGCCCGCCGTGGATTACCCTGCCGAGCCGCCATATGATGCTGAAGACCCCGATGATTTTTATAGTGGCAGCTCCTCCCTGTCGTTTGACGATCTGTTTCATGACGGCAAATACGACGACCGCTGGGACGTCTCCGCGGGCGAGGGTTATCTCAGCATCGAGGAAAACGGCTGGGTCTCCACGGATCGCGAGTCGATGGCCACCATCTCGATGAAGGTGGATACGGCTGCCTATGACAACGTGGCGCGCTATATTGAGAGCGGCATCTTTCCGCCGAAGAACGCGGTGCGCACCGAGGAATTGATCAACTATTTCTCCTATGAGGAGGAACTGACGCCCGAATACGGCACGCCGTTCGCGCTCTATACCGAGGTCGCGCCCTCGCCGACGGACCCAAGCAAGCATTATGCATTCGTGCGCATCAAGACCAAGGACATAGACCGCGCGCTGCTGCCGCCGAGCAATATTGTGTTCCTGATCGATACCTCCGGCTCCATGAGCTCCCACGACAAGTTGCCCCTGCTGCAAGACGCGCTGGCCCTGTTTGTGGAGACCCTGGGCGAGCGGGACCGCATCTCCATCGTCACCTATGCGGGCAATTCCGATGTGAAATTGCAGGGCGTGTCCGGCGCGGAGAAGAACAAAATCCAGAGGGAGATAGCCCGTCTCTCCGCGGGCGGTTCCACGGCGGGCGGAAAGGGCATACAGACCGCCTATGAGGTCGCGGCGGAGCACTTCATCCCCGGCGGCAACAACCGCATCATCCTCGCGACGGACGGCGATTTCAACGTCGGCATCTCGAGTATCAACGATCTGAAAAACTTCATCTCCGAAAAGCGCGAGACGGGCGTCTATCTCTCCGTGCTCGGCTTCGGCACGGGCAACTTGCAGGATTCGACCTGCGAGACCCTCGCCGCCAACGGCAACGGGAACTATTCCTATATCCGCTCCTTGGAAGGTGCGCGCAAGGTGTTGGTGGAGGAGATGGCCGCGAACCTGTTTACCGTCGCGGACGACGTGAAGGCGCAGATCGAATTCAACCCCGCGTGGGTGCGCGCCTATCGTCTCGTGGGCTATGAAAACCGCCAGTTGGACAACAGCCAGTTCCGCGACGACAAGGTGGACGCGGGCGAGGTGGGCGTCGGCACGGATATCGTGGCCCTGTTCGAGCTGGACCTCTATGGGGCAGCGGCGGGCGACCTCTATAAATATAAGGACGAGGAAGTGGCGCCCGCCCCCCCGCCCTCGGGCGAATTCGCGAATGAGATTTTGGAAGTCCGCATCCGCTATAAGGATCCGGGCGAGGACAAGGCGCAGGAAATTACCCGCGCCGTCACGACCGAGCAACTACGCACGGCAGCCCAAAGCTCCGCCGACTTCCGCTTCGCCTGCGCGGTGGCCGCCTTCGGCGACCTGCTGCGCGGCTCCAAGCTGGCGGGCAACACAAGCTTCCGCGAAGTGCTCCGCATAGCGGAAGACAGCTTAGGCCGCGACGCAAAGGGCTACCGCAAAGCCTTCCTCGCGCTGTTGCAGTTGTGTATCAATATGGATTAACCATGTATCTCCGTTAGGGAAACCACGTAGGGGCGCGATAAGACACGCCGCCGATAAAGAAGCATGTCTGCGGTACAGCCGATAGGCTGCGCCGCTGAATCGTTTTTGACGGTAGGAGTACCGCCATGTTCATTGGTTTTTGTTTGCCGATTA
>WREI01000048.1 GCA_009779405.1 Clostridiales bacterium
TATAGTAGCTTGAACACTCCTATTTTAGCGGAAAGGTGATTCATTTTGTATAACTTTTTGTCGCCACCCGCATAGCGGGTGGTTTCTTGTGGCGCGGGACGCGCCACACACTGAAGTGCATAAGCAAAAGAGATGCCGCAGGCATCTCAACATTCATTACGCGTTGTGCATTGAACATTGATGCATTTAGCACACCCTTCAGCCTTGCATTTGCCCATAGAGCACCGCGAACTGCGCGGGCGTCAGGCTTTCTCCCCGCGCGGAGGGGGATATTTGGCAAGCGGCGAGGGCCTGCGCGGCGTTCGGGAACGCTTTCAGATTGTTTGCCAGGGTTTTGCGGCGCATGGCGAGACAGGTCTTTACAAAGGCCGTGAGCGTCGCGGGCGGCAGGGCGGGCGCGTCGGCACGCTTTTCGAAGGAGATGACCACGGAGTGCACTTGGGGTTGCGGCCAGTAGTTGGCGGGCGTCAGCGCGCAGACGCGGCGGGGGCTATAATAAAGTTGCGCCAGCACAGCTATGGGGCCGTAGTTTTTGCTGCCCGGCGCGGCGAAGAAGCGCTCCCCCGCCTCAGACTGCACCATCAGCAGCAATTGCTCGGGCAGCAGCGAAAAGAGACGCTCGCAGATGGGCGTAGTCACATAATAGGGCAGGTTCCCCGCCGCGAGGAAGTTTGCGGGCAGGCGCGGCAGGGGCAGATCCAGAAAATCGCCCTCTATTACAGTTAGCTTTGGGTGTTTTATGTTATCGCGCAGCCAGGCGGCGAGCAGGGCATCCTTTTCGACGGCATACACGCTGTCCGCGCGCTCCAATAGAATGCGCGTCAGCGCGCCCAACCCCGCGCCCACTTCCAGCACGGCGCACCCGGCGGGCAGGTAGGCGGCAATCTCGCGCAACTTTTCCGCGTCCGTAAAGAAATTCTGCCCCAGCGCCGGGTTGGGGTTTTTGCCCATGCTCGCAAGCACAGCTTTGAGTTCTTGTATATCCATGCCGAAAGGATAGCATTTTGGGGGAAAGCTTGCAAGGGGGCGGGACATACCTTATAATATACAGTATAATTGATTCACGAGTGTGGAATGCGAGGTGTGGAGTGTGAAGTTGCGGTGGGAATCGCAAGTGATTCCAGTTGAATCTAAAATGCCGCAGGCATTTTTACCATAACTCCACACTCCACTCTCCACACTTGAAGTGAAAGGTGCACGCCATGAAAAAACTTTATATCCTCCTCCCCATCCTCCTCCTCTTCTTCCTCCTCGCCCTCGCCTGCGGTCCCACGGAGGGGCCGGGGGTTGTTGTCCAGGTACCCGTGACGGCGGCGCCCACGTCAACGCCCGAGCCCACGCCCACGCCGCCGCCGCAGGTTTTGCTGATGGGTACGGAGGGCGATGCTGCCGCTATTGGCCAAAGTGCGGGGGAGTTTTTATCCGTGTTCGATACGCGGGAGACTTTGCTCGCCGCCGAACGCGGGCCGGGGCGCGTGCTGGTGATCTGTTTGGATCGGGAGGCCCTGACGCGGGAGGATATTGACGCGCTGCAGACTGGCAGCGACGCGCTGATCTTCCTCGATACGGGCGATGCGGCGGAGGATAGCCCCTATGCCATCAAGGCCGAGCCGATAGCGCCGCCCGAGGAACTGCCGCAGGCGCTGCTGGATTCGCTGCTGGCGTTCACGCTGCACGAGGTGCCGGTGCGCCTGTTCGGGCTCTTTGAGAGCAAGGAGAGCGCCGCCTATGCCGCCTATGACAAGCGGCTCGGCGAGGGCAAGCTTTTCAACAGGGGGCGCTATGTGATCGGCGTGGATACCAAGCCCATAGCGGAGTGGATTTCCGACGCCTGTGAGAAGTATATCCAAGGCACGTTGGACGGCATATTCTGCGAGAACGACGAGATCGCCGCGCTCTGCGTGCGCAAGCTCGCCGACCTGGGCCGCACAAATGTGGAGGTATATTCCGCCGCCCCGGGGGAGTTGTACCTCGCATTGCAAGCGGAGTACCCGAAGATTGCGGTCTGTTCGCTGGGATACACTGACCTCTCGGATGTGTATGCCTATATCAACGAGTGCATCGCGGCGTTTTTAAGCGACGCACCGCTGCCGCAGGAAGCACCGACGATTACGCAGAATTTTGTTTATTCGGTGGCGAGTACGTTGTGAGGTGTAGAATTCTCGCACCGTTGGCGCGAGAATTTATTCTACCCGTAGGGGCGGCCATTGGCCGTCCGGGATTTCCCGTTTTCTGGCTCCCCGGGGGTATGTGATTGTGGCGTGCATTTTGTAGTATTCTCGCACAATTGGGGGCAACGAGGGGGAAGCGGAACCACGCAGCAACACACCCGCGCGGGCGAGACATGCCTCGCCCCTACGGGTTGGTTCATATACGGCGGGCGGATGATATCCGCTCCTACTTGACACTCGGCACCCTTAAAATCTGCCCCGCCGTAACCTCGCTCAAGGTCAAACTATTCAAATACGTAATTGCCGCTACCGTTGTGCCGAAGCGGTTGGCTATGGACCAGAGACTGTCGCCGCCTTGCACGGTATAATTAAAGTAGGACGCCGAGGGCAGGGGCGTGGTTTTGAGCGCGTGCATGACGCCCTGCGCGATGGCGCTGGCATAGGCCTCGAAATTTGCGTCGAAGAGTCGGTTGTCCTCGGCGTTGGTGATGAAGCCCATTTCCAGGAGCATGCCCGGCGCGCGCGCGTTGCGCAGCACGGCGAGGTTCTGGTAAAGCACGCCCCGGTTGTTCTGCACGCCCGCGTCCACAATGTATTGCAGCATATCCTGCGCGTAGGTGACGGGAATGAAGCCCGCGCCGACCTGCACGAGGTTCTCCACGCCGTTGGCGGCGGGGCTCGTACTCGCATTGCGGTGGATGGAGACGAGGAGGTCGGCGTTGTTTTCGTTGGAGATGGTGCTGCGCTCGGCGAGCGAGACGAATCTGTCCGCCGTCCGGGTCATGACGACCGTCTGCCCCAGCGCCTGCAATCTCTGCCGTACGGCCAGCGCGAGGTAGAGGTTGTCATTCTTTTCGAGGCGCGTGCCGCTGACCGCGCCGGGATCGGTGCCGCCGTGGCCGGGATCGAGCACCACGATGCCGGGCGCGGTGGCGTGGATTTTGTTGTATTGCGCGACGATGGCGTTCCAGGTGATGGGGCCGATGATGCCGTCCGCCGTCAGGCCGAACTGCTGCTGGAAGGCGCGCACGGCGGCCTCGGTGCGCGGGCCGAACGCGCCGTCGACCACGAGGGTGGGGATGGATGGATACACTGCCGCGATGACGTTCAAAAACTGCTGCATGCGCACGACATCCTCCCCGCGCGCGCCCACGCGCAGGGGTGTGCCGGGGTAGGCAGGCCCCACGGGCGGCGGCGGTGCGGGCGGGGTTTGCATATTGTTATACTGCGCGACGATGGCGTTCCAGGTGACGGGACCTATCACCCCGTCCGACACCAGCCCGAATTGGCGCTGGAAGGCCCGCACCGCGTTCTCCGTGCGCGTACCGAACACGCCGTCCGCCGCGATCACGGGGATCACGGGAAAGGCCTTTGACAAGGCGATCAGATATTCCTGCATCAAGGTAACGTTCGCGCCCCGCGAACCCAAGCGCAGTGCCATGCCCGGAAAGGGCGGGGTGGTTCTGTTGAATTCCATATGGTTACTCCTAAGCTTGTTGTTTTATGTTATGCGGGGCGAGGGGGATTTAGGCATTGGGCATTGCGCAGTAGGCAGTAGTGTCCGGTTCAATGCGACAATGTTCAGCGCGCAATGTTCAATGATGGTTGGATTTAATGTAAGGCAAAACCATTGCGCGTTGCGCGCTGTGCATTGAATATTGACGTAATTCCGGTGAAACCCCTATTGCCTGCTGCCTATTGCCTTAAAACGTGAAAATTCTGTGCAGAACTTGCAAAAAGCGCGGCCAGGGGGTATGATAGGGAGAAGATATTTTGGGATGGTCTGTGCTTTGCGCCTGATAGACGAAAAAAGCTATGCCGCGTGCGATTTTTCGCCGAAAACAGAGGTCTTGGCCGCCTTTTCGGGCGGTGCGGACTCTACTGCGCTGCTTTTGGAGCTCTGCCGTCTGCGGGGAGAGGGCGCGCTGTACGGCGTCGCCGCCGCGCATGTGCACCACGGACTGCGCGGGGCCGATGCGGACGCGGACGAAGTTTTCTGCAAAGAGCTTTGCCGCAAATTGGATATCCCCTTCTATGTCACCCATGTTGACGCCGCCGCCCTTGCGCGGGAAGGGGGGCTGTCCGTGGAATCTGCGTCGCGCAAACTGCGCTATGACTTCTTCCACTATCTGTTCAACCGGGGGGACTTTCACCGGGTGGCCGTCGCCCACCATATCACCGATCAGGCGGAGACCCTCCTGCAACACCTGCTGCGGGGCAGCGGGCTCACGGGGCTCTGCGGTATGCGGCAACTGACGAGCTATATCGCCCGCCCCCTGCTCAACTGCTCCAAGGCGGAGATACTGGCCTATCTTGCCGAAAAGGGGCAAGGCTATTGCGAGGACGCGACGAATGCCGAGCCCATCGCCCAGCGCAACCGCCTGCGCGCGAATGTCCTGCCCCTGCTGGCGGCCGAGAACCCGCGCGCGGCGGAGAATATGGCTCGCTGCGCGGCGCACTTGCAGGAGGACGCGGACTTTTTGGAACTGCTCTCCATGACGGCTCTGGTCGCGACCGGAGAGAACCGCGCGCACCTGGCCCTGGTGCCGACGCCCCTGCGCCGCCGCGCGCTGATGATCATGCTGGCACAGGCGGACGTGGCGCGGATCAGTTCCGGAGACGTGATGCGGCTGGAAGAGCTGTTGGTTGCGCAGAGCGGCGCGCGCACGGATTTTGCGGGCGGCATAATAGCCGTTGCGGAGGGCGAGCGCATCGTCTTCAAGAAATCCGACCGGGAACCCGAGCCCTATACGATCCCCATCGCGCCCGGCGAGACGGCGATCACGCCACAGGGCAGGGTAAAATTGGAAAGGGCGCAGAGTGCGTGCTTCCCGCCGCCCGAGGGGGTATTATACCTGCATGGCGGCGCCGCGCAGGGGGAATTCTATATACGCCTGCCCTGCGCGGGCGATAAATTCTCCCCCTTCGGCATGGAGGGGCGCAAGCTCCTGTCTGATTATTTTACGGACAGAAAGCTCTACGGGTCACAGCGCTTCCTGCCCCTGCTCTGCGATGAGGGGGGGATAGCCGCCATCTGCGGCTGCACAATCGATGAACGCTTCCGCATTGGCAGCGCGGATACCGATATACTGGCACTAACCTATGAATCAAACGGAGGAGGAACACATGGCTGAGAACTGGGGCAGGGCATTCATGGCGCAGAACATATCCGAGGTCCTGTATGATGAGGATGTGATCGCGGCGCGCGTCGCCGAATTGGGCGAAAGGATCTCCCGCGATTACGCGGACAGCAAAGAGGGCATTATTTTACTATGTGTCCTCAAGGGCGCGTGCATCTTCTTTTCCGATCTGGCGAGGGCGATAACCGTGCATTTCCAGATGGATTTTCTGGGCATCTCCTCCTATGGCGACGGCACGCGGAGCAGCGGGCAGGTGAAATTCACCAAGGACCTCGACTGCAATATAGACGGCAGGCACGTCATCATCGCGGAGGACATTATGGACAGCGGGCTGACGCTCTCGCACCTGACCCGCGTTTTGTCGGCGCGCAACCCGGCGAGCATACGCATCTGCTGCCTGTTGGACAAACCCGAGCGCCGGGAGTGCGAGATCACGCCCGACTACTGCGGCTTTGTCGTCCCCAATAAGTTTGTCGTCGGCTACGGCCTGGACTATGCCGGCGAATACCGCAACCTGCCCTATGTGGGCGTATTAAAACCCGAGGTGTATATGGACGCCCTGGCACAATCATTCAGCCATAAATAGGAGGCACTTTGAAACGACCGAACAGAATTCTGACCACCATCATTTGGCTCATCCTGCTGGTACTTTTGGGCTATCTCATCATCTCCGGCACCATGCAAAAGAAGCCGGATGTGCTGCACTTTACCGAGTTCGCCGAAAAGGTACGGGCGAACGATATCCTCGCCCTGCGCGCCGTCATTGGGGAGAATAGTTATAGCGGTCTCTATATATTGGAAGAGGGGCAGGAAGAGGACGAGGAGACCCTGCAAAAGCGAATCAACAGGCTGCCCAAGGGCGCGGACTTCACGATGTCCGTTTCCGAAACCGTCTTTACGGAGGATATGAAGCACCTGATGGCGGAGCTCCTGGACAAGCCCAAAGACGAGGTGAGCAGTTCCGATTACAGCGAATTCTTCCGCTATATCACCGTGCTGCCCCCGCCTGAGTCCTGGCTCCTGGCTGTTTTGCCCTATGCCTTTTTGGGCATCGCCATCGTCGTCGTATTCGTGATTGTGGCGCGCCAGCAGGGCGGCGGCAAGCAGATGATGAATTTCGGCAAGGCCAAGCCCCATTTGCAGAATCTGGGGCAGAAGAAGGTCACCTTTGACGATGTTGCCGGCGTGGACGAGGAGAAGGAGGAACTGGCGGAGATCGTCGAGTTTTTGCGTGAGCCGGAGCGCTTTGACAAATTGGGCGCGCGCATCCCCAAGGGCGTGCTGCTCGTGGGCCCGCCGGGTACGGGCAAGACCCTGATGGCCCGCGCGGTGGCCGGGGAAAGCAATACACGCTTCTTCTCCATCTCGGGTTCCGACTTTGTGGAGATGTTCGTGGGCGTGGGCGCGAGCCGCGTGCGCGACCTCTTCGACACGGCCAAGGCCAGCGCCCCCGCCGTCGTGTTCATCGATGAGATAGACGCCGTGGGCCGCCAGCGCGGCGCGGGCTTGGGCGGCGGCCACGATGAGCGCGAACAGACCCTAAACCAGCTGCTGGTTGAAATGGACGGCTTTATCCACAACCAGGGCATCATTGTGCTGGCGGCGACCAACCGCGCGGACATACTCGATCCCGCGCTGCTGCGCCCCGGCCGCTTTGACCGCCAGATCCATGTGGGCTACCCCGATATCAAGGGGAGAGAGGAGATTCTGAAAGTCCACGCGAAGAACAAGCCCTTTGAAGGGGATAAGGACACGGCGCTGAAGACCGTGGCGCGGCGCACCACCTATTTCACGGGCGCGGACCTCGAGAATCTCTTGAACGAAGCGGCGATACTCGCGGCAAGGCGTGACCGCGAAAACATCTCCCTCTCGGAGCTGGAAGAAGCCGCGACCCGCGTGCAGATGGGGCCGGAGAAGAAGAGCCGCGTCATCACCGACGAGGATCGCCGTGTCACGGCGTATCACGAGGCGGGACACGCCGTGCTCGCGCTGAAATTGGAGAAGATGGACGGCCTGCACGAAGTCAGCATCATCGCGCGCGGCGAAGCAGCTGGCTATACCATGACCCTGCCCGAAGACGATTGGATGCATATGACGAAACAGCGCATGCTGAACCGCATCTGTATGACCATGGGCGGACGCGTGGCGGAGAAGCTCATCTTCGGCGACGTATCCACCGGCGCGGTGCAGGATTTGAAGCACAGCTCGGAGACCGCGCGCAATATGGTCGAGAAGTTCGGTATGTCCGACGAGATAGGCCCGGTATTCTTGGGTTCGGACACCGAAGTGTTCATCGCGAAGGACTGGGGACACAGCAAGAACTATTCCGAGGCTGTCGCCGCCCGCGTGGACGCGGAGATCAAGCGCATCCTGACCGAGCAGTTCGACCGCGCGGAGCATATCCTCGCGGAGCATATGGACACGCTCAGGCGCGGCGCGGAAGCGCTGCTGCTGCACGAGCGTATGACGGGCGAGGAGTTTGTCGCGGCACTGGCATAGGTTGACGCGGGGCGGGAAGTAAATTTAACCGCAAGGGGCATGAAAAACACGAAAAGGGTACCGTTTGATTCGACGGCTTTCGTGCTTTTCATGCCTTTCGCGGCTAACAGACAATGCGAAATTATGCGGTTGAGGAGGCAAAGTGTAGCTGGGGCAGGAAGAGGTATAAAGTCCCGTGAAAAAGGCAAGTCTCTTTTTGATGAAGCACAAGTCTCTTTTGGAACGTTGCGGCGCCGTTTTGCTGGCCGTATTCTTTGCCGTCGCGCTGCTCTTTGCCCTCGGCGTGTTCGAGCGATCGCGCGTTGTTGTGATCGCCTTTACGGACGGGGCGATGACCTATGAGGGTGAGTGGCTGCAGGACGCCTTTACGGGCGAGGGTACCCTGCGCTTTGGGGACGGCGCCGCTTATTCGGGTGGCTTCGCAGACAGCCGCTTCCACGGCTACGGGGTCTATAGCAAGGAGGGCTGGGACTTAGGCGGCGTCTTTACGGCGGGCGTCCTGACGGAGCCGGAATATATATCCATCCCCGATGCGGGCATCCGGGTGACTGTCCAAACGGAGTATATCATCACATCCCGAGACTATATATATACGGGTCCCATGGAGAACTGGCTGCCACACGGAGAGGGGGTCTATGCCTTTACGGATGGCTCCGCATACAGCGGGTATCTGCAAAATGGACTGGCCGAGGGCTATGGCGTCCTGAAAAACGCGGAAGGGACGCCCATTTACGAGGGCCTGTGGTCGCGCGGGCTGCCCCACGGCGCAGGCACCTACTACGACGCAAGCGGCAACGCGTTTCGGGCGGTCTTTGAGCACGGGTATCCGACGGAGGCCCCGCATGCATAGGGAACGGATACGCTTTCTGTCCGCCGCGCGCATAATCGCCCTGCTGCTGGTGCTGTTCTATCATCTCTTTCCCGATTTTCTGCGCGGCGCGTTTATCGGCGTGGAGCTGTTCTTCGCGCTCTCGGGATTTCTGCTGGCGCATGCCTGCATCGCCGAGGTCTCGGAACAGGGGCGCTTTTCCCTGTTCGCGTTTTTGAAGCGGCGCGTGAAGCGCGTCTATCCCGAGCTGTTCTTCTCCGTATTGCTAACCCTGCCGTTTTTGCTGCTCGTCTCGTCGGATTTCCGCGTGGGTCTGCCGCGCCAGTTGGCCGCCGTTTTCACCTTCTCCACAAATATCTTTGAATTGCAGACGGGCGGCGCCTATGAAGCCGCACTGTTGCCCCACGCGCATGTGCATACCTGGTTCCTGTCCGTGGAGCTGCAGCTCTGTGCGGGCTTCGGGCTCTTATGCGCTTTATTCGGGGGCGGACGCAAATCCAAAGCGAGACCGCACTTTGCGCAACTGCTCGGCGTCGCCGCGCTTATCCTCGCGGTCGCATCCTATGTATTCTTGCAATACATATACGCGGAGGGCGCAGAACCGACGCCCTATTACTTCTCCCCCGCCACCCACGCGCTGCCCTTCTTTGCGGGGATCGCGCTCTGCACCCTCGGCAGGCCCCGCGTGAAAAAGCCCGGACTGCCCCTCGCCGTCGCCGCGCTCTGCGTCGCGGGGCTCGTGTACGCTTCGGCCAAGCTGACCTATGCGGACGCGTTCACCTGGCACTTCGGGCTCCTGCTTGCCTGCATCCTGTCCTGTGCGCTGATCGCCGCGCTCTGGACCCTGCATAGCGCCGCGCCTGAGCAGATACGGGAACCCAAATGGATCCAATCCGCCGCCGCGCTCGCCTATCCCCTCTATCTCACGCATTGGCCGCTCTGGGTCGTGTTCTCCGCGCTCTATTTTCTGCGGGCATGGATGGCCGCTCTGATCACATTGGCCGTTTCCGTCGCGCTCTGCCTGCTGATGCGCTATGTGTTTACGCGTAAGGATAGGATATGGCGCGCCTTCACGGTCTCGCTCTGCGCCGCCTGTCTCATCGCGGTCGGCATGCTCTGCGCGGATATCCCGCCCCTGCTGTCCATCACGAAGGATATACGCGCCTCCTATATCGAGGAGGACGTCCTCCTGCTGCGGGAAGCGCAGGACCGGATCTTCCGCCACAGCGGGCCATTTGCCCTGCGCTCCGACGGTGTGGACGTCTATTCGATGGGCGCGCGGGAAGCCCTTGCGGCGCCGGGTCCCGCACCGACCCCCGCTCCGACACCCGAGCCCTTTGTCGCGGCAAATCTCGACGTCGTGATCGTAGGCGACAGCGTGACCCTCGGCGCGCGCGCCGCACTGCGCACAGCCTTCCCGAAATTGCAGTTGGACGCCGACGTCAGCCGCGGTTGGGGCGCGGCAAAGAGAATACTGCAAAATTTGAACAAACAGGGGAAATTGCCCGAATATATCGTGATCGCGCTGGGTACGAATCCCACGCGCGACGAGAAGGAAAAGGCGGAGGACATCCTCGCGTGGATTCCCGCAGGCAGCCGCGTTATCCTCGTCACACCCTTCGACGGCCGCGCCGCGCGGTTTACGCGCACGCATAAAACCGCGGAGATGCTGCGCGAATTGGCAACGGTATACGACTATATCAGCATTGCGGACTGGGAGAGCGTCGCGATGGAAAACAAACGCGGCCTTTCGAGCGACACCGTACACCTGAGCAGCGACGAAGTGCGTTTGCTCTACGTGCAGTGTATTATAGAAGCCGCCGAGGAAGCGTTTCGAAAGGCGGGGAAAACGTAATTCACTCAAAAACCAACTCAAACACGCATTCCACCCCGTAATAACAGCTCTTTCGGATGGAGATTTCATCCGTCAGTCTGAGGGTGATGCTTGCGTAGCTATCCGTTTCATAGGTCAGTGCGGCGGCTGTGAGGTCGGGGTAGGTCACGCCGAAGGAGCCGCAGATGGCGGCCAGGCCTGCCTGCTTTGTCTGCGGGCTGACGGCGGCGAAGCCCGCGAATTCCACATAATAGGGGTCGCCCGTGCGGCTGTCCAATAACACGGAGAGACAAACCTGTTCCCCCGCCCTGTTTTCGGCATAGACCTGCACGACCCAGAGCGAGAGCGACGCGCCCGAATTCGGCGCGTAAAAGTCGCGCAATACCTGCTTCGTCTGCGCCCGGGTGCTCAGATCGAGGGGCGTGTCCCCGCTCGGAAAGGTCTTCGCGTCCTCGGGTACATGCGCGCGCAGTATGGCCTCCCAGAGACTGCCCGCCTGCGCCTGCGCCGCCACTTCGCTGAGTTCATCCCTGCCCGGCATGCGCGGCTTGCCCACCGTGCCGCGCTGCGCCTGCAAATAGAGGTCCAAGCGCGCGGGCAGGGAGAGCGGACGCCCCACATCCTCGGCGGAGATGATATTCGTGGCGATATAGTGGTCACCGTCAAAGAGGGCCTCCTCCTGCGCGGCGAAGAGCAACGTGGAGACGAGCACGCACAAAAAGGATACAGCGATGATGCCTGCGCCGAGCAGGAAGTATAGAGCGCGCTTCTTTTGTTCGCGGTCTGTGCGCTTACGAGCGATCCGCTTACGGGAGGGGGCTTTTTTCATACTTCATCTTCCTCCCAGCTGTCCTCGTCCGTATCCCCCTGCGGCGCTGTTGCCGAGAGCAGGGGTACGGTGAACCAGACGCTCGTACCCACGTCCACCTCGCTCTCAAAGTGCAGATCGTCCCCGTGCAGGCGGGCGATTTTCTGGCCTATCGCGAGACCCAGGCCCGCCCCGTGCTGGGCGCGCGCGCGGGACTTATCGACCATAAAGAATGCTTCGGTCAGGCGCGAGAGATCCTCGGGCGGGATGCCGCGCCCGAAATCCTGTACGGTGATGCGGTATCTGTCCCCGATTTGCCGACCGGTCAAGAGCACGCGCCGCCCCGGCTCGCTCGCCTTGCGGGCATTGTCGACCAGGTTGGTGATCAGCATGATCAATAAATCTTTTTCATAGGAGATGAGCCGCTGCTCCGCCGCCGCTTCAAAGCTGAGCCCCGCCTTTTCGAGCATGGGCGTAACGACCGCGCTTGCGTGGCCAAACAGGTGCTTGGCATAGCCCTGCATCATCTTATAATCGCTCTTATCCAGCACAACCAAATCCATCAGCTTCAGCGCGAGGGCTTCCAGACGCTTGCCCTCGGAATAGATGAAGTTGGCCGCCATAAAGGCGTCCTCCTCCTCCATCTGCGCACTGCGCAGCATATCCGCATAGCCGATGATAGAGGTCAATGGCGTCTTCAATTCGTGGGAGAAGTTGGCGACAAAATCTTTCTGCTGTTTGGCGTTCGCCTGCAGGTCGGCCACCTTTTGCTCGATGCTCTCGGCCATACTGTTGAAGCCGACGGCAAGATCGCCTATCTCGTCCAAGGTATCCGCCTTGGCGCGCGCCGTGAGCTGGCCCTTGCGTATCCGCCTTGTGGCGGAGAGCACGCGGCGCACATTGCGCATCACCCGCGCGGAGAAGAGCAGCATCCACGAGACGCAGAGAGCGATGGCGCTGATATGCAGCAGGGTCGCACTGCGCACGGTCGCCCGCCTGTTGGCGAGGAGGTCGTCCGCGGGCAGACGCAGGGCAAGGAAATAGGCATAGCCGCCGATACTGACGGTTCCGGCGGTCTCCAATTGCGCGCCGTCCCCCTTCCTCTCCAGGCGATAGGCGAAGCGGCGTACCGCCAGCTCGAGGAGCTCGGGAAGCTCGGGGAAGGACAGTTCCGAGGGGAAGCTGCCACCCTTTGCAGCAAGCAATACGCCGTCGGAGCGGTAGAGCGCGCAGGGCGTACCCGGCATCTGCACTTCCGCCGCCCGCTCCAGCGCTTCCTGCAGCATGGCGGGCGTGACGGCGTTATAGGTGAGGGTCAGCCCATAGACCTCCGCATTGAGGGCGGAGGCGAGGGAAGAATAGTTTGCCAGCACCGCTTCCACGCGATAATCCAGATTGGCGTCGAAGGTATCGGCAACCCAAACCTGTCCGGCGATTGCGAACAGGATGGCGACGATCATGACTGCGCCGAGACAGATTTTCAGGGAGAAGCGCATGTGGAGATTATACACGAAAAAGAGGAAAGGGGAAAGAGGAAAGAGGAAAGTTAAGGCATTTCCATGTTCTCCGCCCACTCTATCTTTCCACTTTCCTCTTTCAACCTTCCACTTATTACCCTTCCTGTGGATTGATAATCGTGCCGTCTATGGCGTTGATGCAGAGTATGCTGTGGTTGCCGTTGGTATAGAACACGGAGCGGTCTTTTTCGTAGAAATTCCAGACGGGGACGAGGAGCCCGCTCTCATAGGAGCCTTGGTCGGCGATGCGCTGCAGGCTGAGCTCCACCCTGTCGATGCGGATGCCCTCCGTGTACGAGGATGCATATTTCACAAACACCATCTGCTCAAAGATCGCCTGGATTTCCGAGAAGGGCAGGAGCTTTGCGTCCGCGATGACCGTCTCGTGTACCGTGAGCGGGGCAAACCATTCCACGTGGCAGATGCCGTCGCGGGTCAGTTCCAATTGCAGGTGTTCATAGCCCCAGGACGCGTTGAAGTTCTCCCGGGTACCCCGGAAACTGCGTTGGGCCGTATGCGACACCAATACGCCCCCGACTTCCCTTGCGCACATAAAGGTATACGTGCCGACACTCGCCGAGAAGTGCGCGCTCTCAATCGCCATCCCGTTGCAAGCCGCGTCGAGGAAGGCCTGCGCCATCCCGAACGCTTCGGCGGGGCTGATGCCGACCTTTGCCAGCGCCACGCTGCCCAATTCGGTCTGCGCGTCCACCGATTGGAGCAAATACAGGCCGCTCCCCGAGAAGCCCATAAAGCCGCCCCAATGTTGTTCACTGTTCCTGCCGTAATAGAAGCTCGCATCGCGGGAGGGCCGAAAATAGTTGGCCTGCTTCGCGTCCTCATACACGCTGTCGTTCTCCACCCGTATATACATACCGTGCGGATAGTCCCTGTCATACGCATAGAGGGCCTGATAGGTGGGGAGTTTGGCTCTGTTATCCTCCTGCCGCATGGGGCAGCCGTCGCCCAGAGCTTCTTCCAACTGCCCGTAACTGCGAACAGACTCATCGTTTTGCGTTGCGTTTGCGTAATTTGCCAGCACTTCTTCCAACCATTCCAACGCCTCGTGGGGCAGCAACAGCCACTGCGACGCCACCTCGCGGTCGTCGTTGATGCGCTCATACACCAGTGCAACCCGGGACGCGCCGTACGCATCGGCAATCTTCCACATCTCCGTGTCGCCGACCAGCTCCCGCCACAGGACATCCACCTGCGCCTGCGAGAACTCCGCCGCGCTGACGCGGACGACGGGGATGCGGTCGACGGCGGGTATGACCACAAGCGCGTCCGCCGTGACAGACAAATAGGGCCAGCTACTCCCCTTGCCCGAAAAGGTATAGGTCTCGGGGATGCCGTACTGCGCCGCCAGACCCTGCGCGCCGCTCTCGGGCGGCTTTTGGGCCTCTGCCAGCATGCTATCCATGTGCAGCGGCGCCGGGACGGTTGCAAAGGGCCGTATCGTGCAGGCAAGGGTTGGAAAGAACAAACAGAGGGACAACAGGATTGCAAATATACGCTTCATAAGATGCTCCTTATCATTTGGTGTCCCCAATATAACTGTTTGGATGTTATCAAGTCCGCAGGGAAATGTTATCGAAGTGTAATTGTTTCAATGAACATTGAGCGCAAACTCCACCCGCGTCCCCACTCCCTCGCTGCTCTCAATTGTCAGTATTGCGCCGTGTGCTTGCGCTATGCGCTCGCACAATGCGAGTCCTATGCCGCTGCCGCCGCCATCCCCGGTGTAGAAGGGTTGGGTTATGAGCGGGAGTTTGTCTGCGGGTATGCCGATGCCATTGTCCGTGACGGCGATGTGGGCGGCGTCGGCGGAGATTTCAATCTGCGTCGCGCCCGCCTTGTGCGCATTGTCAAAGAGGTTGACGAGCAGGCTGTTCATCAGATCGCAATCCATGGGCAGCACCGCTTCCCTGTCATATTCGAAATGCAGGGCGATGCCCGACTGCTCCGCGATTTCGCGCAGGGACTGCTCCACGGCTTCCATCAGCTTGCGCAGGGGTTGCGGCAATATATCCGCCGACTCGCCGCCCGAGAGCGCGACCAGGCGCATCATCTTCTGCGAAAGACGCTCTAAGCGGCTGCACTCGCTGTGGATATAGGCCAGGGCCTCCCCCCGCCGCGCGGCGCTGAGTTTCACGCGCAATAAGAGCTCGGAATAGCCGATGATGGCCGTCATGGGCGTCTTCAGCTCGTGGGTCAGGGCGGACAGGAGCAGCTTGCGGTTTTCCGCCGTCTCCTCCAAGGTTGCGATATGTCCTTCGATGGCATCCGCCATACGATTGAAGCGGGTACCCAATTCGGATATTTCATCCTTTCCGCGTACCGAGATGCGGCGTTTATATTCCCCCTCGGCCAAGGCGGCGGCACTGCGCTGCAAGTCCCGCAGGGGCAGCAATGCGCGGCGCAGGATCAGTATCAGCGCGGCGGCGCTAACCGCAATGGTAATCAGGGCGATAAGCGCAAAGCGCCGACCTAGCGCGTAGATGCCCTCATAGATCTCTGTAATATCCCGCACCAGATAGGCGTGCAGGGTTCCGCCGCCCATATAGAGCTGTTGCCCCGCGACGACATAGCGGCGCCCGTCGAGCAGCGCGACGGCGACCGCCCCTTCCGCTAAGCCGTCCGCGGGCAGCGGGGGGCGCGGGTCCGCGGGGCTGTCGTTGTATAATACCTTGTCCCCATCCGTCAGCATAAAGCGCGTATCACTGCGGGAGACGTCCGCACAGAGCCGGAACGTATAGAGCAGCAGGCTGCGTTGCGCGGCGGCGGAACCGATGGAGGGTACGCGCTCCAATTCCGCGTGCACGGCGCTCTGTAATATGCGCAGTTCGGCCTCGGCGCTCTCCATGGCGCTGCCGACCAGCGTGTCGCCCGTGGTGATCAGGAGCAACCCGCAACAAAGGAGTATGGCGAGGGTGAGTATTGATATGGAAAGCAGGGGCAGGCGCAGGGAGAGCTTCATGATTCTGTCTCCAAGCGATAGCCGACTTTGGGTACGCTTGCAATGCGCAGACCCGTCTTCTTGCGCAGTTGCGCGATATGCACGTCAACGGTGCGTGATTCGCCCAGGAAATGCATGCCCCAGATCTCCGCCAGCAGTTTATCGCGGGAGAGGGCGATGTTTCGGTTCTTTGCGAGAAGGCAGAGCAGTTCAAACTCGCGCGGTTTCAGGCACAGGGTCTCCTCGCCGCGCGTGACCGTGCGCTCGCCGCGATGGATGACCAAATCGTTGACGTACAGCTCCGTCGCCGCGCCACGCTGTCGTTCCAGCACCTTTTCCACGCGCACCAACAGCTCGAGTATCTCAAAAGGTTTGACGATATAATCTTCCGCGCCGCCTTTCAGCCCGCGTATCTTGGATTCGATATCGTTCCTTGCTGTCAGGAATATCACGGGGATACCGCGTCTGTTCAGCGGATCCAGTAAATCAAATCCATCTGTCTCGGGGAGCATAATATCGCAGACCGCCAAATCAAAGAGCGCGCCGCTCTGCAAAAGCCGCAAAGCCTGCGCGCCGGAATTCGCTGTCTGTGCCGTATAGCCCGCCACAGTCAGGTTCATGGAGATTAAATTGGAGATGGCGGCATCGTCCTCGACGACCAGGATGCGGGCGTTCATGGCGTTCAGACCTGAATATCCAGCCTGTACCCGATCTTGTGCACGGTCTTGATCTTATCCGCCCAGTTCAGCTTGCGGCGCAATCTCTGCACGTGGGAGTCGAGCGTGCGGGTCTCGCCGATGTAATCCGTCTCCCAGATGCGCTCAAAGAGGGTCTCGCGAAACAGGGCCGTGTTCGGATTCTGGCAGAAGAGCACCAGCAAATCGAACTCTTTGCGCGTCAGCTCGATGTGCTGCCCGTTCTGGATCACGTCCCGCGCGTCCAGGTCGATCACGACGTCATCCACCTGCAGCACGCCCTGACCCTTGTTGTAGCGGCGCAGGACGACCTCGATGCGCGCCAAGAGCTCCACGATCTCAAAGGGCTTGGTGATATAGTCCTCCGCGCCCAATTTCAGGCCCTTCACGCGGTCTTCCACATCGGTCTTGGCTGTCAGGAAGATCACGGGTACGCCCATGGGCCGTATATAGGCCATCAGGTCATAGCCGTCGAACTTCGGCAGCATGATGTCGAGCAGCACCAGATCATAGCCGTTCCGCTCCAAAAGATCGGCGGCCTGCTGCCCGTCAAAGGCGCAGGTGCAGGCATAGCCCTGCCGCGTCAGATTCATTCGGATCAGATTCGCAATGGGCATTTCATCGTCGACTATCAGGATCTTAATCATTTGTATTTACCTCGCATTGCGTATTTTGTGTGAATAGGATACCACAGAAACTCGTTAAAAATGCGTTATGAACGCCGCCTTAGGGTCAAATATTATTTTTTCTTTCTAAATATGGGCTTTTTCTTGGGCGCTGCATCGGATTCCATCAATTCACGGCGGGGAAAGAAATGTATAACCCCTTCCCGCTCCAGCGCGAAAAACACCGCAAGCAATACGGGCAGGCCAAAGAGCCCTATGCCGCCGAAAAGGCGCATGCCCACATAGATGGACACAAGCGTGAGTATGGGGTGCAGCCCCACTTGCTTGCCTATGACACGCGGTTCCACAAATTGCCGTATCACCGTGATGATGAGATACATCACAATCAGATTGATACCGCGCATCGTATCCCCTTGGATCAGCGCGATGGCGGCCCAAGGCAGCAGTATGGTGCCGCTGCCCACAACGGGCAGTATATCAAACAGCGCGATGGCCATGGCGAGGAGCGCGAAATTCTCCACGCCTATAATCAGGAACCCCACCAATAATTCCGCGAAGGTCATCAACAGGATGAAGGAATAAGAGCGAACATAGCGGCCTATCGTCTTGCTGAAGGCGGTTTTGAATACTTGCAGTTTCTCATAACGCTCGGCCGTAAGCGCGGCGGCCAGCATATTGCGCAGCGCATCGAAATCCAACGCGAAGAAATAGGAGGCGATGATGAAGAAGAGGATTTGCAGCAGCACCATCGGCAGGCGCGTCGCCATGCCCAATATGCCGTTGACAATTCCGCTCAGCACAGAGCTTACGGAGTCTTGCAGGGAATCCATCACCGGATCGACAAAAGCAACGGCATCCGGGTTCCATTCGGCCACAGCCTTCTTGATATTCCCCCCCAGATCCCGGATAAACTCGATCACCTTATCCTTGTGCGTGTTCCCCAGATCCCAGGCAAAGTCGAAGGCCTGGGTACCCACCCACAGGCAGAGCGCGGCGATGCCCGCGAGGAAGATGGTGACCAGCAGCACGGCGGCAAGTTTTTGCGGAATCTTCAGCCTGCGCTTGCAGAAGCGCGCGATGGGCCGCACCAGCAGCCCGATGCAGAGCGCGAGAAGAAAGGGCATCAGTATGGGTATGGCATACTTGAACACCACATACACCGCCGCACAGAGCAGGAGTATATACAGGGTGCGCAGCAGTACTTTGCGGATGCGGTTGTCTAGCATGTCAGTCCTCCTTTGTTGGGCAATAGGCAGTAGAGCCTTGTTTTCAAGCTATAAGGCCTAAATCAGAAATGCCGCAGGCATTTCTACTTTGTGCAAAACTATTGCCTACTGCCTGCCTGCTGACCCCTATATCTATTATACCACAGCGCACTTGTTTATGATATGCAAAATATCCATTTTCTACTTTCGTATTTCTATGTTATAATGCATAAAACCCGAAAGGACAACCCCTTCTTTGCAATCCATTCAAAAACTCGGCGTCTTCGACAGCGGTCTCGGCGGCTTGACCGTCCTCAACGAAATATGCAAATACAATCCCGGGATAGACATTCTCTATTTCGGGGACACGGCCCGCGTCCCCTATGGCGCGCGCGGTGCGGACACCATCACGCGCTATGCGTTGCAGGACGTGCGCTTTCTGCTCTCAGGCGGGGCGGACGCGATTGTCGTCGCCTGCGGCACGGTCAGCGCGGTTGCGCTCAATGCCCTTCGCACGGCGCATCCCGGCCTGCCCATCGCGGGCGTGATTGAGGAAGCCTGCGCCGCCGCCGCGCGGGAAACGCAGAGCGGACATATCGCCGTACTCGGTACCCAAGCCACGATCGGCAACGGCGCATACCTTCGCATGCTTGCGGCGGAGAATCCCCGCCTGCGCGTGACGGGCATAGCCTGCCCGCTCTTTGTACCCATCATCGAAAGCGGGATCTCGGCGGACGACCCGATTGCGCATCTCGCCGCCGAGCGCTACCTCGCCCCCCTGCGCGAAACCGATGCGGATGCGGTCATATTGGGTTGCACGCACTATCCCTTTTTGCGCGAGACCATCGCAGGAGTGCTGCCGAATGCAAAGCTGATCGATACAGGCTCAGCCCTCGCCCAAAACCTCGCGGCGCGCTTGGGCGCAAGCCCTGCGGCGGGCGCAGATACGCGCATCGAATACTGCGTCAGCGACGACGACACGGGCTTTCTGCCGATTGCCAACCGGTTCTTGGATTGTATCCACGCGGAGAAGGTGCGGAAGGTATCAATCCGTGAGGTATAGGATGTCGAATATGGGTCTTGGGGTTCCCGCGAGGATGCTTCCCTGTAAGATCATACACGTAGAGCCGCCCCCATCGAGATTGAAGGCCCAATCTATATCCGGCACATATGACACGCAAAACGCCGCCGTCTCATGCAGGGTCAATCCCGTGCATTCCTCCTGCGCCATCACTATGATAAACACATAATTGTTCGCATCGATCCGGCATACCACGGTTCTCGGCCTGCTCGCGTCTTGCACCCGTTTCTCATGGTCGTAAGCCGGTTCCTGCGGTTCCGGCACGCGCACTGTGCCGTCTTTGACGATGAGACAATTGCGCAGGAAGGCCCAGGTATTGTCGCCCGCAACCTCCGCGCTGTCCGCGTTTTCATAGGCCAACAACCCGCCCGCGGACGCGGAAATCCCCGTGAAGCCGCTGCCCAAGTCCCGGAATATCTCCCCGTCCGTGATGACGAAGCTGCCTAAGCTCGTATAGTGATTTTCCTCTATGTCGCCGTAAGTCTCATCGTTGTTGGGATAATCCGGCGACATATATCCGCTCCCGTTGACCAAAAACACCGCGCCTTCCGCCGACATTTGGGTGGCGGCCAGCAGGGCTTCCCCCCATAGCGCGCTCGCTTTTCGGATTTGCCTGCCCGGATCCCGAATCCAAACCTGCGCCGCGAAGATCCGCGCCCCGTTATAGGTCGTTTCATATATATATACTTGCAGCGTCTCCGATTCGTAGGCCCGGAGCAAACCCTCCGGTTCCGCAGTCGGGCCGGGTGTCCGCAAGGATATTGGCGCGTGCGCCGGTGCAACGGGCGTGTCCTGCTCCGCCGTTGGCAGCGCGCAGTGACAGGCGGCTAACGCGGTGAGTAAAAGTATAAGGGTACATATAAAAAACTTTTTCAAAGCCACCCTCCTTTACATTCCTGCATTGTCTGATCAAAATGTAGCATAAAAACGAACAAAGTGCAAGGAAATTTGGGGCTTGCAAAGAATCGCAATCTGTTGTAATATACACTCTGTCCCCGGTCTGTTGGCTCAGTTGGTAGAGCACATCGTTCACATCGATGGGGTCACTGGTTCGAGTCCAGTACAGACCACCAATAGCCCTAAAAAGCAAAAACCCCAGTAAAATAGCCATTTTCAAGGCTTTTTCACGGGGTGTTTTTTTGTTCAAAATCGCGTTTTAGGGACCATCGGAGGACTAATCCTCCCCATCGATTAAGCACTGGACAAAGAAGGCGTGTCAGTAGCTTGAACGCGCCTATTTTAGCGGAAAGATGATTTAATTTGTATAACTTTTGTCGCCATCCGCATAGCGAGTAGTTTTTTGTGGCGCGTATCCGCGCCACACACTGAAGTGCATAAAAAAGGCACCGGCCGTGAGGTCGGTGCAAAGGGTATCCGGCGGCTGCCTATCTTTCCGGGCCGTCTCCAGCCAAGTATTGTCGGTGTTTGTGGGCTTAACTTCTGTGTTCGGGATGGGAACAGGTGGGGCCCCACAGCTTAACCACCGGAAATGGTAAGTTGGCTTAGCAACTTGAAA
>WREI01000049.1 GCA_009779405.1 Clostridiales bacterium
AATGGCGCGGCATTGCCACGCGTTATGCCAAAACTACAGTTGCATTTGTCGGCGCCGTGATCGTCCGCTGCCTTTTCCTGTGGCTAAAGGTTATTGCATGATCTCATGTCGACACTGCCTAACTCGAAAACGTTGGGTAAACAGAGTTACAGCATGCATCTTGATACGTCTAATCTTGCTTTTGTATATGAATTCTACAGACCTATCAATATGCTAACCGGGCTATCGTTCAAGGAAATATCAGTCAAGAACACATCTGTCATTTACTATTATGCAAATGAAGATCAAGTCATTTGCGCAACTTTTATTTGGCTGCGCGAAATACCGCCGGAGGTGCATATGAACGAGCTTTACGGACGTGGCGCACTCTCTGAACGAGAAATCGAATACAATGGAACAAGCTATGTGTTTTTAGAGTGGATGGATCCTGCAACCGGGGAATCCGTCGGGTACACTATAAATTGGGTTGTTGCGGGAAGGTCCTATTCAGCCGGCATAAACACAGGCTACACCGACGAAGAAATGCTGGCGTTTTGTCAGTTTGAGGTGGTTGTGGTGGAATAGGCGCGGCCACGCTGTTTCACTCCCCCAAATTCACAAAGAAGTGCTCGAAATCCGCGTCGCGAATCACCCGCTGCGAATAGTTCGTGGCGGGGTTTTTTGATACGGCGCGGCGCGGGGGCGACTCATCCTCCCAGCGACCTTGGCTTAGCCAGGTGGCGGGGTTGGGGATATATTGCCCGCCGTCCTTTGTCCATTGGTCGCTGTTGCTCCAGGTTTGTAGGGTGGCGAGGATCTTTTCCTGTAGGGCGGGAGAGGGGTTTATGCGAAGCCAGACCTTTTCCGTGGCGGCTTTGCCCACCTTTTTGGGATACGCCGTCCAAAATTCCGCAAACCCTTCCCCCTTGGGGGGATTGGGGGGTATATTGGTATCGGTATCGGATTCGGTTTCGGCTTCGGAGGGTTTCACCGGGCTTTCCTCCGGCTTTTGTTCGGCTTTTGCGCGGCTTTTCGGTCTGCCGCCCGCCTTGCCCTTTTCGGATTGCGCGGCGCGGAAGGCCTCCGCCCTGTTCACCTGCCCCTGCATCAGTGCATACACGGCAAAGAGCAGCGCATCCATGGCAGGCAAATCTCGACCCTGCTCGGCGAGCGCGATGGCGCATATGATCTTTCCCGCCTGCTCGTCCGTCAGCGTGGAAAGTGTGGCAAGGTTCTCGGAATAGATGTTGGCGCCCATGGTGATTCCCCCTCTGTCTCTCTGGTCTGCCCCTATTGTAACACGTAGATTTTGCGGGAATTCTTATAATTTTGCTTTTGGGTATTTTTTTGCGGCTCCTGCGGGGGACATTGCGCGCATACCAAATATATGATACGTGTTGCTCGGACGGGCGTGGTATCATGCGACTCCCGCAGGAGACGCGGCGCCCCTACGGTTTAATTCGGTTTTTGTTTGTCCATCCCACGCTTGACGAATTCGGGATTTTGCGCTATGATAGGCGGCGTGCTACTGTGGCTCAATGGTAGAGCAGCTCACTTGTAATGAGCAGGTTGTCAGTTCGATTCTGACCAGTAGCTCCAACTCCCTGTATTTTGCAGGGAGTTTTTTTGCACAATATGCAGCGGAATTCATATATTGTAATACAGGCCCCCACGTATACGAAAGAAGGAGAGAAGGTCTATGGAATGCTATTATTTTGAGGAAAAACGGCTTGCGCGGCAGATATTCGATATTTCCGTGCCTGTTTCGCTGGTGCCGCAAGTGCGGGCGGGCGAAGTGCGGGTGTTGGGTTTCGGCGAGCCCGTTTTGCGGCGCGGGCGCTGCGGGCGCTGCGGCAGGGCGCGGGCTGTGCTTACGCAAAATATACGCATCGAGATACCGCTCGAATTCTCGGCGGATGCGCGCTTGGGCGAGGCCTGTATTCAAAATATACAAAGGAGTTAAGCGATGTCATACAATACGAGTGCGGATTATTCCGAGATAATGGGAGGAAAGCTGCTTCCCTTTCTGATTGCTATGGACCTTCCCAACTGCGTGCTGGAACCGGGCGGCGTGCAGCGCTATTGCTACACGGTTACGGGAATTGGCACCAACGCGGATGAGAACCTGAGCTATCTGATTTTGGGGATGGACGAGAATATCACGGCGAAGCAGATTGAGAATATCTATGTGATCCTGAACGGCAGCGCGCAGACCGTGCGCTATAATACCGCGGACGCCAATGTCCGTTGGGTCTATGGGGATGCGAACACGGGCCTGTCGGGCCTGCGCTTTGATTTCTCGCTGAACCGCCAAAGCGGCGAGATGTGGATAGGCTTTGATGTGACGGCGCCCTGCGAGGTCGGGGACGTGCCCATCGCGCTCTGCGGCAGCAGTTCGGTGAAGACCGGGCTCACGATCGGCGGGCCGATGGCCCTGCTCGGCGAAGAGGACGGGGACGAAGAGGACGGAGACGAGGGCTGTGCCCGGGAGCACTGCTATGACCGGGAGGTCTGCGAGAAGTATGTCATCAAGGAGTTCGACCTCTCCGTACCCTATTCCATCATGCCCTATGCCATCCCCTGCGAGCCCGAGGTCGCCTGCGAGGGCGAATTGGAGGTCTGCCCGGAGCTGAAGAAGTGCGAGGACTGCCGCAAGAGCATCGATTTCACCGTCACGCAGAAGATCAGCGTGAAGACGCCGGTGCGCTTTGGCGTAAAGACCTGTTGCGAGGGGCTTTGCGTGGGGGTGGAGGACGCCCGACAGGAATTGGGTTAAAAGTGAAGAGTGAAGAGTTGTGGTTGAAATTCCTGCGGAATTTCTGATTTAATCAGGAATCGCTTGCGATTCTTTCCGCAACTCTTAACTCTTCACTCCAAACTGCGGCGGGCGAGGCATGCCTCGCCCCTACGATTCCTGTTTCAATCACCAAAAACCGTCCAAACAACCTTGTCCGGCCCGTTTTTGCCGTCTCCGAAGCCAAGCTGGCCCCCCGGCATCAGCCAGAAGCAGCGGGGCAGCTGTTTGGCCCTGTGGGCCGTGTAATTATAGGCCACGCCCTCGTAGTGGTCGATGACGGAACCCGAAACCATCGTGTATACATTGTAGTAGATTGTGTTCGCGTTGGCGTCGAGCTCGATGCGGTCGGCATACAGATAACCCTGCGAAGACGGCGTATAGAACTCCGTCACCCGCTCGTCCCCCACCCTGTAATAGCCCACGCCGTCGCGCGCGCCCGAATGATAGTACAGCGCGAAGCTCTGCGTGACCGGGTCATAGTCCATGCCGTAAATCCACGCGGGCTGCATCGGCGCGCCGCTGCTGTTGCGGCCCTTATCGATTGCGGGGAGCTCGGCGCACAGCAGCTCGGCGCCATCCTGCGCCAAATCCAGCACGACCAGCACAGCACCGCGCGCCCCCTCCGCGCCTTGGAGCGCATAGATCAGATAATTGTCCTTGATTTTCATATGATGCAGGTTCGTTCCACCGTCCCCGCCGGGCAAAAAGTCCTCGGAAGCCACGCAAACCGTCGCGTTTGTCGGCATATGGCAGCGCATGATGCGCGTGACCTTCGCGTCATAATCGATCGCAGTCCAATAGATATAGTCTTCATAGGTACCCGCGAAGGTCATTTGGCGTCTATCCTCTTCCCCGCGCAGTTCGGCGGCATCGATGCTGCGCAGTTCGCCCGTGGCGCGCGCATAGCAACGCAGTTGGTGGCGGGTTTCGTCCGCGTCCTCCAACTTCACAAACCAGCAGACATAGCTTTCCGTTGCGTAGAACCAGTAGAAGTGCTCATCCGCGGCCGCCGTATAGATGACGCTTTCCTGCCCCGGGTTTTGCAGGTCCCCCACGGCCAGTGTTGGCGCGGTATAGCGGTTGAAGCTGCCGTACTCCGCCACATAGCTGTCACCCGTTTGAATCAGCATAACGGGCAGGGCTTCGGGATCCGTGTAGATGATTTCGGTGGCCTTGGGGGGCTTAGGCAGCAAGGAGCAGCCTGCGAGGGCGAGAAGGGGGAGCAGGAGGGTTGTGATTAGCGTTAGGCGTGTTTTCATGGGAGCTCCTTTTTTGGCAGTTAAGAGTGAAGAGTGTTGGTATTCGGTCGTCCGCCCCTACTGGTACTTAATATCCACGCTGCCAAAGCTTGCGTCGCCCTTGATGTAGAGCTTTTGGGTGGCGGCGCTGTCGGGATGGCCCGAAAGGTTGCAGCTGCCGAAGCTGGTTGTCACCTCGCGCATCACCAGCACTTGGCGGGGGACGAGTACTATGATGGAGCCGAAACTGGAGTCCACGCGCAGTACCGGATAGTCCGCGAAATTCCGCACGGCCGTGAGGTCGAGGGTCATAGTTCCAAATGAAACGTCTATATCGCCGCCGCGGAAAGTTTCGTCGTCCGCCAGCACCCGCGTATCCTCGGCGAAGGAGATGTCGGCCTTGATGTAGCCGTCCGTATATTCCGCGTCGCGCTTGCTCTTCTTGTTGCCATCCACATACACGCCGCGCCCGCAGCGCTTGCGCTTGCCGATTTTAAGCGCGTGCAATATGATGGACAGGCCCGCGAGCACGATGATGATGGGCCAAACGAGGTTCCAGCCGAGCGAGAAGCGTTCGGGGTTCAGAATGCCGAAGTTGGACAGCAGGAAATAGAGCCCCAACAGACCCACGCCCACCGAGAAGGGCGAGAGGTGGTGTATGCTCCACATGACGCCCGCCACCAGCACGGCGAAGGGCCATACGATGGACCAGAAGCTCGGCTCCGAAATGCCCCGGATCACATTCGCGCGGACGAGGATGTAGGCCAGTCCGACCAGCAGCAGCAGTATGCCGAAGACGATGCCATCGCGCTTGCCGCCGTTGATATGGATATTGATGTTCGTGCCGTCCTTTTCCTTCTTCTCTGAGGGTACGACCACGACGTGCGGCTCGATGGGCTTGATGCCGAGGAGTTCGTCCGTCGTCACGCCCAGAAAGTCTGCCAGCAGCGGCAGCGCGGAGATATCGGGGCAGGATACGTCGTTCTCCCACTTGCTGACCGCCTGCGCGGAGACACCCAATTTCTCCGCGAGCTGTTCCTGCGTGAGACCCTTGTTGCGGCGCAGGGCCGCGATGCGCTTGCCCATGCTCTCTTTGTTGTTCTCCATGAATGTTTCCTCCCTGTTTTTGTTATCAACAGCATACGGATAGTCGGCGGTTGAATCTATACACCATTTGGATAGTTGCGAAATTTCGCTCAACCGATGGTTGAATGCAACTCAACCGGGGGTATTTTAGCCCGTATTCTTGATTTGTGCAAGGGAATTGTGTATAGTTAAGAGAGAATATGAAGAGTTAAGAGTTGCGGTAGAAACAGCAAGCTGTTTCTATAAAAGCTATAGTTTCACCTTAACTCTTAACTCTTCACTATTCACTCCAATCCAACAATGCGAGGTTTCTTTTGGCCATCCTTACACTGCGCACAGAAGGCGACCCCTGCCTTTCTAAGAAATGCAAACCTGTCGTCGCTTATGACGCGAAGTTGGCGCGCCTGCTCGACGATATGATCGATACCATGCGCGACCGCGACGGCGTGGGTTTGGCCGCGCCGCAGGTCGGCATACTGCGCCGCGCCTTTGTGATGGACGCGGGCGATGGGCTTGTGGAAATGGTGAACCCCGAAATCATCGTGGCCGACGGCTTGCAGCGCGGCGAAGAGGGCTGTCTCTCGTTCCCGAACCGCGGGCAGGGCTATGTGGAGCGGGCCGAGCATGTGGTGGTGGAAGCGTCGGATCGGCACGGGGACAGATACCGCCACGAGGGCAGCGGGCTCTTTGCCCGCGCGGTGCTGCACGAAGTGGACCACCTGAACGGCGAGGTATTTCTGCGCCTGATCACGGAGCCACCCGAGGATTATATAAAGGAAAAGGAAGAGCGGGAGCGCGAAAACAAGCGCAAGCAGAGCGCGACCGGGCGCAGGGCGAGAGGGGATACGGAATGAGAATCGCCTTTCTCGGCACACCCGAATTTGCCGTTCCCTCGCTGGACGCGTTATATAAGGAAGGGTTTGAGATCGCCGTCTTTACCGCGCCCGATAAGCCCGTGGGTCGGCACGCGGTTTTGACCCCGCCGCCCGTCAAGGCGCGGGCCTTGGAATTGGGTCTGCCCGTATACCAGTTCGAGCGGATACGCCGCTCTGCGGGCCTGGCCGCATTACGGGAATTCGCGCCGGATTTTATGGTGACGGCGGCCTTCGGGCAGCTGCTCTCACAGGCGAATTTGGATATACCGAAATACGGAACCGTCAACGTCCACGGTTCCCTGCTGCCGAAATACCGCGGCGCGTCGCCGATTCAGAGCGCGGTCATCGCGGGCGAGCGCCTGACGGGGATTACGACCATGCTGACCGATCTTGGCATGGATACAGGGGCCATGCTGCTGAAGGCGGAGACAGAGATTGGCGAGAACGAGACGGCGGGCGAATTATCGGCGCGGCTGTCGTTTATCGGCGCGGAATTATTGATTGAGACTTTACAGCTTTTGCGGGACGGTTCTTTGCAGTCAACGCCGCAGGACAACGACACCGCTACGCTCTGCCGACCGCTGCAAAAGGAGGACGGCAAGTTGCACTTTGCCCGCCCCGCGCGGGAAGTGCACAACCGCGTGCGCGGGGTAACCCCTTGGCCGGGGGCCTATGCGCTCTTGGACGGCTTGACGCTGAAGATTTGGGCGACGCGCTGTGTAAATATACCGGAAGCGGGGCAACCCGGACTGCTGAAAGGCGACCCAAAAATCGGCCTGTTTGTGCAATGCGCGGATGCTTTGCTGGAAATCACCGAATTGCAGGCGCAGGGCGGGCGACGCATGGATGCCAAAAGCTTTCTGCGCGGTAGACCGATTGCGGGAAACGTGTTAGAATGAGTGCGAGGCGGCTGGCCCTCGCCGTTCTGATCGATGTGATCGAGGACGGCGCATACGCGAACCTGCGCCTGGCCGAGTTGTCGGGCGAGGAACCCGAGCGGGCTTGGATATATGCCGCCACGTGGGCGGTCTTGGAGAACCTCTATTATATTGACACCTGCCTGTTGGCGCTCTGCGCGCGGCAGAAGCGGGTACAGCGCAATATCCTGCGTCTCGGCGCGGCGGAACTGCTCTATATGCGGACCCCCGCGCACGCGGCGGTCTCCGAGGCCGTGCGGCTCTGCCGCGAGACGGGCAAGGGGGCGTCCATGGGCTTGGTCAACGCCGTATTGCGCAAATTGGCAAGGCAGGCCGAGGAGTATATGCTCCCTCCCCTGCCCGCCGAAGCGGCGGCGCGCTTATCCATGCAATACGCCTGCCCGGCGTGGATCCTGCGCGAGTGGATGGCGGATTACGGCGCGGCGCGGACGGAAGCGATGCTGGCCATACGGCAGGAGGGGCTCACCCTGCGCGCGCAATATCCATATACGACGGAGGAGCTGATTGCGGCGTTGGATATGCCCGTCGCGCGCGGCGCGTATGACGACAACGCCCTGCATATCCGCAGGGGCTTTGCGCTCCCGGCGCACCCGCTCTTTGCGGCGGGCAAAATGACCGCGCAGGGCGAAGCGAGCATGGCCGTCTGCCGCGCCCTGGGTGACTTGCGGGGCGCAAAAGTGCTGGATGCCTGCGCCGCGCCCGGCGGGAAGAGCGCCTACCTCTGGTCGCTCGCGGGCGGGGATATAGATTTGACCGCGTGGGAACTGCATCCGCACCGCGCAGCGTTGCTGGATAAGACCCTTGCGCGCCTGCATGTGCGGGCGAAAACCGCCTGCCGCGACGCCGCCGTGCCGGACGGAAGCCTGCCCGAAAGATTTGACGCCGTACTCTTGGACGTCCCCTGCACGGGCTTTTTGTCCGCGCGGGATAACCATAAGAGCGAAGCGGACGCCGACGCCATCGCGGGGACGCAACGGCGCATCCTGCAAGCCTGCGCGGCCTATGTGAAGCCGGGCGGCAGACTGCTCTATGCGACCTGCACCCTCTCGCGGCGGGAGAACGGGGCGCAGATTGCGGCGTTTTTGGGAGAAAACGCAGAATATATATTAGAAGAGGAAGGCCAATTGCTGCCGGACGGGCGGGTGAGCGCGTTCTACCATGCCCTACTGCGGCGGGCTTGCAAAATATGAAGCTGACGGATTATAATTACAGGGAACTGGCCGCCCTGCTCGCCGACCGGGGCGAGCCGCGCTTTCGCGCCAAGCAGGTAAACGAGTGGCTCTTGCGCGGCGCGAAGCCGATGGAGATGCGCAACCTGCCCCTGCCCCTGCGCGAAAAGCTGGCAAGTTTGCCCTATGGCGGCGCAGAGATCGCGCAGACCCGCGTCTCGCAAAAGGACGAGACGGAGAAATATCTGTTCACCTTGGACGGCGGCAATCTCGTGGAGGGCGTGTTTATGCGCTACCGCCACGGCAACACGCTCTGCCTGTCCACGCAGGTCGGTTGCCGCATGAATTGCGCATTCTGCGCGTCCGGTTTGGACGGATGCGTGCGCAACCTCAGCAGCGGCGAAATGCTGTCCATGCTGCTCCGCGTGGAGCAGCGGCACGGTGAGAGTGCGCGGGGACGCAATGTCCGGAACATCGTGCTAATGGGCAGCGGCGAGCCCTTGGACAACTATGACGAGGTGCTGCGCTTCCTGCATCGCGTGACGGGCGAGGACGGCCTGCATATTTCGGCACGAAATATCTCCCTGTCCACTTGCGGCATCGTGCCGAAGCTTATGACCCTGCCCGACGACGCGCCCCACGTCACCCTGTCCGTCTCGCTCCACGCGCCGACGGACGCACAGCGAAACGAGCTGATGCCGATCAACCGCGTCTACCCGATCGCAGAGCTGATGGCCGCCGCAAGGCACTATGCGGAAAAGACGGGCCGCCGCATCATCTTTGAATACGCACTCATCGGCGGCTTCAACGACAGCAAGGCCGACGCGGACGCATTAGCCAAATTGCTGCGCAATTTGCAGGCCCACGTAAACCTGATCCCGCTGAACCCCGTCCCCGAGCGCAATTTGGCGGGCTGCACGCGGGAGCACGCAAAGCTTTTTGAAAACTGGCTGGCCCAGAGCCACATCAGCGCCACCGTACGGAGGGAAATGGGGACGGATATTGAGGGGGCTTGCGGGCAGCTGCGGAGGAAAGAGGAAAGTGGAAAGATAGAGAGGGCGGAGTATATGGAGATAAAAATTTAATCAGAAATGCGAAGCATTTCTAACCGCATCTTTCCTCTTTCCTCTTTCCACTCCACCACCCCCCTACCAAGGAGAGAAAACAATGATACACACCGCAACACACACCGATATCGGCAAGCGCAGTGGCAATGAGGACGCCCTATTCAGCTTGCCCCTGCCCGACGGGAGCTTGCTGTTGGCCGTGGCCGATGGCATGGGCGGGCATAACGCGGGCGAAGTGGCCAGCCGGTTGGCGCTCGAGACGCTGCAGGAATACGCGGACGCGCCCTTTGACGAGGCCTTCGAAGCCTGCAATCTGCGGGTCTATGCGCAGTCGCTCTGCGACCGCCAATGCTTTGGCATGGGTACGACCCTGGTGGCCGCGCGCGCGGACGCGCGGAACGTCGCCATCGCCTATGTCGGCGATTCGCGCATCTATCATTGGGACGGCATAACCCTGCGCCAAAGGTCGGCGGACCATTCCTATGTGGCCGAATTGGTGCGGCGCAGGCTCTTGACGCCCGAGGAGGCGCGGCACCACCCCCACCGCAACCGCATCACGCGCGCCATCGGCGGCGAGCCCACGGTGGATACGGACTACAGGCAATTCGCCTGGGCGCCGGGCGATATGCTTTTGCTCTGCTCGGACGGGCTGCACGACGTGCTGACGGACGCCGAGATCGCCGCCATTCTGTCCGAAGATACGGATTTGGATACCATTGCCGAGACTCTGATACGCGAAGCCCTGCAAGCGGACGCCAGCGATAATATCAGCGTTGTATTGGCGCGAAACGGAGGTGACGGGGAATGACAGGCACCGTAATCGGCGATACCTACCGCGTGATGGAGAGCTTGGGGGCCGGCGGCATGGCGCAGGTCTATAAGGTCGTGCATATGCGCGCAAAGCAGGTCTATGCGCTGAAGATATTGAAGGCGGAGTTCGCGGGCGACGCGGAATTTTTGCGCCGCTTTGAGCGCGAGGCAATGGCCTGCCTGTCGCTCCAGCATGAGAACATCGTCCGCGCCTATGGCATGGGCCAGTTCGAGGGGCGGCCCTATATCGTCATGGAATATGTGGAGGGCGAGACGCTCAAGGAGCGCGTACAGCGCACGGGCGCGCTGCCCCCGCACAAGGCCATCGCCGTGGGCTGTCAGCTATTGGACGCGCTGGCCGTCGCGCACGGTTCCGGTATCATACATAGAGATATCAAGCCGCAGAATATCATCCTCACCAAGCGCGGTAAGGTCAAACTGACCGATTTTGGCATCGCGCGGGAGCTGAACAACAGCACGCGCACCTATGCCGGAGGCAATGTCATCGGCTCGGCCCACTATATGCCGCCCGAGCAGGCGCGGGGCGAGCAGGTGGACGCCGCGGGGGATCTGTATTCGCTCGGCGTGACTTTATACGAGACCGTGACCGGGCGCGTACCCTTCTCGGGCGAGACCGCGGTCGCCATCGCCTTGCAGCATTTGCAGACGAATCCCATGCCGCCGCAGGCAGTGAACGACGAGATTCCCGCCGCGCTCTCGGACGTCATACTGCGCGCACTGGCCAAGAAGGCGGCGCACCGCTATCCCGACTGCGCCACGATGCGCGCCGACCTCGTGCGCGCGCTGACCGACCCGCAGGGTGACTTCGTATTCGCAAAGGAAAAGCATGCCGCCCCGCGCGACCGCAAGAATACGACCTATTATTGGCTCTTCGGCGCTCTGGGTCTGCCCATATTCGCGCTGCTCCTCTACTTTATCTTCTATAGGAGCATCTGCGCCGTACCAACGCCGCCCGAGCCGCCCACGCCGACACCGACCCTGACGGCGGCGCCCGTCACGCCCGAACCCACGATCCCGCCCGAGCGGCCCGCCATGCCCGAAGTGTTGGGGCTGCCCCTGGCCGACGCCTTGCGCAAGCTCTATGACGCGGGCTTCACGGTCTTAATCTCCAGCCCGCTCATCGATGAAAATATCGAAAATCCCGGCACCATCCTCGGCCAAAGCCTTGCGCCGGGGGTGCGGACGAATGCCGACACGCCCATCACCCTGACCGTCGCCCGCGCCGCGCCCTCGAAATATTTCGCGGACCTCAGCTTCACCGCGGATATCCCGCACAACGGGTGCGAGGTGCGCTTGGTCTATGAGACTGCGACCGAGGACGGCGTGCCCTACATCGTGCTCGCATACAGCGAGATCCGGGACAGGGAGGAGGGCGCGCTCATCGTGGCCCGCGTGCGCAGCATAGACGCGGCGACGAGGACGATTTATTTGTATATTGACGGCGTGCTGGTTGCGAGTAAGGATGTTAAGTTTAGTGATTAGTGAAGAGTGAAAAGTTAAGAGTTATGGTAGAATCCCCTACGGGGATTCAATTAAAGAAATTCCGCAGGAATTTCTACAGCAACTCTTCACTCTTAACTCTTCACTCATAACTACCAAAAAGGAGCTTCCATGCCCATAGAAACCGGAATCCTGACCCGCTCCGTCGGCGGCTTCTGCGACGTTTGGGCGGGGGGCGCGCTCACCCGCTGCCTGCCGCGCGGGGTCTTTCGCAAGCGCGGCGAAAAGCCGCTGCCGGGCGACCTCGTTCGCTTTGTGCGCCAAACAAACGGGCATGCCTTTCTGACCGAGATATTGCCGCGCAAAAACGAGCTCCTGCGCCCGGCCGTGAGCAATGTGGACGCCGTGTTTTTGATTTTTTCCGCTTCCCTCCCCCGCCCCGACTATGCCCTGCTCGACAGGCTGCTCGTGCAGGCGGCGATGCGCGGGATTGAACCGATATTGGTGCTGAATAAGATGGACGAGGCGAACGCCGCCCACGTCGCGGAATTTATGGCCGATTACGCCGCCTTTGCGCCGCTCTGCGTCTCCGCGAAGGCGGGCGAGGGCTTGGACGCGCTCAAACCGTTGCTGGCGAACCGCGTCTGCTGCTTTGCGGGGCAGTCGGCTGTCGGGAAATCCTCCCTGCTGAACGCGCTGTTCGGCTGGCATTTGGAGACGGGCGAACTGTCCGCCCGCGGCGAGGTGGGCAAGCATACGACGCGGCGCGCCGAGCTCCTGCCCGCGTTGGGCGGCTATGTCTGCGATACGCCCGGCTTTGCGCTTTTGGAACTGCCCGCGCCGGAACAGGCCCTTATAGACCGCGCCTATCCCGAGTTTGCCGAGGCCCCGCCCTGCCGTTTCTCCGATTGCTCCCACCGAAGCGAGCCGGACTGCAATGTACGCCCGCTTTTGGCCGCAGGAACATTGACAGAGGGCCGCTATTCGCGGTATATTGCGCTGTGGAACGAGCTGCAAGAGAGGAAGCGTAAAGAGTATGATTAAAATCGCGCCGTCGCTGCTGTCCGCCGACTTTGCCGACCTGGGCAGGGACGCGGGCAGGCTGGCAAACTGGGGGGCCGACCTCGTGCATATGGACGTGATGGACGGGCATTTTGTGCCGAACATCACCTTTGGCCCGGCGATGGTGCGCGCCCTGCGCCCCCATACGGCCCTGCCCTTGGACGTGCACCTGATGGTCGAAAACCCGGCCGCCTGGGTCAGCCCCTTCCGCGACGCGGGCGCGGATATCATTACTGTCCACGCCGAGGCGGACAGGCATTTGCAGCGCACGCTGCAAAAGATACGCGATACGGGCGCGCAGAGCGGCGCCGTGCTGAACCCCGCCACGCCCCTCTGCGCCGTCGAGCATGTATTGCGCGACTGCGACCTCGTATTGCTGATGTGCGTGAATCCGGGCTTCGGCGGGCAGAGATTTTTGCCGCAGCTGCCCGAGAAGATCGCCGCCCTGCGCCGCTTGGCGGACAGGCTCAACCCCGCGCTCGAGATTGAGGTGGACGGCGGCATAGACCCCGAAACCGCCAAGCTCTGCCGCGAAGCGGGCGCGACGATCCTGGTCGCGGGCCACGCCGTGTTCTCTTCGACCGACCCCGCGGGGATGATACGGCAGCTTCGGGGGGCTTAGATGCGACACAGGGATGGCTATATCCTGCGCCGCGTGGGCGAGAAATATATCGTGCTGCCCGTCTCGGAGGACGCGCGCAATGTCGGCGCGGCCCTGCAGATGAACGAGAGCGGCGCGCTGCTTTGGGTTCTCTTGGATGAGGAGACGACGCAGGAGGCGCTGGTACTCGCTTTGCGTGAAGAGTTTGATATAGATGAAGATAGCGCTGTGCGCGATGCCGCGGCGTTTGTCGAGAAATTGCGCGGGAATGGACTGTTGATAACATGAACACGATCACCGAAATAACCATGCACGATGCCCTGCCGCTGATGCGGGAGACGCTCAACGCGGGCGCCCCCCTGCGCATCACCGCGCACGGCACCAGTATGCGCCCCCTGCTCCGCGGCGGCGAGGAGGTGGAGCTGATCTCTCCGCCCGCGCGCCTGCGCCGTTATACGATGGCCTTCTATATCCGCAGCTCCGGCAGCTTCGTTCTCCACCGCGTGGCCAAAGTGCACAGGGACGGTACCTATACGATGTGCGGCGACAACCAAATAGGCTTGGAATCCGGCATCGCCCACCGCCAAATCCTCGGCGTAGTCACCCGCTTCCAATCCGACGGCTCCTGGATTTCCACGGACAACCCCGCCTATCGCGCCTACGCACGGCGGCGGGTGCGGTCGCGGGCTTGGAGGGTGTTGTGGGGGAAGTTGTACCGTTGGTATAAGAGAGGAAAGAGGAGAGAGGAAAGTTAGAGTAGGCGGCGTATATAAACAAAACATTTAATCAGCCCCTATTGCCTACTGCCTACTGCCTAAAAAGGACAAGCCATGGAAAACAAACCTACCCGTGAAAAACTGAGAAAAACCGACAGCAGCAAGGACCGCGCGCTGCTCGACTGGGTGCGCCGCTGCCTGAAGGGGCAGTGGTGGAATATTATTGCGCAGATTATATTGAAGAGCGCGTCCGCCGTCTCGGGGGTCTGTCTTGCGCTCGCCATACGCGCCGCCATCGACGCGGCGGTCGCGAAGCAGTCCGATGCGCTCTGGCAGGGTCTCGCCCTCATGCTAGGCCTGATCGCGCTGCAAAGCATACTGGGCTATATCTCCAGCCGCGTCGAAGCGACGACCAATATACGCGTCTCGACGAACCTGAAGCGGCGCGTGATGCACACCCTCTTCGGCAAGTCCTATCCCGATGTGACCGCCCACCATACGGGCGAGCTCCTGAACCGCGTGGTGACCGACGCCGACACCGTGACGGGTACGGCCACGGCCATGCTGCCGAACGTCGTTGCCATGCTGCTGCGCATCGTCACCGTGGGCATATTACTGGCTGTGATGAGCTGGCAATTGCTCTGCGTTGCCTGCGCCTGCGGCATCGCCGCCGCGGCAGGCGCGCTGCTCTTCCGCGGCAGGATGAAGCGCCTGCAGCGGGATGTGCGGCAGAAGGAGGGGAAGGTGCGCGCCTTTATGCAGGAGAGTTTGGGGGCGCTGGCCGTCATCAAGGCGTTCCGCGCGGCGGACCTGTTTACGGCCCAGCTGCAAAAGGAGCAGGACGAGAGCATACGCGCCCGCCTGCGGCAGCAGCGCTTTTCCGTGCTGGCGGGAACCCTCGTGCGCTTCGCGTTTTCTTGCGGCTATATGATCGCGCTGGGCTTCTGCGCCTTCCGCCTGATCAACGATCCCCTGTTCACCTATGGCACTCTGACCGCCATACTCCAGCTGACGAACCAGATCCGCTCCCCCATCGCGGGCATGGGCAGCGTCATTCCGAGCTATTACAATATGCTGGTCAGCGCCGAGCGGCTCATTGAGCTGGAGTCACTGCCCGATGAAGCCGAGACCCCGGACGCACCGCTCACCGACTTTGCGGCCATCGTCGGCGAAGACCTTTCCTTTGCCTATACCGAGGACGCGCCCGTGCTCTCGGATTTGCAGTTCACGTTGGAAAAGGGCGACCTGTTGGCCGTCACGGGGCGCAGCGGCATCGGCAAGTCCACGCTGATGAAGCTGCTCCTGGCCCTCTACGCGCCGACGGGGGGCGTACTCTCCGTGCAAAGTGCGGACGGACAGACGCAGGCCCTGAGCGCCGCCGCCCGCCCCCTGTTCGCCTATGTGCCACAGGGCAACCTGCTCTTTTCGGGTACGGTGCGCGAGAATCTGGGCATGTTCGCCGAGAATATTGACGACGCGGAGATTTGGAACGCTCTCACGGTCGCCTGCGCGGCGGACTTTATACGCGAACGCGCCGAGCAATTGGACGCCCCCCTCAAAGAAGGCGGCGCGGGCCTGTCGGAAGGCCAGGCCCAGCGCATCGCGGTCGCCCGCGCGCTCCTCACCGCCGCACCCATACTCCTGCTGGACGAAGCCACCAGCGCCCTCGACGAGCGCACCGAGCGCGCCATGCTCGAGAATATCCGCGCCACGGGCCGCACCTGCGTCCTGATCTCCCACCGCCCCAAGGCCGCCGAGATCGCGACGAAGACGCTGGATTTAATGGCCCCAATTGCAATACAAATGTAAAATTTATCACAGTCCCCATTTTTGTACCGCAAACGCGGGATTTTCGTGTATAATAGCCCTCATAACCGAACAATTGTTCGGTTATGGACAGATTTTATGCACAGAGGAGAGGAAAGATGCGGACGGAATGGCGTAAACGCGCACACGCGGAAGCGAAACGGTATAGGGAGTATACGCAGTATCTGCGGGGATACGAGGAGGGCAGCGCAATCGGGCAGACCGCGCCCGGCGCGAAATATGCGGTCGCAAAGCAGAAATTATGGGCGATGGAGAGTGTCCGCGCATATTTGGACGCGCAGGAACCGGAGATCTGCGCCTTCGCCTACCGCTATTACGGCTGGGACGACGCGGCACATACCCCGCTCTGCCGCCGCACGGACGGCATGCAGCGCTGGGCCATGGAGCAGCACAAATCCCTCTCCTCGCTATACAAATGGCGTGAGACGACCCTCGACCTCCTGGCCCTCGCGCTCTGCCAGGCGGGGCTGCTGAAAGTCTTCTAATTGCATTTTTTCGGCGCCAACGCTTGCAAAATGCGTCTTTTTGTGGTGTAATAAGGCCCATAGAAACGCAAGAGGTTATCCGCAATGCGCCTGTTTATCGCCCTCGCTTTGCCGAATGATATATTGAAAGCCGCGTATAAGGTTTCGCAGGACTTGGTGGCGCGGGGTCTGCGCGGGGTCTGGGTGCCGTTTGGCAACCACCATATCACCCTGCGCTTTTTGGGGGAGACGGACGAACTGCTGCCCCTTGTGCGCGCGATGCGGCAGAGCGTGCGCGACGCGAAGCCGATGACCTGCAAGCTGGACGGATACGCGAGCTTTGCGAAGGGGGCTCTGCATACGGGCTATCTCTCCCTCTCGGGCGATCTGGCCGAGATGGAGCGGCTCTATGCCAACCTCGATTCCGCGCTCAGCGCCGCGGGCTTCCACCGGGGCAACGACCGCTTCACCCCGCACATCACGCTGGGCCGCCGCCTGCCCGAGGCGGATGCCGTTGCCGTCCCGCCCCTGCCCATGGTGCTGCGGGAGCTGGTTTTGTTTGAGAGTACGCGCGTGAAGGATCGTATGATATATACTGCCGTGCATAAGGAGAGATTTTAAGTAAGAATGCAGAATGCGGAGTGGTTGTGGGTTCTATGGCTGTTGCCCGTGGGGATTGCGGCGGCGTTGCTGCCCGTGTTGGTTCTGCGCCTGTTTCGGGCTTGGAAATACCGGATACGCGGGGCGGCGGGGATCCAGAAGGCGGGCTATATCCGCATAGGCGGCATCGACCAGTATATACAACTGCGCGGGCAGGATATCGCCAACCCCATGATCCTGATGCTGCACGGCGGACCCGGCGTCAATATGGCCTTCTATTCCTACCATTGGCAGACACCGCTGGAGGATCGCTATACCATCGTGCACTACGACCAGCGCGGCTGTGGGAACAACTATTACCGCAACCGCGGCAGGGCCGAGAAGCCGACCTTAGAGCTGCTGCTCTCCGATTTGGACGAGGTGGTCGACCATCTGCGCCGCGCATACGGCAAGGAGAAGATTATTCTCGCGGGACATTCCTGGGGCTCTTTCCTGGGGGCCGTGTATGCGGGCGCGCATCCCGAAAAGATCGCCGCTTTTGTCGGCGTCAGCCAGGTGATCGACTTTATCCGGGCCGAATGGACGGCAGCGCGCGAAGCCATGCGTCTGGCGAATGACGCGGGCAGGCCCCAGGACGCGCAGGGCATTGACGAGGCCTACGCGAAGGTTTGCGCGCGCCCGAAATTCGAGCGCAAGGAATTTTTGGAGTTTATGGAACTGCGCAAGCTGACGGGGGCCTATCTGCCGCACGGGCGCTCCATACGCGTCCATGTCGGACTGTTTTCGCCCTATGTCACCCTGTTTGAATCGTTCTGGTTCTTGGGCGCGCTGTTCCACGCGAAGCCCTTCTTTGAATCCTACAGCGAACTGTATCAGCTGCTCTTTTCGGGGAAAATCTCCTCCCTCTACACCTATACGGCCCGCTATGAGATGCCTGTCCTGTTTTTGGCGGGGCAGAAGGACTGGGTGACGCCCGCCGAGATGGTCATAGCCTATCTGGCGCATATCTCCGCGCCGAAGAAGGAACTGCTCTGGATCGAGCAGACCGGACACGCCCCCTTTATGGACCGGCCCGCGGCGTTTGCGGCAGCACTGCGGAAAGGACTTGAAGCGTTGGGAGATTTTTAAGTAATAGTGCAGAATGCTTATCTCTTTTCTAAAATAGAGTCAACGGATATTTCCCGGATTCCCGCATCCCCTCAATCGCCGCCTGCATCGCGGGCAGGTCTTCGCGGTAGGTGACGCCGTGCCAACTGTCGGCGCTTTGCAATACGCGCATGCGCATCTTGCCCGCGCCGATCATGGTGTCCGTCATACGCGGGAGCAGGGCTTCCGCTTTCAGGGGGTTATGGGGGACGTCGTTTTGTAGGAAGTCGGCGAAGCCTTTTTCCAGATCCGACAGGAAGGAATGGCGATAGCCAAAGAAATTCATGGAGACCGTGGTGTCGGGGGCGAGGGGGGTGTAGCTTGCGCCGCCGTCCTCGGTGAAGGCTATGCCGTCCGCGCGCTTTTCGATGCGCAGGCGCTCGGTGACCTTGCGGAGCAGACCGCGCCCGTCCACCTCGCAGACGCCGCGCGCCACGCTGCCGTTTTCCGTCACTGTGTTTTTCAGCAGATAGGCGACCATCGCGTGCTCGTCTTTTTTTGTTGTATCGCAGAGGAAATGAAAGAGCGTTTGGTATGCGCTGTAGCCGTAGAAATCGTCCGCGTTGATGACCGCAAAGTCGCCCGCGATATGGTCCTTCGCGCAGAGGACCGCGTGCGCGGTACCCCAGGGCTTTTCGCGACCCGGCGGAATGGAATAACCCGGCGGCAGCATATCCATGGTCTGAAAGGCATAGCGCAAACGCAGGCGCTGTCGCACTTTGTGGCCGATGCGCTCCTCAAAATCCGTCTCCATCTCGGGCTTGATGATCACGACGACCTCCTCGAAGCCCGCGCGCGCCGCGTCGAAAATAGAATATTCGCAGATCACCTGTCCCGCGCCGTCCACCGCCGCCATCTGCTTCATGCCCCCAAATCGGCTGCCCATGCCCGCCGCCATAATCACAAGGGTCGGTTTCATTTTGCTGTCTCCCTTTTTTGTTTAGTATAACGGGTTTTTCGGGGGAGGGCAAGGGGCGGGGAAAGGCAGTAGGCAGTAGGTAGTAGGTAGTAGGTAGTAGTGATCTTATATGATATTTTCCGTTTGGACAGGAAGTTTGGGAAACGCGAAGTTATTTTCCACTTGGAAAAGAAAATTGGCAATCCATGCGGTCGATGTGTTGGTAGAGACGGATGTTAGCGGCTCCGCCGGAGACGCTGCGCTCGTGACTCGTATGTATACGGCGGGCGGATACTATCCGCCCCTACGGGTTTATGGCGTACCCGGTATCCGTAGGAGGACGCACCGACTCCTGCGGAACCGTTTGAAATCGCATCCGCGCACCCCTTGCGCTCCCGCGCACATTGCCGTATAATGGGGAAGAATAAAGAAGAAGTCATTGCAGAATGCAGGTATTTTCTCTGCATTCTGCATTATTACTTATTACTTATTACTAATTTCAGGAGAACAGGAAATGATCGGAAACTACAAACGCTTTGACGTCGCGCGCAAGCCGAACCGCCAGTGGGCCGTTTTGCGGCCCGTGGTGTGGCTTTTGAGCTATCCCAAGGTCTGGATGCATCGCACAAAAGTCGATAAGAGCAAGTTGCCCAAGGGTATGAAGGGCCCCTACTTTTTGCTTTGCAATCACAACTCCTTTATGGACTTTATGATCACGACTGCGGCCATTTTCCCGAACCACGCGAATTATATCGTCGCGATCGACGGGTTTATCGGCATCGAGGGCCTGTTGCGCGCCGTGGGCGGCATCGGCAACCGCAAGTTCGCAAAGAGCGTGTCCCTCGTGAAGAATATGCTGCTGGCCCGCAAGAATAAGAGCGTCATCGTGCTCTATCCCGAGGCGCGCTATTCGCTCTGCGGCACCTCCGCGGTGCTGCCCGCGTCGCTCGGCAAGATGGTACAGAAGATGAACATCCCCGTGGTGTCGCTGCTGATGCACGGCCACCATGTGAATTCCCCGTTCTGGCATGTGGGCAGCCGCGGCGTGAAGCCCGTCGAGGCCGAGATGCAGCTGCTGATTACGCAGGAGGAGACGCAGAGCCTGTCCATGGACGAGATCAACGCGCGCATCAAGACCGCGCTAACCTATGACGATTTCGCCTGGCAATTGGCGCGCGGCATACGCATCAAAACCAAGGATCGCGCCGAAGGATTGGAGAAGGTGCTGTATCAATGCCCGGCCTGCAAGGTGGAGTATAAGATGTCCGCCAAGGGTACAATCCTGCGCTGCGACGCCTGCGGCAAGGAATGGGAGATGACGGAGTTAGGCGAGCTGGCCGCGCGGAGCGGCGAGACGGAGTTTTCGCATATCCCCGACTGGTACGAGTGGGAGCGCGCCAATGTGCGCCGCGAGGTACAGGACGGGAGCTATCATTTTGAAAGCGAAGTGCGTATCGAATCCCTGCCCAACGCGAAGGGTTTTATCACCTTCCCCGAACCGGGCCACCTGACCCACGATATGACCGGGTTCACCCTGCGGGGCGTCTGCGAGGGCGAGCCGTTCACCGAGCAATGGACCGTACCTTCGCTCTATTCCTGCCACATCGAATACAACTATAAGGGCCGCGGCGACTGCGTGGATCTGAATACAAACGATGATACATTCTATTGCTTCCCCCTGTGCGAGGGCTTTTCGGTGACGAAGATGGCGCTGGCGACGGAGGAGTTGCATTTTGCGCGGTAGTACCCTGTAACAGCTAAATCTTGACGCGAGACAGAGGAGACGATTTGAACCGCGCGCTTTTCGCGGTCATAAAAAAATCCTCGCTGCACAGTTTCAGATGTTACAGGGCAGTAGGGGCGCGATACATCGCGCCCTAAAGCTTATTCCATTTGTTCCATCAGGGCGCGATAAGACACGCCGCCGATAAAGAAGCATGTCTGCGGTACAGCCGATAGGCTGCGCCGCTGAATCGTTTTTGACGGTAGGAGTACCGCCATGTTCATTGGTTTTTGTTTGCCGATTA
>WREI01000050.1 GCA_009779405.1 Clostridiales bacterium
CGCGCGGCCGTGGCAAGATAGACGCCGCCGCTATGTTGAAAAAGGCATTCGGCTCGCTCCAAAACACCCTCGCCGCCTCTTGATCCAAACCAATCGTTTTCCCCAGAACATCTTGACGCGGTCATTCTATTACTTTCTCTTGACATTCTGCATTGCAGCATATAATATCAAGCTGAATCCACGGCGTGCATGCACTCCTCATATTTTGTATGCGCGTACGAAAAGAAAGGAAGGTTCATATCCGTGAGGCTCACGGTGTGACAGTGTGGAGACCTGTTACAATGCGGCGGGGATTTTGCTTTCCCGCGCGCGAGACCTGTTTGCGATTGCAGACAGGTTAGAGCCGAAAACTATGGCAACTGTAACACTCAAAGAACTCAAGAAAGTCTATGACGGCAACGTCGTAGCGGTGCAGGCGTTCGATTTGGAGATCGCCGACAAGGAATTCATCGTGCTCGTCGGACCCAGCGGCTGCGGCAAGTCCACCACATTGCGCATGGTCGCAGGTTTGGAAGAGATTACGGAAGGTGAACTCTACATCGGCGACAGATTGGTCAACAACGTTGCGCCGAAGGACCGCGATATCGCGATGGTATTCCAAAACTACGCACTCTATCCGCACATGACCGTCTATGAGAACATGGCTTTCGCGCTGAAACTGCGCAAGGAGCCGAAGGAAGTTATCAGACAAAAAGTACAGCAAGCGGCGGAGATCCTCGATATCACCGACTACTTGCAGCGCAAGCCCAAGGCCCTCTCCGGCGGACAGAGACAGCGTGTCGCCATAGGCCGCGCCATCGTCCGCGATCCGCAGGTGTTCTTGATGGATGAACCGCTCTCCAACCTGGACGCGAAGCTCAGGAACCAGATGCGTGCGGAGATCATCAAACTGCGTCAGCGCATCGACACCACCTTTATCTATGTTACCCACGACCAGACCGAAGCCATGACCCTGGGCGATCGCATCGTCATCATGAAGGATGGCTTCGTTAAGCAGATCGGCACGCCGCAGGAAGTGTTCAACCATCCGGCCAACCTCTTTGTGGCGGGCTTTATCGGTTCTCCGCAGATGAACTTCTTCGATGCGGATCTGATTCGCGAAGGCGATAACTACAAGGTTCGCGTGCTGGGCCGCGAATTCTGGCTGGACGAGGAACGCCAGGGCATACTGCGCAGCAAGGATATGGACAGCCGCCGGGTCAAGTTCGGCGTCCGTCCCGAGCACATCGTGCTCTGCCACGATTTGGCCCTGGAGCCGCACTTCCACGCAACGGTGGATATTTCCGAAATGATGGGCAGCAGCGTACACCTGCACGTCGAATCGGAGGGACAGGAAGTGGTCATTATCTTAGAGACCATCGCCCTGCCGGATGTCTATCGCGCGGGCTTCCGCCACGGCGATCCCATCAACTTCACGTTCGGCGGGAACGTCATCCATCTGTTTGACGCGGAAACGGAGGAGAGCCTGCTGCTGTAAGCCATGCTCTCCCGCATCAATAAATTGTAAATACCATTTCGCGCATTTCTTATTGACTTTTCGCGCTATATGCGTAAACTATACAGTAGGGTAGATTCTACCCCAATATGATCATTATTATTGGAGGATAATATTAATGAAAAAACTATTCGCAATTCTCGTGGCTCTCGTCCTCGTGCTGGGCATGGTCGTTGGCTGCACCCCGAAAACGGAAGGCCCGGGCGGTGATCCCGAAGGCCCCGTCAGCAGAGAGGTCAAATTGAAGGTTTGGGCAGCGCAGGAGGAGCAGGAACTGCTCGCCATGCTGATCGAAGAGTTCAAAGCGGCAAACCCGGACACCACCTATATCATTGAGACGGGTGTTGTCGGCGAGAACGATGCCAAGACCCGCCTGCAGGAAGACGCCGAAGCCGCGGCCGATGTGTTCTTCTTCGCCCATGACCAACTGCGCGATCTGGTAATAGCCGAGAACCTCCTGGAAGTCACGGTCAGTACCGAGGACGTCATTGCGCGCAACTTGGAAAAGTCCATCGTCGCCGCTTCCTTTGACGATAGACTGTATGCCTACCCGGCGACCGCCGACAACGGCTACTTCCTGTTCTATGACAACAGCGTCCTGAGCGAAGAAGATGTGCAAACGCTCGACGGCATACTCGCGAAGTCCAACGAAGCGGGCAAGCAGCTCATGTTTGCCGTCAACGATTCCTGGTATCTCGCTTCCTTCTTCTTCGGCATGGGCTGCACCCTGACCGTTGGCCCGAATGGCAAAGCCATTTTCGACTTTAACAGCGAGAACGGCATTATCGCCGCCGAAGCTATCAAAGTAATGGTGCAGGATCCCGCCTTCTGCGTCGGCGACAACGCCATCTTCGCGGGCGGCATCGGCTCCACGCTGAGCGCCGGCGTCACCGGCACTTGGAACGCCGCAGCGGCCAAAGAAGCCCTTGGAGAGAACTATGCCGCCGCCAAGCTGCCGACCTTCACCACCGCGAGCGGTGAGCAGGTTCAGCTGGGTTCCTTCAGCGGATACAAGCTGGTTGGTGTCAACGCTCTGACACTCCAGCCCATCGAAGCGATGAGACTGGCCGACTTCCTGACAAATGAAGCCAACCAGGCAAAGCGTTTTGAAGTACGCGGACTCGGGCCAAGCAATATTGCCGTGTTCAACACCGATGCAGTCGCGAACGACATCGCACTGCGCGCACTGAGAGAGCAGTCCCCGTTCTCCGTGCCACAGGATGTGCCGGGCAGATACTGGGGGGCAGCGGCCGCTTTCGGCAACACGCTGACCAACCTGGACTTCTCCGTGGACATCCCCACCATGCTGAACGACTTGGTAGCAAGCATTTTGGGTGGCTAAACCGCAACCGTTTCCGGGAATCGGGCTTTAATGCCCGATTCCCTATTTTATACCCTGTTCTTTTCTTTGTGAGTATGAGAGCGGGCTCGACTTCAAGTGGGGGTATGCTTAGAAAATGAAAAATCTGCGATTGTTTCTGTTTACATTGCGGCAGCGCATTGCTAAACTACGTTTCTTATCCTGGCTCAGCATTCCGTTGCCCGGCATTGTGAATATCATTTACGGGCAATATATCAAGGGTCTCCTGTTCTTTTTGGCTGAGTTTTGGTTTTGGATTATCTGTTTTCCGACCTTTGGTCTGGCACAGCTGCGCCAGTTGGCCTCGTTGGGAGAGACGCCGAGGCGGGCGGTTCTGCAACCGGACGGTACAGCCATACTACAGGGCGATAATTCCCTACAGATATTATTGTTCAGCATCTTCATCATTGCCATGGCGGTCGCCGCGATTCTGATTTGGGTTGCCGCTGTGAAATCGGCGCGTTTGGCCGAAAAGGAACTGCAAGTCGGCAGAAGACCCACCTCATTCTGGCAGGATTTGAAGAACCTGTTCGACAAGAATTTGCACATTACGATGCTCTCCCTTCCGACCATCGGTGTCATTGCGTTCACGGTTCTGCCCATCATCTTTATGATCTGCCTTGCCTTCACGAATTTCAACGGTACCAACCTGCCGCCGACAAAATTGTTCAGTTGGACGGGTCTGGACACCTTCAGGCAGGTCTTCGGCTCTTCCGCAGGCATGAACGAGCACGAAGCGGTCGTCGCCGCCAAGAAGGCTTACACCTTTGGCAGCTTGATAGGCTGGACGCTGATTTGGGCCGTTTTCGCGACCTTCCTCAACTATATCTTCGGCATGCTGATCTCCCTCATGATCAACAAGAAGGGCATAAAATTGAAGGGAGTCTTCCGTGCCTGCTTTGTCCTTGCCATTGCCGTTCCGGCCTTTGTAACCTTGCAGTTTATGCGGCAGCTGCTCATGGAGAAGGGGGTAATAAACACGTTGCTCCTAAACTGGGGCATTATAAAAGAGTCCATCCGCTTTTTGGATAACACGTTGCTGGCGCGTATCACCGTAATCGTCGTGAACCTGTGGATCGGCATTCCCTATACCATCCTGATCACTTCGGGTATACTGATGAATATTCCGGCAGATCTGTACGAAGCGGCGAGCATCGACGGCGCGGGACCGTTCAAGAAATTCACCAATATTACCCTGCCCTATATGCTTGCCGTGACGACGCCCTATCTGATCACACAGTTCATCGGCAACATCAACAATTTCAATGCCATATACTTGTTGACGCAGGGGTATCCGCTCACGCAAAAACTGTACGAAGCGGGGCAGACCGATTTATTGGTCACCTGGCTGTACAAGCTGTCCATCACCTCGCAGTATAAAGACTTCAATATCGCAAGCGTGATCGGTATCTGCACCTTCGTGATCTGCGCCACGTTGTCGTTGGTGACCTACAACATCACGTCTTCCAAGAAGAAGGAGGCGACGTTCCGATGAAATTTAGAAAGAGAATTTCAAACGCAATCATCTATATCATTCTGAGCATTCTGGCTCTCATTTGGATATTGCCCATTGGATATTTGGTTCTATCCTCCTTCCGCGTGGAGCAAGGCTCTTATTTCATGGCGGACAGGGAAACGGGCAAGCAGTATGTTATGCCGAAGGCATATACCCTGAATAACTATAAGCGCCTGTTCTCGGCGGAAGCCAGAAAAATGTTCGACTTTCCAAGGTGGATGTGGAATACGTTCAAGATCGCCTTCTTTACCTGTGTAATCTCCACCGTGTTTGTCTTGTTCACTTCGTACGCACTGTCACGACTGCGTTTCAAGATGCGACGGCCATTGATGAATGTCGCCTTGGTTTTGGGCATGTTCCCGGGCTTTATGAGCATCATCGCCATCTATCACTTGATAGGCTTGGTACCCGGATTGGCCCAGTCGCATGCCGCGCTGATCATGATCTATTCGGGCGGCGCCGGACTGTCCTACTTCATCATGAAGGGCTTCTTCGACACGATCCCCTTCGAGCTGGATGAAGCCGCCTACTTGGACGGATGTACCAAGTGGCAAACCTTCATAAAGGTGACGGTGCCGCTTGCCAAACCTGTCGTCACCTATACTGTATTGACGACCTTCATGGTGCCGTGGGTGGACTTCATCGTCGCCGGTACCATCATGAAGGATAAGTATGAGAATTTCACGGTCGCATACGGATTGTTTGAGATGATTCGTGTCGAGAATATCAATGTTTGGTTTACAACCTTCCTGGCAGGGGCCGTGCTTGTATCCATCCCGATTGCCATTCTGTTCCTCATCATGCAGCGAAGCTATGTCGAGGGCGTCACGGGCGGCGCGGTCAAGGGATAATGCCCATGATTGGATAATCCATATTGGCTCCGCTGCTTGACGGCGGAGCCATTCATTTGAAAGGAGCGACTGTTTATGAAAGCGAAGAATATCTTACGTTGCGCGGCGGCATTCTTCCTGACCGTTCTGCTGCTTATACCGCTTGCCTGTATCCAAGGCGAGGTGCCGGAGACGGACACAACGCCGACGGAAGCACCGCTGCCGACCGCTGAGCCTGCGGACTGGCAGGCAGCGTTGGCGACCGCACTGGCGGCGCATCCGCTGCCCGATTATACGAGGCCGACGGGCAACGGGCGAACCTGGTATCAGGTGTTCGTATATTCCTATTATGACAGCGATGGGAACGGGATAGGCGATTTGGCGGGCGTGACGCAGAGCCTGGATTATATTCAAAATATGGGCTTTGACGGCATTTGGCTCTCCCCCATCCACCCCTCCACGACCTATCACAAATACGATGTGAAGGATTATTACGGCATAGACCCGCAATACGGGACGATGGACGATTTCGATGCCCTCATGGCCGCCTGCCAGGAACGGGGGCTGGCCGTGCTCCTGGATTTGGTTTTGAACCACAGCTCCGATGAACACCCTTGGTTCAGGGAGCGCCCGGAGTACTATCACATCGAGGAAAAAAAGGGGCAAGGGCAGTGGCAAAGCTATCCGGGCGGCGGTTATTATGAATGCCAGTTTTGGGGCAAGATGCCCGACCTGAATCTGGCCAACGAAGAACTGCGCGCCGAATTTGCGGATATCATGCGCTTTTGGTTAGAAAAGGGCGTGGCCGGATTCCGCTTGGACGCGGTGAAGGAGTTTGAGAGCGGGAACAATGCCTTCAATATTGAGGTCTTGCAGTGGGTCAATGAAACGGCGAAGTCCATACGCCCGGACGCCTACCTCGTCGGCGAAAACTGGGAGCTATCCAACCTTCTATACCGCTATTATGAAAGCGGTTTGGACAGCTTTTTTGCCTTCCCCTTCGCGGGCAGTGAGGGTTCAATCGTCAAGACCCTTACGCTTGGCACAAGCGATACCGCGGATTACTTGAAGGAAATCGAGAGTGCGGAGAAGCGTGTCCGCGAGGCCGGGAGTGAGATTGCGACGCAGGCACCCTTCCTCACAAACCACGACCAAGCGCGCTCGGCGGGCCTGTTGCGCAAGGATGCCTATCTCATCAAGAGCGCCTGGGGCATGAACCTGATGCAACCCGGCGATGCCTTTGTGTACTATGGCGAAGAGGTGGGCATGAGCGGCTCTGGAAAGGATGAGAACAAGCGCGCGCCCATGCCCTGGACGAATGACGCGCGCGCGTCGGGTATGTCGTTTGGCCCGCCCGCAATGGAAGCGCAAACGCACAACTTCGGCAGTGTCTTGGCCCAAGCTTACGACGAACTCTCCATATTCAGCTATGTGCGCGATGCCGTGCGCCTGCGCGCGAAGTGGCCCATCATCGGTCGGGGCAACTTTGCCGTGCTGTCCTTTACCGCGGATGCCGCGCAGATGAAAGCAATGGCGCTCATCGATCTGCCGGATGGCGGCGGCAATCGCACAGGCACATACTTAGGCGGAAGCCCCTCAACCGATGCGGTCGATTTGCAGCGCGCGGCAAGCAAAGTGGGCATTGCTCTGCGTAGCTACGAGGGGAAGAGCATACTCATCATTTACAACCTCTCCCCCGCCACCGCAAACTTACAGATTGCGGATATACTGCAAGCCGTTCCCGCGGGCTTTTCCATCGGCGGAATTCTGCAGGATCTGCTTTCCGCAACGGGATTGGAAGCGTATATCAATAACGGCACTCTGACGCTCCCGCCCTACACCATTGCTTTGATGGACTGATGCGATAATTATAGCAGACGAAAAAAAGGCTTTGCGGAATGTGCAAAGCCTTTTTCGTGATCAATTATGATTATTTATTTAATCCATGGGAATCAGAATGCCGTGGAGGAAGAAGCGGCGCGTATCTTTGCGGACGACGCAGGTGGAAAGGGTGAGTATCTTGTCGGATATCAGCGGTGTGAAGTTCGCTTTGAACAGGGATTTGGATACCGCTGCATTCAAGTAGGCCTGGTATTCTTCGTCGCTCGGATTGCGCGGCATCACATCGTCCACATCGGTCTCATAGGCCGCGAAGAAATATACATAATAGTCCCGCTCCGGCGTGGACAACTGCCCAACGGGGTGCTTGTTGAAATAACTCTGCTTGGAATATTTGTTCAGGCCACCGAACATGGAGCCGTTGTTCATGCGATGGCCGCGTATGACGTTCACGCGGTCGCGGAATGTGGAAGAGGTGCCGCGCTCGATATACAGCGAGCCCGCGATGTTGGACTTGCCGTCATAGAGGTGGCTCAGATAATAGGAAGTGGGGTACTCCTTGCTGCTCTGCACGACTGGATAGTTGATGACGGTACCCGAGATGCTGAGCCATCCTACGACATCCTTATTCTTCTCAAGCAGCGGTAAAAAGTTCACGCGTACGCGGCCTATGGGTACCGTTTCGCCGCCCCCGTTCGATGTGGAAGAGCTCGGGTTTCTTGTTGATTGCGGCGCGTTGGGGTTCGGCGTCGGCGCGTTGGGATCGGGCGTTACGCCCGGGGGCAGGGGCGTTTCTATCGGCAGGGGGTTGCTTTCATACCCACCCTCTCCGTCTCTGTTGGGCAATAGCGGGATTTGAACGATTTCTTCTCCCGCGTTTGCGATGTACGCCGCCTCTTCCGCCGTCCTGCCCACTTCGGCGGAATCCGCCAGGTAAAGGCCAATCAAGGTCAGGCAGACGGCGATCACAACACAAAATACAACGATCAGGATATTGCTCCCGAGTTTCTTATTGATACGAATGGGGAATTTGCTCATAGCGCTCTCCTTACTGTAATCCACGCTAAGTATACTACATTTTGTGAAATTGTCAAAATAAAAAGCAAAAAACCTGTGTTGTGATTATGAACTTTTTTTGATACAATTACAGCATGCCGACATTTACGCATGGACCTGCCAAGGTCAAACTCTTCATCCTATACACGCTGCAAACGCTATCCGCGGACGCGCCTGCGGAGCGGGTATTGGATGCGCTGTTCTATACGGATTTGGTGTCCGTCTTTGACTTCTCTATTGCACTGTCGAATTTGGAGGAGGAAGGGCTGGTCGCGGCCATACCCCGCCCGTTTGGGCAGAGCTACCGACTGACGCACGAGGGCGCGCAGACCCTTGCTCTCTTTGCGGAAAGCTTGCCCGCTTCCGAGCGAGCGCGTGTCGAAGCGTACATATGTGAAAATCGCGACGATATACGCAGGCAGACGCAGATTCTGACCTCGCAGCGGGAGTTGCCGGGCGGCGATATCGAGCTCAACCTGCGTGCCGCAGAGGGTGCGCGCGTCGTGCTGGGACTCACCTTCTCCGTCCCGAGCCCGGAGCTTGCCAAGCTGGTGCGCGGGAACTGGGAGGAGCGCAACGCCGACGTCTATGCGGCCATTTGGGATATTCTTACCGATGCGCCGCAAATTGTGATATAATAAATCATTATGCAGAATTACGACCTTTCCAAACTGAATCCCGAACAATTGGCGGCTGTCACCCACGGCGACGGCCCTCTCTTGGTGCTCGCGGGCGCGGGCAGCGGCAAGACCCGCGCGCTGACGCATCGCATCGCGCACCTCGTGCGGGAACGGGACATATATCCGTGGCAGATACTCGCGCTCACCTTTACCAACAAGGCGGCCAAGGAGATGCGCGAGCGCGTAGCAAACCTGCTTTCGGACGCGGAAGCGCAAAAGGCCTGGATACTCACCTTCCACAGTTTTTGCGTGCGCGTATTGTCACAGGATGGGGACAGGTTGGGCTATGAGAAGACATTCACCATATTTGACGACACCGACCAGCAATCCCTGATCGGGCGCATAGTCCGTGACTTGGGCCTGAACGACAAGGTGTACGGCAAGCGTATGCTCGGCTCTGCCTTTTCCGATGCGAAGAACAAGAGCGACGACCCGGCGGCCTTTCTGGTGGGCAGCGGACAGCCCTGGCAGGTGCGCGAGGCCTTCAATCTATACCAGAAGCGTCTGCGCGAGAGCAACTCCATGGATTTTGACGATCTGTTGCTCAACACTTTGCAACTACTGCGGGAGTACCCCGAGGTATTGGAAAAATACCAGTCCCGCTTTGCTTATATTCTGGTGGATGAATATCAGGATACCAACGGCGTGCAATACCGCATTCTGGAGCTGTTGGCAAAGCAGCGCCGCAATGTCTGCGTGGTGGGCGACGACGACCAGAGCATATATGGCTGGCGCGGCGCGGATATACGCAATATACTGGAATTTGAGCGCGACTTTCCGGGCGCGAAGGTGATACGTTTGGAGCGCAATTATCGCTCCACCACCGCGATTTTGAACGCGGCGAACGCGGTCATTCAACACAACGCGGGGCGCAAAGGCAAGACCCTGCACGCCGAAAAACGCGGCGGGGAATCCATTTCCCTGCACGAAGCGGATGACGAGCGTGCGGAAGCGATGTATGTTTGCGACAACATAGTGCGCGGCGTGCGCGCAGGCAGGCGCTATTCCGACTTTGCCATCCTATACCGCACGCATGCCCAGAGCCGTGTATTGGAAATGTATTTGCAGGGCTATAATATCCCCTATCGGGTCTATGGCGGCATCTCCTTCTTTTCCCGCGCGGAGGTGAAGGATATCCTGGCCTATATGCGCCTGCTCCTGAACCCGAACGACAGCGAGGCGTTTTTGCGCATCGTCAACACGCCGCGGCGGGGCATCGGCTCGGCCGCGCTGGGCGAACTGAGCGCGAACGCCGCCCGGCGCGAATTGCCGCTGATGGCCTGCGTCCTCCAGCCCGAGGGTCTCTCCCCCGCCGCCACAAGAAAGTTTACCGCGTTTGCGACGCTCGTGCAGGAGACATTTATGGCCTTTGCCACGAAACCGCTCTCCGTAGCCGTCTCCGAGTTGTTGGACAGCATACATTATGATGCCTATCTGCGAGAGGACGAAAAGGAGCGCTATGAAGCGCGCGCTGAGGTGGTGCAGGAGTTCTTGGGCTATATACAGGAGTTTGAAGCGGGCTATGAAGCGGGCGACCCTGCCGTACTGGGCGACTTCCTCTCCAATGTCGCGCTGTTCTCCGCCGCCGATACGAGCGACGCGGAACGGGATAGTATGCGCATGATGACCCTGCATGCCGCCAAGGGTCTGGAGTTTCCCACCGTCTTTCTCTGCGGATTGGAGGATGGGCTCTTCCCGAGCTCGCGCTCGCAGTTTGACCCGGAAAAATTGGAAGAGGAGCGGCGGCTCTGCTATGTGGGTGTGACGCGCGCCATGGATAAATTGCACCTGACCTTTGCGAAGCGGCGCATGCTCTACGGGCAGATTCAGGAAAGCCTGCCCTCCCGCTTTCTGCGGGAAATGGAGGGGACGATACCCCCGCTGTACACGCCCGTGCGCCCGCGCCCGGACTTTTACGCCAAGCCCGCCGTGCCGCGAGCGGATATCACGGACAAGCCCGCAAGCATACCCAAGCCTGCGGCGAAGGATATCCTCTATGCCATTGGGGACAAAGTGCGGCACAATGTGTTCGGGCAGGGGATGGTTGCCGCCATTGAAGGCAGCGCGAAGATGCAGGTGTTGCTGATTCAATTCGCGAACGGGCAGACCAAGAAATTTGCGGGGGCCTATGCCCCCATTGAGAAGATTTAGAGGGGTGTTATGGCTGACAGACAACGGGAATTGACGGAAAAACTGCGGGAATATCGGCGCGTTTATGACGAGGGTACGCCGCTCATTTCCGATGCGGAATATGACAGATTGGAAGAGGAATTGGTGAGCCTGGAACGGGACAGCGGTTTTGTCTATGCGGGCAGCCCGACCCGCAATGTGGGCAGCCTGCCCGCGCATTCGCCCTTTGCGCCGCACACGCATCTCGCGCGGTTATGGAGTTTGGACAAGACGCGCACGCCGCAGGGCTTGGCTGCTTGGGCAGAGCGCGCGAAAAAGACACTGGGGCAGGTGTCGCTCCCGCTGACTTTGGAATATAAGTTCGACGGACTGACCGTCAATTTGACCTATGAAAACGGCAAACTGACGGGGGCGGCCACGCGGGGGAATGGAACAGTCGGTGAAAGCATCTTGGCGCAGGTCAGAACCATAAAAGGCATTCCGCAGAGCATCCCGTTTGGGGGCAGGATGGAGGTGCAGGGCGAGTGCATTATGCGCCTGTCCGTGCTGGCCGCCTATAACCGGGACGCCAAGGAACCGCTGAAAAATGCGCGAAACGCGGCGGCGGGCGCATTGCGCAACATCGACCCGCAGGTGACCACCAAGCGTAATTTGGATATCTTCTGCTATAACATTGGGTTTATGGAGGGCCGGGAACTGCAAAATCAGCGGGAGATGCTGGACTTCCTGCGCGAAAACGGATTCCCCCTCTCGCCCTTCGCATTGTATGCGGAGGATTTGAGCGATATTTTATCGGCAATTACCGAAGCGGAAGCACAGCGTGATACCCTGGATTTTCTCTTAGACGGCATGGTTGTCAAATGCGCCGACTTTGCGCAACGGGCGCGCTTGGGCGAGACGGATAAGTTCCCACGCTGGGCCATCGCCTACAAATTCGCGGCGGAGGAGGATACCACGACCGTGGAAGCGATCACCTGGGACGTGGGGCGCAGTGGCAAACTGACGCCCGTGGCACAGCTTGCGCCCGTAGAATTGGCGGGCGTAACCGTACGGCGGGCGACCCTGAATAATTTTGAGGATATACAACGCAAGCGTGTGGGCTTGGGCTCGACCGTGTTTATACGGCGCAGTAACGATGTGATTCCCGAGATACTCGGCGCGGCTCCCGATGACGTGCCGCGCGAGGAGATATTGCCGCCCGAACGCTGCCCAGCCTGCGATTCGCAGTTGGAGACACGCGGCGCGCATATATTCTGCACGAATCCGCTCTCCTGCCCGCCGCAGATAATCAGGCGCATCAAACATTTCGCCAGTCGCGATGCGATGAATATAGACAGTTTGGGCGAGCAGACCGCGCAGGCCCTGACGGATGCGGGCTATGTGACAAGCATTGCAGATTTATACGCATTGGACGAAGAAAAATTATTGACCCTGCCGGGCTTTCAGACAAAGAAGGCGCGGAAACTGTTGACACAATTGGAAGAGAGTAAGCACTGCTCCCTGTCCGCGTTTGTCTTTGCGCTGGGCATACCCAATGTGGGCCAAAAGACCGCAAAGGATTTGGCCAAGGTGTTTGGAAATTTTGCAAGCTTGCGGGCGGCGGAAACGGATGCTTTAGTTGCCATCCCCGATGTGGGGGGTATCGTGGCGCAGAGTATCGTGGACTTTTTTGCCGATGCGCACCGCAACGAACAGGTCGATAGACTGCTGGCATACGGCATAGAGCCGCAAGAACAGGAAGCGCTTGTCGGTCTGCGTTTGCAGGGCAAGAAATTTGTGTTGACGGGTACGCTGCCGCATTTGGAGCGCCGTGATGCGGAGGCGCTGATTGAGAAGCATGGCGGCGCATGCGCGGGCTCTGTCAGCGCGAAGACGAATTATGTACTGGCGGGCGAGGCAGCGGGGAGCAAGTTAGATAAGGCAAACGCCTTCGGCATACCCGTATTGGATGAAGCGGCATTTTTGGCTTTGATTGGGGAGACGCTTTGAGAGTAGGGAAATTGGATAACGACAGGCTCAGCGAGCTGATCTTGGGGAAGTTTAAACAGACACGTGCCGAGGTTGTGGGCAATTCAGGCGTGGGAGATGATTGCGCCGTGCTGGATTTGGGGAGTGACCTGGTGTTGTTGAGTTGTGATCCCATCACGGCGGCGGGTCTGCGGGATTTGGGCCGCCTATCCGTATATGTCAATTGCAACGACGCGGCGGCAGCGGGCGCGGAACCCATTGGGCTGCTGGTCACGCTGTTGATACCGCCCGCCTGCACGGAGGAAGATGTGGCGCAGGTGGCGGACGATCTCGCGAGCGCGGCGGCGGAAATCGGCGTAGATATATTGGGCGGACATACCGAGGTGACGGAGGTCGTCTCGCGCATGGTCACCGTTTCTACCGTGGTAGCGCGGCGCGCGCGCGCGGATGCATCCGCAAAGCCGAAGCCGGGCGATGCGCTCGTTATGACGAAATGGGCGGGTTTGGAGGGCTCCGCCATTTTGGCGCACGATTATCCGCATCTATTTGATAATTTAGCGGAGACCGTCTTGTGGGAATGCGAAAGCGCGGGGCAATATCTGTCCATACTGCCAGAAGCGAGGATTGCGGCGCGTTGCGGTGCGTCTGCCATGCACGACGTGACCGAGGGCGGTGTACTGGCTGCCGCCTGGGAATTGGCCTGGCGCGAGGGCGTGGGCCTTCGCATGGATTTGGATGCCATCCCTGTTTTGGGCGGAACGAGAGCGGTTTGCAGTAAAGCCGGACTCAATCCCCTGCGCCTGATTGGCAGCGGCTCCTTGCTTTGCTTTTGCAGAGATGCGGACGCTTTGCTTGCGGCGTTGCGGGAGAATGGTATAGCCGCCGCTGTGATTGGGGTAGTTACGGAGAGTGGGTTTATCGATTCGGACGGAAATGAAATTTCGCCGCCGGGCACGGATGAGATTTATTCAGTGCTTTAATAGAATGGGGTGTTCCCAATCGCTATTATCTATGAGTATATCATTTTGGGTTTCGGGATTACAATCTGCAAAATAGCGTTTTTGTGCAGGGATGTAGCGGGAGCAATAGGATTCGAGTATTTTTGCGCCGTATTTCGGTACATCCCGAAGCTCTGCGCGGCGCAGCATTTCATCAAATTCAATCTTTAGGAATACCTTTAGGACGAAATAGTCGCGCAATGGTGCGCGGAAGAGCAGGGTTCCTTCGACAATCAGTATGCCGCGCTTGCTCAATTGGTAGCGGCGCGGGTTTTTGTATGTGTCGCTGTCTAAGTCCAAACAGAGATGGCTTGCATCCAGTTCTCCATTGTTTCGGAAGGGCTGTAATACTTTTTGCGCGACGGTCTGCAAATCAAAGGCGTCTTCATAATAGTTTTTGCGCATTGCGCGCGGGTTGTGAAAATCGTCGATATGCACTACTTGGTTTTCTATCCCCCGGGCGCTTAGGTAGCCTGAAAAAGAGCGGGCAAACTCCGTCTTCCCCGATGTATCCACGCCGTTGATTCCGATGATGCGCGCGCATTTTCTTTGCATCGCGCTATGGATTGCGTCAAATACTTGCTCCTGCATAAACGTCAATGCAGGGAAATATGACGCTCACCCGCTTGCAAGGCGCGCACCATGCCCACGCGCTGCGCGGCAGGGACGATATTTTGCAGGGCTGCGTAGAGCGCAACTGCGTCATCGGGATGGACGGCCATCAGCAGGCCGCCCGAGGTTTGGGGGTCATATAACAGGTCTTGGATATACGGGGGCGTAACACCCGCATCCACCTCTGTCTCGGCAAAATGGCGGTTGCGGTATAGGCCGCCGGGGGCTATGCCCTGCTTCGCGAATTCCACCGCTTCGGGGATATAATCAAAGTCGTTTGTTTGGAGTTCCACATGCACGCCGCTGCCCTGTGCCAACTCCAAGCAATGGCCCAGAAAGCCGAAACCGGTCACATCCGTGCAGGCGTGGACGCGGAAATTTACCATGCAGTCGCGCGCGGCTTTGTTGAGCGTGGTCATCAGGATATTCATGCGTTCGCGGGCGACGTCCGGCAGCAAATCCCGTTTCTGCGCGGCGGTTAGGATGCCGATGCCGAGGGGTTTTGTAAAGAACAGCACGTCCCCCGCCTGCGCGCCGCTGTTGCGCAGGATTTTGTCGGGATGGACAAAACCGGTGACGGAGAGACCATATTTCGGCTCCTCGTCGAAGATGCTATGCCCACCCGTGATGAGCGCGCCCGCTTCATACACCTTGTCATAGCCGCCGCGCAGAATTTCCCGCACCGCTTCCTTGGGCATATCCTCCGGCACGCAGAGTATGTTCAGCGCCAGCTTCGGCTCACCACCCATGGCGTAAACATCCGAAAGCGCGTTCGTGGCGGCGATTTGACCGAAAATATAGGGATCATCCGCGATGGGCGGGAAGAAATCGAGGGTTTGCACGAGCGCAAGATCGGGGCTGATTCTGTATACGGAGGCGTCGTCGCTCTTGTCGAAGCCGACCAGCAAATTGGGATCGGAATGAACTTTTATGTTTGCCAGCAATTGCGCCAGCGTTCCTGCGCCGACCTTCGCGCCGCAGCCCGCGCAAGACGCCAGCTTGGTGAGTCTGATTTCGGATTCCATGGATGTATGTCCTTTACAAATTTTGAAGTTGCGTATACTATAACACAAAACAGGCGGATGGGTATAGTCAGATGGGAAAATCAATCGATAAGCGCGGCAGATTAGACGAGGAAGTCTTTGCATACAGAATCACAAAGGACAAGAAAGTCTTTATTTCATGGCACGGAAAACAGGTCACCATATTGAGTGGGAAACAGGCAGATCGCTTTATTTCGGATATCGCGGGTGCGGACGGAAAGGCGGCGCAGTTGCTTATGGCCAAGGCTACGGGGCATTTTAAGCATGGGAATGAGAAGATGAATCGATAGAATTCTTGGGGATTGCGTTTCTATTTATTTTGGATATAATATGAACAGAGAAAGCGAGGTGTTTGTTTATGGCTGAAAACAGGTCAATGCATTGGTTAGAGATGGCGGAATATGATATTGAATCTGCCAGAGTAATGCAAAACGGCGGCAGATATCTCTATGTTGGCTTTCTGTGTCACTTGACCGCGGAAAAGGCCTTAAAAGCGGTCATAGCGCGAGATGGAACTATTCCTTTGAAAACGCATACCTTAGCGCGGCTTGCGGAACTGGCGGGACTAATAGAAATCCTTACCGATACACAAAAAATCCTCTTGAATGAATTGCATCCTTTGAATATTGAAGCGCGATATTCTGCGTATAAAGACAAAATTGCGGCCATCCTGAACCATGATTATTGCGAAAAGCTCATTGAACGCATGGAGGTTTTCCTGTTATGGATAAAGCAACAGCTCTGAAAATAGCGCGGCAATATGCAAGCGCCGTCACCTTGGAAATGAAGCCGGATAAGATTTATCTTTTTGGCTCCTGCGCCAAGGGCAATGCAAAAGAAGAAAGTGATATTGATATTGCCGTCGTTTTTGACGGTTTCCAAGGCGATTGGTTCCGTGCTTGTACTAAATTATCCAGTTTGATTTGGAATATCAACACGCGCATTGAGCCAGTGCTGCTTGATAGCCAAAACGATAAAAGCGGTTTTGTAGCAGAAGTACTAAGAACCGGCGAGTTGGTGTATCAGCAGTAGCTGCTTATTTTATTTCCTTCACAAACCCCGCCCCTTCCTTCACAAACCCCATCCGCATCAAATACGCCACGTGTACGGGCGTGGCGTGGGACACGAGGAATTTTGTGTAGCCCTCCTGTTTCAGATAGGCATAGAGGTATTTGGCCACGCGCATATCGCGGTAGGCGGGGGTGGTGTAGTCGAGGTCGGCGCGGAGTATGCCGTTACCCTCGTTTTTGCCGATGAACAGGCAGGCGGTCGTCATATCGCAGTGCACGAAGAGGGCGAGGTCGGCGCCCGTTTCTTCCAAGGCGAAGTCGGGAAAATAGCGCTGGATGTCGCTGCCGTAGAACATGATAAAGCGACGCAGATAGCGGCTCTTGAGGTCTGTGGGCAGGGCTGTGAAAATCTCCACCTTTTTCAACATGCGAATCAGATAATAGAGGTTGATCGCCACGATGGAGAAGTTCATAAAAGCCGTGGGATAGGACTTTATCAGGAGCGCGTAGACGGCGAAGATCAAGGAACCCGTCGCACTGATCCAGCGCAGTTTCACGATGGATGACATAAAGAAGGACACCAGGACGATGGCCGAGGCGACGTAGCCGATGATCTCAAATACGATGTCCCAATTCATTTACGCCACCACAACATTCACAACATTGCGCACGATGATGACTTTGCGCACGGTTTTGTCTGCGAGGAAGGACTGCAGTTCCGCGCAATGCAGCACTTCTTTTTCGATTTCGGCGTTTTCCATGCCTGCGGGCAGGGTGATGCGGCCGCGCAGTTTGCCGTTTACCTGGATGCCGTATTCTATGCTGTCCTCCACGAGTGCACTTTCGTCCCACGCGGGCCAAGGGGCGTGGTGGAGCTGCTCTGCGTAGCCTAAGAGCGCGTTCATCTCCTCGCAGATATGCGGCGCGACGGGTGACAGGAGCAAGAGCAGGGTGTGCAGTTCATCCCGCGTGATCGCGCACCGCGCCGTGGCGTCGTTGACCAAAGTCATCATGGCGGCGATGGCGGTGTTGAATTTCATGCCCTCATAATCCTCCGTCACCTTTTTGATGCAGGCATGTACTTTGCGGCGGAAGTCGGTGCTTGTATCGCCCCCGCCTTTGACGAATTCCTGCAAACGCCAAACACGGTCGAGGAAACGGCGGCAGCCGCGCGCACCCTGCGTGCTCCATGGGATTGTTTGGTCGAACGCGCCCATAAACATCTCATAGACGCGGAAGCTGTCCGCGCCGATTTCGGCGACCAAATCGTCCGGGTTGATGACATTGCCGCGGGATTTGCTCATCTTCTCGTTATCCTCGCCCAAGATCATGCCCTGTGAGGTGCGCTTCATATAAGGCTCCGGACTGGGAACCACGCCTATATCATATAAGAACCGATGCCAAAAACGGGAATATAGCAGGTGCAGTGTGGTGTGCTCCATGCCGCCGTTATACCAATCGACGGGCATCCAGTAATCCATCTCGGCACGGTTTGCCAGTGCCGCTACGTTGTGGGGGTCGGTATAGCGCAGGAAATACCAGCTGGAGCCAGCCCACTGGGGCATGGTATCCGTTTCGCGCTTTGCTGCGCCGCCGCAGCGGGGGCAGGAGGTTTGCAGCCAGTCCCCCGCGCGCGTTAAGGGAGAGGATCCGTCCTCACCGGGATAGAAGTCGTCCAACTGCGGCAGAACCAAGGGCAGTTCGCTCTCGGGCAAGGCGACATGGCCACATTTTTCGCAATATACCAGCGGGATGGGCTCGCCCCAATAGCGTTGGCGGGTGAAGAGCCAATCGCGCAGTTTGTATTGTATGCGCGTTTCGCCAAGGTTTTCATTTTTGAGCCACTCCGTGATGGCGATTTTCGCGTCGGGCACCTGCAAACCGTTGAGAAAGCCGGAGTTGACCAGCACGCCCGTTTCGGTGCTTGTGTAGGCTTCTTTTGTTATATCGCCGCCCGCGACGACCTCGACGATGGGCAGATTAAACAATTTTGCAAACTCGTAATCGCGCGTGTCGTGCGCGGGGACAGCCATGATCGCGCCGGTGCCGTAGCCCATCAGTACATAATCAGAGATCCAAAGCGGAATTTCCTTACCTGTGGCAGGGTTGATGGCAGAGAGACCGCAGAGCGGCACGCCTGTCTTTTCCTTGTTCAGTTCACCGCGCTCCAAATCGGATTTGCGCGCGGCGGCGGCGATATATTCTGTCACAGCTTCCCTGTTTTCGATGCGCTCAAAATGAGTTTTGACCAGCGGATGCTCGGGCGAGATGACCATATAGGTCGCGCCGAAAACTGTGTCGGGGCGGGTGGTAAAGACTTCGAGACTTTCAGCACAGTCCTTTAAGGCAAAGTGTATCATCGCGCCTTCGCTCCTGCCTATCCAATTGCGCTGCTGGGTCTTCACGCGCTCAATAAAGTCCAAATCATCTAGACCGTCCAAGAGTTTTTGGGCATAATCGGTGATGCGGAGCATCCACTGGGAGCGCGTTTTGCGGACGACCTCGCTGCCGCAACGCTCACAAACGCCCTCCTTCACCTCTTCGTTGGCAAGACCGACCTTGCAGCTGGTGCAATAATTAACGGGCATTTCGGTTTTATACGCCAAACCATGCTTAAAGAGCTGCAAAAATATCCACTGCGTCCACTTATAATAGGCGGGGTCTGTGGTGTTGACCTCGCGGGAGTAATCGAAGGAAAAACCCAGTTTGAGAAGCTGACCGCGGAAATGCTCGATATTCTTCTCCGTAACAATGGCGGGGTGTATACCCGTCTTCATCGCGTAGTTCTCCGTGGGCAAGCCAAACGCGTCATAGCCCATCGGGAATAGGACGTTATAGCCCTCCATGCGCCGCTTGCGCGAGATGATGTCCATAGCTGTGTTGCTGCGCGGGTGCCCCACGTGCAGGCCGTTGCCCGAGGGATAGGGAAACTCTATCAGCGCGTAATATTTCGGCTTGTCGTGGCTGCTGCTTGCGGCGAAGGCCTGGGTGTCCGCCCACATTTTCTGCCATTTGGGTTCGATTGTTGCGGGATCGTAGCGTTCCATGGGTTACCTCGATATGTGTTTATTGGGAGGATTGTACTACATAATTGAGGGAGCGTCAATTTGCGTTTTTCGTTTCATTCACAACCGATTTTTCTTCGCAGAAAACCAACCCCGTCCGTGAACCACTTATGTGGGTATAGAATCATTCTATTTTTTACAATGTAATCCATATATGAGAGACAAGCCACTTCCAGCGACTGTTGCAAGGCATCGTGTACGATCAAGTAGTAAGGTGCTATCCCATGCCAATTTATCTGCTATGAACAGAGCCATATCGCACTCGGATGGATTGCTCTTCAATGTGCTGTGGTGCTCCACAGCAGAGAGAATTCGCGCATCTGTGATATGGAACAGCTCCCGTGCAATTTGCGCCAGTATCCCATAAAGCGTGGCGACCCATGTTTGCGTCCGGGTCTCTTGTGTCCAATGGTTGCGAGCAAGCATAGACGCACGTTCCGCTTATGAGTTGGTTTGAAATTC
>WREI01000051.1 GCA_009779405.1 Clostridiales bacterium
ATACCGCAGAGCACAAAATGAAATTATGCACTGTGAGATTATGACTTGGCGCACACTTCCGAAACGAGGATTGAGTGCGCTTTTGATTTTGGTCTCCTTGTTTGTCTATTATATCGCGACGCCTGTTTATGTCATGGCTGAGGAATCACAAAATGCGCAGATTATCCAAGGATACAGTGAAGCAAACGACTTTTCGTTATCCCCCGAACTTGAATACAGTCCATTGGTGGGAGAACTGACAGATGAGCGAGGGGAGAGCCGCAAGACTTTCCGCCGAATCGACGGGCTTATGGAAGCCGTCTTATACAGCAACCCTGTGCATTTTCGGCGTGACGGGCAATGGGAGACGATAGACAACACGCTGGAAGCCGTCGCGCTTGCGGATGGCTCACAGGGTTGGCGAAACCGGGCGAACGATTTTGGAGTAAGCTTTGCGCAGAACTTTAATAGTGATGCCCTTGTGACGGTGGAATCCGGGGAACATAGCCTGTCGTGGCGTTTTGTGCCGACAAGCGAGTGGTCGGACGCGGCTCTGGCCTTGGTGCAGGAAGCGGCGCGCAACGCGGGCATGGAGGAATCGCATGGAGACGAAGCACCGGAACCGCCGCGTATAAGCGCGGCTTTGTTTCAGACCCTGCCAATCACACAGGCTCTTGCAAGTCCGCTTGCAAAGGAACAACCGACAGCCCTGACGGATATGGAGCGCGACCAACTCTTGCGCTTTCCATTGGAATTGGAATCGGAGATCGAATATATCGACCCCGCAACGGGTCTGTCGGTGCGCTACGTCCTGTCCGGTAAATCCCTGCGTGAATATATCACCCTGCACGAGCGGCCTGAGGCCCCCGTGGCATATACAGTGGAACTGGCAAACACCGGGCTCACGCCCGTCACCATAGATGGACAAATCTTCTTCCGTGATTCGCAGGGCGAAGATGTTTTCCGAATATCCCGGCCCATCGTCTTTGACGCATCCGGCGAGGAGAGCCTGGCCCTCGGCGAAGTGGTGGAGACCGCGGACGGCGGGTACCAGTATATCATCGTGCCCGACCAGGCCTGGTTGCAAACGGCGCAGTATCCCGTGATCGTTGACCCGGATATTTCCCTGTCTTTCAACGGTCTTGTTCAGGATACGCATATTTCGCCGAACTACCCGAGTACAAACTATGGCTCTTTTGACGCAGTAAAGGTCGGTGGCACCAATCTGTATCGTGCTCTGATTCAAGCACCGTATATCAACATTCAACTTCCGCTGCGCGCCGGTGATGTAATCATCCAATCGACACTCAACCTCACCCTGCACAATTGCAACAGCGGGCAAAGCTCCCATGGGCAGGAACTGGATTTGTATAGGCTGAAGAGCGCATGGGCGGAAGACACGGTCACTTGGAACAATTACAATACCACCGCAGGTGGCGCAAATGTGGAATCGAATGTGGCGAGCCTTGCCATTTCGCAGATTATGCCATTGCAGGGTTCCTCTACTATCAGGTTTACGCAATTTGATATAACCAAGCTCATGAAACAGTGGTATGATAACCCAAACGATAACCACGGCGTCATGATTCGGTTCAAAACAGAATCGCACTATACGCAATTTCACTCATCTGAAATCAACAACGCAAACTCCGTTCGCCCCTACTTTTCGGTCGTATACCTCAACTCCACCGGTTTAGAGGGGCGCTTCTCCTATTCCAGCCAAAGTGCGGGCAGAGCGGGCACCGGCAGTGTGAACAACTACTCCGGGAATTTGACTTGGACGCATGCCGATGCAAGCATTGTCAACGGCGCCTTGCCGATTTCTCTTGCACACGTCCATAATACAAACGACAAGGATACGGACATAGGTTATGGCAACGGCTGGCGGCTGAATTATTCGCAGTCGATTGAAAAAGTTACAATAGGCGGCACAAATTACTATCGCTTGATAGACGGAGATGGCACACGGCATTATTATAGATACAGCTCCACCACCAATAATAAGGCTTTGTATATCAATGAACTCAATTACGGTTCGGAATTGACGGTACCGAACAGCGGAACCGAAGTAGAGATACGTGACAAGGGGGACAATCTGCTGATTTTCGGTACGAACAGCAACAGAACATTGGGGAGATTGATCCGAATCGAAGACGCGAACGGAAACACGACAAATATCGCTTATCACTCTACCGCCAATTTCGACACCAATTTCATGTGAAGAACTTACATTGAATGCGATTGATTTTATCATCATTGTTAGAGAATCAATGATACTTGTGACTTGGGAGTATGCCGATTTGGCTTATACTCTGGAAACAACTGTCCCATATGACACAGTAATCGAAATATTAAAAACACTAAAATAAAGGAGCTTACTTATGAACCAAAAGAAACTGCTTGCAATTGTTATTGCCGTCATCCTATGCCTATCCGTTCCGATGTCCGCCCTCGCAGATGAGAACGCAGCTATAGGGAATGACCCCTATTACACGGATCAATACACCGTTGATAGCGAAATCATACATTCCGCCACAAGAGCGACCTTGTTGAAAACCCCAACACTGAAAATCAGCAGCCCAAGCACAGGAAAAATCACAATAAACGCTACCGTGCAGACTTTCATGGTTGTAGAAAAAGTGGGGCTTACTACGATTACTTTGCAACGTTGGAACGGTAGCGCGTGGGTTGTAACAAATACATGGACAAATCAATTCGCGTACAACACCAACACATTCAGCTGGACAAAAAGCGATATAAGCGCGATAAGTGGTGCCTCCTATCGTGTAAGTGCAACATTTTATGCGCAAAACGGAACAGATACGCACTCAATCACTGTAACCACATCATCCATAACATGTAAATAAGGCGCGCATCCTAAAAGAGTTTTATGGGCACTCATAGCTGTGGGTGTCCATGTTGTTTTTTGTACTTTTTTTGCTTCTTTTCACAAACAATATTCTTTAAGTGAAAGCCAACCGCAGCGCAATTCTTGGATTATGTAAATTCCTTAGCATTTCCAAAAATCAAGTGTTACCTTTTTGCCGTTTTTACGGATATATAAGCAAAGAACGTTTGGGACGACCGACAACAGCTTAATGAAGCCATAGGTACAGGGATAACGTCCTTTATAGCACTATGATGAAGATGCCCTGCGAAATCGAATTGTCCAAGGATATTACAGAAACACGCATTCCCTCAATTATGCGCATTCTGTTGCAAAACAGCGCTCTCGCCGGTGTAATATCTATGAAAACCAATTTGAGGAGGAACTGATATTATGCCTATTCTCATTGCCGTCGATCATGGAAACTACGCCATGAAGACCCCGATCTTCACCTTTACGTCCGGCTTGTTGGAGCTGTCCGGCAAAGCAACCATCCACGAGACCGATATTGTGGAGCACAACAACCGCGTATGGGCGCTGTCCAACGAGCGCATCCCTTACATGCGTGATAAGACGCAGGATGAAAGGTTTTTCACTCTGACGCTCTTTGCTATCGCCAAGGAGTTGGAGCGTATGGGGGCATTCTCGCCCGTTGAGGAGATTGATCTGGCGGTAGGCCTGCCGCCCGAGCATTACAGCGCACTGCGCGATAAGTTCAGAGCCTATTTTCGGCGCGGGAAGGTCAATTTTACCTATAACGACAGACCGATCAGCGTGATCATCCGAAATGTGCTTGTGTTCCCGCAAGCCTACGCCGCCATTGCCCCGCGTGCGCAGGAGATGGTGGATGCCCCGAGGATGTTTGTCATCGACATCGGCGGTTATACCACCGACGTACTGCGCATCCGGGCTGGCCAGCCGGATTTGCAGTTCTGCCGCAGCTTGGAAACGGGCGTCATCAGCATGTACAACCCCATCATTGCACAGGCGGGGGCCAAGCATGACATGCTTATTGACGCGGAACATATCAACGCGGTGTTGCAAAACAAGCGCACAAGCTTGCCGGAGGACGTGCAGGCGTCGATCCGGGAAGCGGTGCGCAACCATGCGCATGATATTCTGCATCAGCTGCGGGAGCTGAAAGTGGATCTGCGCGCGAACCCGGTCATATTTATCGGCGGCGGCGCTTTATTGCTAAAAGAGTACCTGGCAGCATCTCCGCTCGTGACGCAGGCTGCGTTTGAGCTGGATCCCCGGGCTAACGCCTTAGGATACAAGTTGCTTGGCATCCGCAAATTGACCCAAGCGGTGAAATAAGCGATGAGGACGCCTGACGGTTACAGATTCGGGCTGCAGTTCAGGGCCCAGTCTGACGCGCATCGGCAGGTGGGCGAGTTTCTTGAATCCTTGGGAAACAAGAAAAGCGAGGTCGTCGTGGCGGCTCTGAGTGAATACTTGACAGCGCATCCCGAAACGCTTAACAAGGATAACCCTGTTCGGGTCATTCTGACCTATGGAGTTTCAGAGGAAACCTTGAACGCGAAGATAGAAGCCGCAGTACGCAAACTGGCCGAAAAAACAGGCAGAAACGTTACGGAGAAGGCTCAGGGCGGCGGGCTGACGAAGAATAACACAAACGCTCTTGATATACTGCTGGTCGGCCTGGGGCAATTCGGGTAAGCCAGCGGGCAACACACACAATACGAATACATATGGGAGAGGCGATCAGAACGCGAGTTTTGATTGCCTGTCCCATTTCTTTTATCGTTCGGCATCAGGAGGGAGACAGAGCAGAACGGATACCGGGAGAGTGCTGCAGCTAATTGCGTGCGGTTGTGTTAACCGTTCATTGCAGCAACTGGATTCCGGTGCTGCATTTCTATATAACATCATGCACATTGAATGAGAGGTCATACCGCAAATGGCATGGCCTATTTTTGCGTCCGCAGAAGGGAGGTGAAGCCCATGAGCTGCTCTTCCATGCGTTAGTACAACTCTTCGCACAAGAACACAAACAAAGAACACGCATGCCATCTTGGCATGTCCCTCGTCGCCGGGGTGGCATGACCAAGGAGGCAAGCATTGTACAAAAATCAGAATAATGGCTTTGATTCCAAAGATGGCGAACTGATTGCCCGGTTTACGGCGTTTATGGTGCAGATCGTCACAAACGCCAAAATCGACTACGTCCGTCGGCAGCGTCACTTGAAGTGGGAAACCCCCACGGACACCCCCCCTCTGCAAGAGGGAACCTCCTCCAAAACAGAGCGATGGCAAAACGGCATCCCAGACAGCGAGTTCGACTTTGCCGAGGAGCGGATCTCGAACGCGCTTTCATCGCTCCCTGCATTACGCAGACGAATACTGGAGCTGTCCTTCATTGAGCAACTCTCCGCCCAGGAGATAGCGGAGGAGTTGGAATACTCCATCAAGTTCGTATACGACCAGAAACACGCGGCACTGAAAAAGCTGCGGGATCTTCTGCTGAAGGGAGGTGTGCCGAATGGATAGAAGTTTCATCGATTTGCTGGCCCGCGCAGTAGCAGGCGACCACGACGCCATTGAGGAAATCTTGAAGATGTATATGCCACTGTTCAACCGCCACAGCAGAATCAACGGTTATCTGGACGAGGATTGCAGGCAGTACATCCTGCTGCGAGTTGCGGTCAGCATCTCAAAATTCATAATCTAAAGGATGCTAACGGAAAAGCATCCACCTGCGGCATGTCCAAATATGCCGCAGGGTGTTTTTCTGCAAATAATCTTTTTCCACCACGAAAAAGAGGACTTCCCTTGCGTTTATATGGGGTGAAGGCATCCAAAGTAGCACATTGACAACCGCATACACCCACGTTCCCACATCCCTCTGTTCGGAGAGCGGCTATCCATCTGGTCTGGCAACCGGATCCAGGAGCATGTATACGCGGGCGGCACCCGCGTAACGCGACGACCCGGCAGGGGCACAATGATACTTTCGTTTTGAACGCGTCACAGCATTGGACGGCCCGGCATAGCCATGCGGGGAGAGCGCAACAGCGCGTCTATGGACCTGTTCGCCACAGGCGAGAAACGGGGTGACTTAGAATTTTCAGAAAGGAGACGATCATGAAAATAAAAACCATACGCGAATACCCGGATTTATTGAGTGTGCTTGATGTTATGGACATCCTGCGAATCGGAAGGGTGACAGTATATCAATTTATACAGGAGAGAAAGCTTGCAGCCCGTAAAATAGCCGGAAAGTACAGAATCCCGAAATCAAGCGTTATGAAATTCATACGTGAAATTGAAGGCGATTCATGTTACAATAATGGCAGCGAAGGCTCAGATGCACTAATTGAAAGGAGTGTCATCAATGAGCAACATACTGCTGTCTAACCAAGAAACCAAGCAAATCGAAATTAGGGGGTGTTTATCCAAGCACAAGAAAAGTCAATATTATCAAGCCATATTGATTTATGCGGATGATCGCGGACAGGAAGTCCGCAAATCGCGTTCCACCAAGCAGTCCAGAAAATCTGAAGCATTCAAGGTAATGATGCAGATGATAATTGAAGAGGAAGAATTACTTCGCAAACCGGATCCGGGGACGTTCTTCGTTGATTTTCTCAAGTATTGGATCAATGAAGTCATCGTAAAAGACGTTGAAGAAACAACCTGGGCAGGCTATCAAAGGAATGTCTTTGATCACATCATCCCATATTTTGAGCCTATGAAGCTTCGGATGCGAGACCTGAAACCAGTGCACTTCATCAAGTTCACCGAAGACAAGATGGAGCATGGTGGATTGAAGAACGGCGAACCGTTGAAAGCCCAGTCAGTACGCAAATTTCTTGCGAATTTGAAGACAGCGCTTGATTATGCGGTAACACATGAGTTGATAACGGTCAATCCCGCGCGCATGATGAAGGCTCCGAAAGAAAAGTCATATGAAGCCAGCTACTATTCAATTGAGGAACTCGCTATCCTTTGGAAAGCAGCTATTGGGACGGACATTGAACCGGCCATCATTCTGGCCACACTATACGGGTTTCGCCGTGGTGAAGTTTGCGGATTGAAGTGGGATATGGTTAACTTTCGATCAAAGAGGATTCATATCTTCGAAACGCGCACTCAATCTTCGAAGGAAATAACCAAGGGCACAAAGAATAAGGCCAGCAAGCGAACCATGCCCATGCTGGATATCACCTATGATTATCTGTTGAGGCTGAAAGAAAAGCAGAATGAACAGAAGGCGTTCATGAGGAGTAGTTGGATCGACTCGGGATATGTTGTTGCGTATGCGGACGGGAAACAGCCGAGCGTAAGCAATTTCAATAAGATGTTGACACGTTTACTTGAAAAACATGGATTGCGGCACATCCGATTCCATGACCTCCGCCATAGCATTGCAACGTACCTGCTTGAAATCGGCGTTCCCATTGCGGATGTATCAGCGTGGCTCGGACATGGAAATGTGCAAACGACCGCAAAAATCTATGCGCATGTAACCCTTGGAATGCGCTTGAATACCGCCAAAACGCTTGATAAGGTGTTTGGCTACACCAAACAAGTGGAGGAGGAAAAGCCGCTTACCATTGAGGGGGTGATTCGGGATTTGTTCGAACTTTCCGCTGCTGCATAAGTTTGATGCAGCATTTGGGCAAAGTGCGAACAAAACGCATTCGAACTTTCGGTCGAACCCATGCAAAAATGCTTCCACTCAGGCTACATGGGATGCCTGCGTAATCACGAAAAGTTCGAACGATTTTGGCCAAGTTCGAATGGATTCAACCCAAAAAGTGGGCAAGTACACACGACACGGGGTTAAGAAAACCCCCGAAAACGCAGTGTTTTCAGGGGTTTGGCGGAGCGAGAGAGATTCGAACTCTCGTCAGGGTATTAGCCTGAACACGATTTCCAATCGTGCGCCTTAGACCAACTCAGCCATCGCTCCGTGACCGATAATTACCAACATACACACGATTTCCATCGTGCGCCTTAGACCAACTCAGCCATCTTTCCACATATATTCAGTTCCCCAAGAGTATAAACCACCTGTGCGAAAAATGCAACCGTTTTCTCAAAATCGGGGTATGAAACGCCGCGCCGTCGCGTATGATATATTTATGTTGACAGCGATGCGTGCAACGTTTACACTCTCATTATCTTCTTTGCGAAAGGGGTAATTTTTATGAAAAAAAGAATGGCGTTCCTGTTGGCGTTGCTGTTCCTCTTGGCCGCGGCGGGCGGTTGCCAATCCGACCGTACGCCCATCAACGCCGCCGAATTTCAGGCGAAGGCCGAAGCGGCGGGACTCCTGGTGGTGGATGCCATCGAACAGGTGCCGGAAGGCGCGGTGGAAGCATATTTGATTGCCGTCGCGGGTATCGATGCGATTGAGTACCAGATCGAATTCATCGTTATGCCCAGTGTGGAGGAGGCTATCGACGCGTATCAGCAGAACTATACCGTTTTTGAAGCGAAGAAGGGCTCGGTCTCGTCCTATACCTCCATGAACATGCGGAATTTCTCATATTACAAGCTCTCCACGAACGGCATGTATTATGTGATCTCCCGCATTGACAACACCTTTATCTATATCGATGCGGACGATGCGTATAAAGGCGCGATCAATGATTTCCTAAAGGCCATCGGGTATTAGCCCGTCTATCTCCGCCTGCGTCAGATAGCGCCACTGCCCCGGTTCCAGTGAGCCGAGCGTGAGCGCGCCCACGGCTTCGCGCTTCAGGCGCAGGGTCTTGTGTCCCACGGCCTCGAGCATGCGCCGGATCTGGCGGTTGCGGCCCTCGGATAAGACAATCGAGAAGGCCGTATGGCCGCTGACCGTGCGGCGCGGGCGCAACACTTTCGCGGGCGCGGTCAGTCCGTCCTCTAAATCCACGCCTTGCTCCAGGGCGTGGATTTCTTCTTGCGTCAAAATACCGTCGCAGACCGCGTAATAGGTCTTGCGCATGCCGTATTTCGGGTGCGTCATACGGTTGGCGAATTCGCCGTCATTGGTGAGCAAAATAAGCCCCTCCGAATAGAGGTCGAGCCGCCCCACATTATAGAGCCGCGCGGGCACATCTTTCACATAATCCAGCACCGTGGGCCGCCCCTGCGGGTCGGTTGTGGTGCAAACCACGCCGCGCGGCTTGTACAGCATAATGACGACCTTTTTTTCTTCCAAGAGTAGGGGGCTCCCGTCCAAACAGACCGCATCCCCCTCCTCGACGGACATACCGAGCCGCGCCACAATCCCGTTGACCGTGACGCGTCCGTTTTCAATCAGTTTTTCGCAGGCCCGGCGGCTGGCGACGCCCGCCGCGGCGAGGTATTTTTGTAGGCGCATTGGATTTTCCCCCGACGCCATTATACAACAAGGAATGGTCAATGTGCAATCATCAATGGGCTAATGATCAATGTTCAATGCACAATGGCGGTAGAGCTGCCTAAGGCATCTCTTTTATTTAATGACCCTATTCATAAAGTCAAAAGAAACGCCCGCAGGGTGTTTCTTCCAACATTGTGCGTTGAACATTGGCGCACTGACCATTGCGTTACGCCACCCACTCGCCCACCAGCATCTGCCAATACTCCTTGAGCCCATAGCGCCCGGCGCTTTCGCGGGGGGCGAGCTCGGTTTGCCAGATGAGGTTGCCGTTCAGGTATACATAGACGTGGCCGAGGGTTTGCCCGGCCGGGACAGGCGCGAGGGCGTGGCTGGCCGCTTGGATCTCCACGCGGATTTCATCCTTGCCGTCGCGGCGCATGGGATAACGATAGTCCTCGCGCGGATAGAGTTCGAGGGTTTCGGTTGTGGAGGACTGCACCTGCACCTTGGCCTGCGACACGTTTGCGTCCACGATATCCCGCAACTCCACCGCCGCGAAGCCCGCGTTGAGCAGGGCCTTCGCATCGCCCCACATATCGCCCGAGTGGAGCAGCACGCCCACCAATTGCAGACCGTCGCGCTCGGCGGCGAAGGTCAGGCATTTGCCCGCGGCGCGCGTATAGCCCGTTTTGATGCCGTTCGCGCCGTCGAAGCTCCAGAGCAGGCGGTTCTTGTTTTTCAGCTGCCGCGCGTGGTTGCCCGTCTTGGTTACATAATATTCCGTCCCGATAATCTCGCGGAAGGTTTCATTTTGCATGGCCGCCGCGCAGAGGATCGCCAGCTCGCGCGCGGTGGTATAGTGGTCGGCGGCGGGCAGGCCGTTGGGGTTGACGAAATTCGTGTTTTCACAGCCCAATTCTTTGGCGCGGGCGTTCATGCGCGCGGCGAAGGCGGCGACGGACCCGTCCAAATGGCAGGCGATGGCCACGGCCGCGTCGTTCGCGCTGAGGAGCATCAGCCCGTAGAGCAGGTCGCGCAGGGCGATCTTCTCCCCCTTCTGCAAATACATGGAGCTGGGCTCCACGCCGATGGCCGCGTCCGCTACGGACACGAGCGCGTCCAAATCCCCCATTTCCAGCGCCAAAAGGCAGGTCATCACCTTGGTTGTGCTGGCCATGGGCAGCTTTGACTCGGCATTGTGGGCATAGAGTACCCGCCCCGACGCCGCTTCGATCAGGATGGCCGCCGCGCTGTGGTGGCGGACGGCGCCGCCCGGTATGGGTGTGTCCGCAGCCGCTGTCGCTGTCGGGATAAACAACAACGGCAGCAGGAGCAGTGCGAGTATCCGTCTCATTGCTCTGCTTCGGATTCGTCAGCAGGCTCCTTCTGCTTGCCCTTCGCGGCTTGGATCGCTTCCTGCACCTGACAGATGGCGCCGGGGATCATCTCCACCAACCGATCCAAGGTCGTATCGAACTCGGCGGGCGTCACCTTCATCTGCCCGTCGTGCACGGAGATAAAGGCCTTGGGCGTGACCGAGACCCCCGCGACCGCCGTACCCGCGAAGGGGAAGAAGGCGCCGCTTTCGGCATTATAATTCTTCAGCTGTGTATTGCCCTTGCGCTCATATTCGCCGCCGCCGGACAAAAAGCCCACGCTGATTTTGGAGACGGGGAAGACCAGGGTATTCCCCTCGCTGTAAATCGGGTCGCCGACGATCGTGTTCACGTCGACGATCCCTTTCAGTTGCGACATGGTGGTTTGAATGATGGATTCAACGGGATGCATGGATATACCTTCTTTCCTTTATTTTGTATCGCAGGTAGTTAGAGATAGAATGTACCAAACGGACCTGAAACATACCTTCCGCATGGATTTCAAACGTATTGCCGCCGAAATGCGGCTGCACAAAAGTTTCGGCAGGCAGGCCGAAAAAGTTGGTGGCTATATCGGTGACGATGCGCAATGCGCCCAGCGCGAAGACGGTCGCCACCGCGTCGTTCTGTATACCGAGCGTATAGCGCAGGCGCAAGAGGTCGATATCATAGGAGAGGAACGCCCGCCAAGGCAGCCCCCCGCGCTTGGGGCGCCGCAGCAACGGGTACGCGCGCTCCCTCCCGCCCGGCAGTTTGAGCACCAGGGTACCCGACGGCGCATCCGTCAGAAAGAGCAGGGCGGGGATGCGTATACGGAACACGCGCAGAAAGCGAACGCTGATCAGCGCCCGCCCGCGGCGCGCGTCCGCCTGCGCCCGAAAATCCACCTCAATGGGCAGACTGACGGCATAAAACAGCGTGAGCAGGATATCGAGAGTGAGCAAAAAGGGGAGCATGGGGGTAGTATGCCCCGAGGAGGGGGAGGGTAAACCCAAAACCCTATTGCCTGTTTCCGCCATCATGCTATAATCGAAGCATGGACAACGGGGACCCGAAAGCGTTTTGGGACGCGTTATATGCGCAGTATTATCCGGTTTTGTTTCGTTACTGCAAGGCGAGTCTGGCGCGCGACGAGGACGCGGCGAGCGAGTGCGCGCATCGAGTCTTTGAGATTGCACTGCAAAAGGCGGAGTCGCTGCAAACGCATCCCCGGATAGGCGGCTGGCTGATGAACACCGCCAAACATCAGATCGCCAAATACAGAAGCGCGGCCACCGTTGCACTGCCCGCGCGCACGGATCTCGCAGGCTATGACCCCTACCCCCAAATCGACGGACAGATAGACGAAGCAGCTCTGCTCGCCCGGCTGAGAAGCCGCCTATACACCCTATTCTATATCGAGGGCCAGACGCAGGTACAGATTGCGCGCGCGCTCGGCGTCAGTACGAATGTCGTCAAAAAGCGCATGCAGCGCCTGCGCATACAACTGCGGAAGTTGGCGGGGTATTAGGACTTGCGCAGTGCTTCAAGTTCCTTCTGTGTCAGGCTGCCCGCGATTGCTTCGAGAATGCGGGCGCAACTGCGGCGTATGTCGGCTTCCGAAAGCAGGCCCTTGGCGCAGTCCCGTTTTAGGGCTTTCCTATAGCGCTTCCCGCCCGGCATAATGAGATCGTTTCCACTCTTGATCGCCAATCCGTTGCTTGCCATGCCCTTCCCGGTCGAAAACCAGTCGGTCATCACGACGCCCGCAAAGCCCCACTCGTTTCTGAGCAATTTTGTACACAGATCATAGCTGTTGGCCGTATAGCTGCCGTTGAGCAGGTTATAGCTGGTCATCACGGCCTTGGCGGCGCTCTCCCGAACGGCGATTTTGAAGGCTTTGAGGTAGATTTCGCGGAGCACGCGTTCCGACACAACGCTGTCGGAATGGTTGCGCAGTTGTTCCTGATTATTAGCGGCATAGTGTTTGAGCGTGACATAGCAGCCCTCGCGTTCCTGCACACCCCTTGTGATCGCCGCCGCCGTCTTGCCCGTCAGAATTGGGTCTTCGCTGTAATATTCATAATTGCGCCCGCAGAGGGGATTGCGCTGGATATTCATGCCCGGCGCAAGCCAGAAAGTGACGCCGAATTCCGCCATCTCCGTGGCGATGGCCTTGCCGAAGCTTTCCAAAAGCGCCGTGTTCCAGGTTTGCGCCAGCGCCGTCCCAACGGGGAAGGCGGTGGCATATTGATAGAACAGTTCCCCGCGTTTCGGATTGCCGAACATAATGGCTTTGATAAGCGGTCCCGCATAGCGCAACATCTCCACCATGGGTTCCACGGTCTTGACCGCGCCGGATTTTGCGGCAACCGACACGCGCCCCACACGAACGCCCGCCGGGCCGTCGCAGAGGGAGAGGTTGGAGATGCCCCTGTCCAAAAAAGCCGGGGTGGTGGACGCCGCATTGCCGGGTACGTTGAGCGCGCCGCGGCCCGCATTTTCGGTGCCGAACAGGAATTGTATGCACTCAGCGAGGGAGAGCTTGTCCAACCATGTCGCTGCCTTTGCGCCCAGGGCGGGTTCGGTCTGTCGGTAATCGTGCCGGATTGTGCTGAAATCGGAAGCCTTTATCGGCCAAACTGCCATATCGGCGTCGGCGCATTCCTCTTCGGCATCCGTCGGCGCGAACGCGGGCAGCGCGCAGAGCGGCGGGCAAAGCGCTGCGCACTGCTCCGTTATGACCGTTTGATCGAGGGATATGGCCCCGATAATCGCCGTATCCCGCGAGGAAGCGCCCAAGCGCAGGCGGTATAACCCCTCCTCCAGAATATAGGCGGACGCCGCTTCGTCATAGCCCGCGAGCTCCGCCATATCGAAGGACAGGGTTATATCCTCCGCTTCGCCCGGCGCGAGCACGCGGGTTTTGGCGTAGGCCGCGAGACTTTGGTATTCCCGCTTCAGCCTGCCGTTCGGGCAGCTGATATAGAGCTGTACGATTTTTTTGCCGCTGTATATGCCCCCTGTATTGGTGACGCGAACCGCGACGGAAACGGCGGTATTGTCGATATTTGTCCTTAGATGCTGCATCGAAAAATCGGAATATGTGCGCCCGTAGCCGAAGGCGTAGCGGGGGGCGACGGCAAAGCTGTCGAAATAGCGGTAGCCGACATAGATGCCCTCCTTATAATATTCCCTGCCGATCTCGCCCTTGAGATAGCTGTATTCCCGCGCAAAGGGGAGATCGTCATACTGTTTCGCCCAAGTGTTCGTCAGGCAGGCGGACGGTGAGACGGCGCCCGTGAGGATATCGGCAAAGGCGGCGCCGCCCTCCATGCCCTGCTGGCAGAAATAGAGGATGGCATTGATGCCGTCCGCGTCGTCCAACGCGCCTATATCAACGGAACTGCCTGCGTTGATAACCAGAATAAAGCGCGCATAGCTTGCCGCGCAGAGTTTTATATTCTCGATCTCCTCGGGCGCGAGGGCATATTCGCCGCTATCCAAGTTGCGGTCGGAACATTCGCCCGCCTGCCGCGCGAGGACATAGATGCAGGTATCCGTGCCGCTCGCCGCGATATCCCCGTCTGTGACGGGCGGGTCGACAGGATATTGAAACGAGTCCGCCAGAATATTGATGCGAAAATCGTCCCCGCGGAACAGGGCCTTCTGCGCCTTTCTGAAAAAGGCCTTATAGAACTTCGTCTTCTCTGCCGCCAACAGCTTGACATAGCTATCCAGCCAATTCTCGGTTGCTATGCCGAAGCCTGCGCTTTTCATTCCTTCCCAAATGCTGATGGCGTGGCGCTCGTTGACCTCGCCGCTGCCCGTGCCGCCCTTGACGGTCGCCGCCGCGCCCGCGCCGAACAGGGCCACGCGCCCCGGCGCGATGGGAAGCGCGCCATCGTTTTGCAGCAGCACGATGCTCTCCGCCGCCAGCGCCCGCGCCAGCTTGCGGTGCGCCCTTTCCCTCTCCGTGATCTCCGTGCTTCTTGTCGCCTTGACCCACAGCTCACGCTTGCCCCTCATACGCCGCGCCCCCTCCCTTGTTTCATATTCTGCATGCAGTTTAACACAAATCATCCCCATGCGGGCAATATATTTTCGCCGCCGCACAGATAACATATATTCCCACGTCACCTTTGCGCCCCTTTTCGGGATACATGGGTATGAAAAGAAATCTGTTGAAACAATGGAAACGAAATATCTCCCTGCCCTGGCTTTGCGCATCTGCGCGGCGCGCCGCGGAGCGGGCGCTCACGCGGGAGATGAATACCCCCCCCGCCGCGCAGGACGCCCTGCTGATCGAGGAATGCCTGCTGAACATCGAGGAAGCAGGCAGGACGCTCGACGCATTGGCGGCACATCGCGCCGCGCGGGAACGCCGCAACCGGGCTTGGGCGCGCAGGGGCTTGGCCGTCTGCGCCAGCGTCGCGCTGACCGTGCTGCTCGTGTCCCTTGTGGCGCAGGCGTTCGGTTTTCGCATTTGGCGCACGGTTCTGAGCGGGGATCCGCGCTATATCTCCCTGTCCGACGCGCCGATGGAATTGACGGAGGAAGAATATATAACCATTCATTTGATCGGCCAAGACGACCCTGCTTATGGCGAGGATGTCGTATACGAGCACAGCAAGGATATCGTCGCGGGCGGCGCCTACGGGAGTTATGACGAGGCCATCGCGGCATTGGGCTTTGCGCCCCTGCCGCTCCCGCTGCCCGAAGGGTTTTATTTGGTCAGCATAACCGACAATGCGCCGGAGGGCGGGAACGCCGTCACCTTCCTCTGCCTGCGCGACGGAAACTATATCCGCTATACGATACGGGCAATCCCCGCCGGGGAAACTGCTTGGGTCTTTGTGAACGAGGGAGCCGGGGAATTCCTTACCCACAAGGGCAAGACCTATCGGATCGAGACGACCGGGGGCGCGTACACTGTTTCCTGGGAGCATGGGGGTTTGGTATATGAGTTATATACAAATTTGGCCTATGAGACCGTGGTGGAACTGTTGAAAAATATGTAGGAGGATGTATCCTATGCAGGGCCTGTTTCTGAAATCCTTTTTCAAAAGCCGCGTGGCGGTGATCCTTTCGCTCTTACTCTTGGGCGCGGCGACGGTCGCGCTGGCTGTCGGCAGTTCCCTGTATTATACGGCCATCACGGCGGCCAACCACGCGCGGGACAGGTTCCGCGCGCTGCCCATACTGACTTTCGGAAAAGTATACGCCGAGGAGGAGGACTGGGACGCCGCGGAACAACTGCGGCGCGAGCGGCTTTTTGACGACGCGCGGGAAGCGTTCTCGGCGCATGCCCTGCTGGCGCGGGACGAGCGCCGCATCTATCTCGGCTATGCGGAGGACCTGAAAGCCCTGCGCTCCGAGGATGTACATCGGAGCTTTCCGAGCGGGCTAATGCAAATCTGGTGGGCGGGACAGGGCTGCTATGAGGAACTCTATCGCGAAATCGTCGCGGACGCCACGCTCATCGGCAAGGAATTGATTGAGCCGGGCGGGGTCTACGTAATCCCCGAATACTTAAAGGACTCCGGTTTTATTTTTCCCGATGAGGGAAAAGAAACCTATCCGCGCTATCTGTACATCTTCGAAGTCAACGATTATTTGGCACGGAATTCCGCCTTTCCCTTGGAAAAAGAGCTGTTATATGTGGAAATCAGCAGGGAAGAGCTTGAGCCGCTCCCCTACGGCTTGGAAGTGGGCATGCGCTGCCTGCTCTATGGCAAGCGCGCGCAGAAGTCAAAAAAACGCTTATCGGCGGGGTGTTTACGGAACTGCCCATACTTGAAGAGGTGGAGGAGCCTTTTTACGGCATCGCTCTGGACGCGGACAGGTTTATCATCCTGTCCAATAACAGCGCCCCCGACTGCGGCAGCGCCGAAGCCCTTGCGCAGAGCACGGGTCTGGCGGCGGCGGACGCGGCGCACTGGTATGCGCTCATCCGCAATTGCAGGGAGACGATGGAAGCCCTTTTCATCGTCACAACGGGGGATTTGCAGCGCAGCGCGCCGTTCAATATAAACGCGATGCACATTTTGGAGGGGCGGGGCATTGCGCCCGGGGAAAGGGGCGCCCTCTGCGTGATCAGCGGCGAATTGGCTCGGCGCCAAGGTGTGCAAATCGGGGACAGGCTCACGCTCCGACTGCGGGATACGGAATATATCTACACGGAAAATCTGGTGGACGGCAGCCAGGAATGGAGTGTACAGTCCCCCGCCGACAGGTACGAAGTCTTCGCCACCGTGGAATATGAGGTCGTGGGCATCTATCAGTCGATGGGCTGGCAGGATTCTGGCTATGCCCAATATTACAACCCCGGCACGATCTTCGTCTCCGCGGCGGCGACGCCGAGGAGCGAGAACGAGGAAACGGACTCTTGGCGTGTGCCGCAGGTGATGTGGGGCTTTTACTTGAAGAGCCCCGATGACGCGGACGCATTCTTGGAATCTTTGCCGGAAGAATTGCGCAGCTCGGTGAGCGTTTTGGATCAAGGCTATTCCCACGTCAAGCCCCTTCTGGCGGAACTGCGAAGCAACGCGCGGACCATTCTGCTGGTCACTCTGCTGGCCTGGCTTGCGGTTGTCGGCATCTTCCTGTTCCTGCACGTCTTCCGCGCCAAACATACGATGGGAACCCTGCGCAGTCTCGGCATGCCCGCGCGGAAGGTATTTTCGGTGTTTTTGATCGCCTGCATGGGTCTCTGGATAGCAAGCGCCCTGCTTGGCGGCATGGCCAGCACCTTCCTGTACGGCAAATTGGAAGCGCAGGTGTACCAAAATGTCTTCGAATCAGACACCTATAACCAAGCCTTTTCCGACCTCGGCGCGGGCGCGGATCAGGGCAGCAACCCTTGGACGGGGGAGACGGACGGCAGGGCAGAAGAGATATCGCGGCGCGTCCTTACCGCGGGCAAAGCGGTTCCGTTGACCTTGCTCTCCCTGGGCATACAGGGCGTACTGTTCCTCGGCGTCAGCGCCGGGGCGGTATGGATCGTAAGCAAAAGAAAAGTCAACCGATTGCTGAAGGAGACATCATGAAGCGTTTGTTTCGCAAATCCTTTTTGAAGAGCCGCGCGGCAGTAAGCATCTCCCTGCTGCTACTGGCCGCCGCGACAGCCGCGCTGGCAATGGGGATCTCACTATACCATACCGCGCGTTCGGCGGCCGATGCCGCAAGGGAGCGCTTTCATGCGCTGCCCATGGTGGATATGCGCTTCGGCGGAACGGAAGACGTGGTCGAAGACCCGCTGTGCGCAGAACTATTACGACAGCGGCGACTTCCACATCCTGCGCGTGAACCCGTTCCAAACCGACGAAGAACCCTGCCAAATCTGCCACAGTCTACACGGGCGAGATTATATGGTGGGTGAGAAAAGGAATGCGAAAAATGCGAAGTAATGTACACGAAAACAATCGCAATTCAGATATGGAGGATCAAGACGTTTTCTGCCGTGTAATTCAACGCGAAGTGAATACCATAACGAGCGTTGAAACCATATACAAAATTCGTGGCGGGGCGCACATAAGAACAAAGAGCGTATTAAGTGGCGAGCGAGCATACACGGACGCTTTGTACTTCGCTGCAGTCGCGGCATTCAAAATGCGTTATTGAGAACACAAGCGTGATTTACACATTTGCTTTTTGTTTGCTCCATTAGATAAAATGGATGTGGACAGGAGTAAATGCTGCAATCACGCAATTTGCTTGGAAGGAGGAAATTGTGAAAAAGCTAAATTGCTTCAACGTGGGCATTTACGTTCGTCTCTCCCGTGACGACAACAACGGGAATTTGGAAAGTATGAGTATCAGCAATCAGAAGCAAATACTTTCCGACTATGTCAAAGAGAAAGGATGGGATTTGGTTGAAACCTATGTAGAAATGTAGACTGCGAGATTGATACAATTTAATTATTACCGTCTGCTGTGTGCATTGCACACACCCTGTCCGCTTCCCATAATCGCCAAATAGAAAAACCGCAAAGCCTGTCGTGGCTCTGCGGCGTTTTTGTTTTATGCTGTGATTGTCAGTCCGTTCTTGAAAGTGAAGTCGGTTTTACCGTTCGAGCCAACCGTGGCGAAGTCCACGAGCGAACACCAGAGTGAATTATCAAAGTCGGTAAGTACCCCGTCCTGCTTTTCAAGGTCAGCGATAAACCTTCGGAACACTTCCTTGCGTGAGCGTTTCTGTGAAATCTGCTCATCGACTTCGGCAAGCCGCGCTTTTGTCGTTTCAAACCGCCCCACCAGACCATCGTAGCGTTTTTGGTATTCCGCTTGGTCGAGGGCGACACGGGCGTTCTCAGCAATGCACTTTTGAATTAACTCCGCCGTGACCGCAAGGTCGGTGGAAAGGTCGCCGTGTTCTTTGTTGAGGTCGGCCATGTCAAACAGCACAGTTTCAAACTCTCGGAAGTCAGCGACAATGCTCTGCTTGTCGGCTATCAGCTTGTTTGCCGCCGATATAAACGCTGACTTTATCTCTTCCTCGGTCAAGTGCGGCGTGGTGCATTTTTCGCCGTTCTTGAACTTGGCGTTGCACTGGTAAATGGTGCGTTTATACTTGGTATTCGAGTGCCAGACCTTCGAGCCGAACCATGAACCGCAACAACCGCATTTAATTCTGCTTGCGAAAAGTCCAGACCCGCTGTGCCTGTTATCACCCGTCTTTCGGCGTTCAAGTTCTATCTGCGCCAACTCGTAAACC